>NZ_SDKL01000030.1:1185-101252 GCF_004123125.1 Geobacillus sp. PK12
CCAGGTTCAACCAGTAGTGCCCGGTCGGCTCCACGGCGACGATCGCCTCTGACTTCCCGAACGCTTGCATCGCCTCCTGAATCGCTTTATACAGCTGCTGAAACCCCTCTTTCGACTGGAAGATCGTGAACGACTTGCGAAGCACGCGCCCCCGGTCATCCACGAAGCAGGCGTAGTGGGTTCGTTTCGCGATATCAATACCCACGACAAGCGTTTGTTCGGTGACTTGATCAATTTTATAGTTTTGTGTACAATTCATCTGAAGTCCTCCTTGGTATGGTGAGTGATGTGGTTGACACCCCTGCATCATACCAAGAGGGCTTTTTTTGATCAAGTCCCCGGAAAAGCTCCTAACGGGAATGCTCCTTGTATCTCTAGAAAATCAATGGCAAAATGGAGGGGCTTTTTAAATAAAGGAAGACTTCATTAAAGGATTGAAACAATAACACATCTTAGCAACAAGAAGCAATATAGGAGTTCCGCTATGCTTTGCTGTTTGTTCTTATGCCAAGCTGGAAATGATCATTTACGGGATATCGCGCCGTACGCCAACTCGCGGCACTGGCGATGGGCTCGCGTATCACATGTATTCCTTAAGGAAACAACCCCATGCAAGGACGTTTTTATAGTTGGCAACTTTATCAAAATCAAAATCATAGGTTTACTTTTTTAAAAAAAAATTATATAATATCTATTAAGTTCTGAAATAAACAAAAATTCTGTCTATAAAAGATAAATCCAGACAAATCAAAATAAAAGAGGTTCATAAACAAGCCAGCATACATAAATTGTTTCATCGATCATTTTGTTATGTAGTCTTCGAGAAAAGGGTAATAAAATTCTTTGTCATAAAGATTGATTTTTTTGACCGATACCAACTATTTTTATCAAGAACTCTTGTCGAGCCGGGTATCTAGAGAAGCAAAGGAGAGAGAATAGATGGACAAACGTGATAATCGTGAGAAAATGAATCTTGAAGGACTTCGAACTGAAACCTTGGTTGTCCATGGCGATGATTGGGTCACCGATGATGGGACGGTGGCTCCGCCCATCTATTACACAGCTACGTTTCGTGCGCATAATTCCCGTGAATTCGCAGAAATGGCGGGAACACCCCGCCATTCTCGGTATTATACGCGCTACGGCAATCCATTGCATGAGCGCGTTGCGAAGATTATGGCTGAACTGGAAGGTACAGAAACCGCACTGGTAACTGGCTCCGGGATGGGGGCAATTGCCACGGCCATTCTAGCTCTAGTCAGCGCGGGAGATCATGTGATTGCCCAAACGCGGCATTATATGAGCACCGCCAAGATTATGGATGAGATGCTGCCGCGGTTTGGCGTGGAAGTGACTCTGGTCGAACAAGCGGACATCAACGCCTTTGCAGAAGCGATACGGCCTAACACAAAGCTCATCATGGTCGAGACGCCTGCCAATCCGACTTTGGTGTTGACGGATTTGGCTGCTGTGGTGGAGTTGGCGCGCCCGCATGGAATTATCGTCGTGGCCGATAACACCTTCGCATCGCCGATCAATCAGCGGCCTCATGATCTAGGTGTCGATATCGTTATTCACAGCGCAACAAAATATTTGGGGGGACACCATGATTTGACAGCTGGTGTCATCTGCACCAGCGAGGAGTTAGCCGAGCGTATTTGGCATACGCATATTTCCATCGGTTCGGTCCTCTCGCCAATGGATGCATGGCTATTATTGCGCGGTCTGCGTACGCTTCCGATACGGATGGAACGCATTAATGCCAACGCTTTAGCCCTGGCTGAGTTTTTAGAGCAGCAGCCACAGGTAGAGCGTGTATATTATCCAGGTCTTCCTAGCCATCCGCAACACGAGTTGGCAAAACGTCAGATGAAAGGGTTCGGAGCAGTCATTGCCTTTGCCATTAAAGGTGGCTATGAAGAAACTCAGCGCTTCGTTTCTGCATTGAAACTGCCGCCTAACGCGGTGAGTTTGGGTGGCGTCGATTCCCTTGTGGTGCATACAGCAGCGATGTGGGAAGGAGTGATGACCGAGGAGCAGATGAAGACAGCTGGGATTCCGTCCAACTTCGTGAGATTCTCGGTCGGCATCGAGCATATCGATGATCTGAAAGCGGATGTGTGGCAGGCGCTGCAGGTAGTTTAACGTTGTCCCGAAGAGTCTCTCTCCTTGAAACGAAGGCAAGGGGGGAGATGAATCGGGAAGTTTTTGATTCATAAAAGCGAATATATGTGCTATCATCGAGCCAGCCAATCAGGCAAGTAAAAAAGACAATTCTCCTATTTCGTGGCCAAAAAGTGTTTTTTCGAGAACAGGTCACGAGCCAATCTTCCAATCAACATAACATTACTTACTTTTCAATTTCAAGAGATTCGCAGGATTGTGCAAAAAAGCACCTTGCCGCCCTAGAGAATCATGGTAAAATGAAGGTGCTCTTTTTAAAAGCTGGCCTCGTTCAGAGGATTGAAACGCTTCCGCTTTGATGTGAATGAAACGGTTCATAAACCTTTTTTAAAGCAGGTCTTGTTTAGAGGATTGAAGCATCTCTCTTTAATCACACAAAAAATTCTTTTCAAGATTTTTTTAAGCTGACCTCGTTGAGAGGAAAAAGAGCAGCCAGCTCCCTATTATGGAGAGTTGGCTGTTTTTATGTATGTGTTTGTATGGGAGCAAAAAGATTTTTCTGCGCGCAGAAAAGGGATGGATATGTATTTGGTGGTGTACGGCGGCTCGGTATCGTGAATTTATAAGCGGGATATTTATTTAGACGACTTCCGGATGGATTTGTTGAATTTCATGAAGGAACATAAAGAAGAGCTCGAGCGGGCGCCGTTTGGACTGTTCAGCATTACCGCTAATCAAAATGAAAAACTGAAAGACGAAATTCAGCCAGGCGTCATTTTCTGCCTAAAACAAACGGCGCCGATGGCATCTGCGCATGAACAAAACGCGCTTCATCCCTATTATTTGGTGTATGTCCGCAAAGACGGCACGGTGTTGTACCATCCTGGGCATGTCAAGAAAATGTTGGACCTGTATCGCTCGCTTTGCAACGGCAAAAAAGACGTCGAATGGGGCTTGTACAAGGCGTTTTACCAAGAGACGAAAAACGGAAAAGACATGGGGCGATACAAGGCCCTGCTGGAAAAAGCGGTGGAAGAGATCGTCGGCAAGATGGATCAGCAATTGATGCTCAACATCTTCAGCCTAGGGAACTTGGACGCCTTCGTGACGAACGCCAACACGAGCTTGCAAGATTTTGAGATCGTTTCGTATTTGATCATTAAAGGGTGAGGATCATGGCCGCATCCGCATTTTATGCTACAATAGGACTGGACGAGCGCGTCCGCCCGTTGCATAAAAAGCTTGACAAAAAAATGTTTTACGACTATGCGGATTTGACGAAAAAAGAAAAGGACTATATGACGAAAGACATCGAGCGGATCGAGTTGACATACTTGTTGACCTCAAGGGTCATCAACATTCAGCCGTTCGTCAACGACGACTACCATTACGAAGGGGTCATGTTTATCACCGTTCGGCTGCGCACGGAATCAAAGGATGCGCACGTTTCCGTGATCGGGGAAATCATCCAAAAAACAGTGCCCAATCCGACCGTTATCGTGTTTGAAAAAGAAGGAAACGTTCGAATTGGAACATGCCGAAAGCGGCTGAACAAAAACGACCGAACCAAAACCGTGGCCGAAGAATGGGCGTATACGCCGTGGTTTTCACTCGATCATGCTGACGAGACGGTCAAGCAGTTTCTTCGCGCCGTCCATATGACGAAGCTGTCGTTCGCCAACTTTTTTCGGTTTTATCAAGACATCCATCTGGCGGTGCAGGCGTTCCAGCACGCCAAAGCGATCGGCGCCTTTTACATCGCCGCTGATGAACAATCCAAACAGCTCGTCGCGCAAATCGAACAGGCGGAAGTCGAAATCGCAAAATGGAAAAACGAAATCAAAAAAGAAACACAGTTTAATCGAAAAGTAGAATACCATATGAAAATTCAACAGCTAACGAAGCAAATCGAACAATGGAAGCAACAATTGCGCGGAAAGGAGCAGCACGATGGAGAAACTGGATGGAAAATCGCTCGACCTTGTCAAAACAAACATTGAAGCGTTAAAGCAACTATTCCCAGAAGTTGTCACGGAGGGGAAAATCGATTTTGACAAATTGAAGCTTGTTCTCGGCGAAGAGATCGAAACGCGCAACGAAAAGTACGAATTCACCTGGCACGGCAAAACACAAGCGATGAAACTCGCCCAAACGCCGTCCACTGGCACCTTGCGGCCGGACAAAGCATCAAGCAAAAACTGGGAGACAACGGAAAACTTGTATATCGAAGGCGACAACTTGGAAGTACTGAAACTATTGCAAAAATCGTATTTCGGCAAAATCAAAATGATTTACATCGACCCGCCGTACAATACGGGGAAAGACTTTGTGTACAAAGACGACTTTCGCGACAATATCCGAAATTACAAAGAAATCACGCAGCAAACGACTAAGGCAAATACGGAGACAAACGGGCGCTACCATACCGATTGGTTGAATATGATGTACCCGCGGTTGAAGTTGGCGAGGAATTTGTTGCGGGAGGATGGGGTTATATTTATAAGTATTGATGATACGGAGGTATCAAACCTGAAAAAAATATGCGACGAGATATTTGGTGAAGTCAATTTTATAACAATATTTATTTGGCAAAGAGCTTTTGCCCCTGTTAATATGAATAAGTTTGCTTCTCGTAATCACGATTTTGTTTTGTGTTATGCAAAACAAACTGATTTTCTATCTTGGTATGGATTACCGCGTAGCCAGGAAGCTGACACCCGTTATTCCAATCCCGACAATGACCCACGTGGTCCTTGGACATCAGGAGATTTATCAGTTGGGCCGCCTGTGCCAGAAAAAATTTATGAAATCGTTACACCAAGTGGACGAGTCGTTTATCCGCCTAAAGGATATTGCTGGAGAGTAACCAAGGAGAGGTTTGCCGAACTTTTAGCTGATAATCGTATCTGGTTTGGTAAGGATGGTGATAGCGTTCCACGTTTAAAGCGTTTTTTAAGTGAAGTAAAATCTACTATTACTCCATTGACTGTATGGACGCATCAAGAGGTATCGCACTCACAAGATGCAAAAAAAGAATTAAAAGAATTATTTGAAGACCAGTCAGTGATGGATTATCCTAAACCAGTAAAGTTGATGAAGAGAATTTTAGAGTTATCAACAAGGGAGAATGATATAATATTAGACTTCTTCTCCGGCTCCGCCACAACTGCCCATGCAGTCATGCAGTTAAATGCGGAGGATGGCGGCAATCGGAAGTTTATTATGGTTCAGCTGCCGGAAAAAACGGATGAAACGTCCGATGCGTATAAAGCGGGATATAAAAACATTTGCGAAATCGGCAAGGAACGCATCCGCCGTGCGGGGGAGAAGATCGTTCAAGAAACCGGGAAGACGGATTTGGATATCGGCTTTAAAGTGTTTAAGCTCGATTCTTCCAATATTAAAGAATGGGATCCGGATTTTGAAAACCTCGAGCGGGACCTTTTCGACTTGCAAAACAATATTAAGGAAGATCGGACGAAAGAAGATTTGTTGTATGAGATTTTACTGAAAATCGGGCTGCCGTTGACGGTGCCGATTGAGGAAATCGACTGCCGCGGCAAAACGATTTACAACGTTGCCTATGGTTCCGTACTTATTTGCTTGGAAGACGAAATCGATCTTGACCTTGTTCAGGAGATGTTGAAACACCGTTCTGAGCATATGCCGCCGAAAGTTATTTTGAAAGAATCCGGCTTTATGAGCGACGCGGTGAAAACGAATGCCTTGCAAACATTGAAAAAGCACGGCATCACGGATGTGAGGAGTGTATAACCGATGAAGCTGAAGTTTCACGCGGATTTGGACTACCAACGGCGCGCGATTGAGTCGGTGGTGCATATTTTCAAAGGACAGGAACTGAGTCAGTCGAACTTCACCGTTTCGTACGGCCCTGATGCGGGAATGCTTCAAACGGACTTAGGCGTCGGGAATCGGCTTGACCTGACGCCTGAGGAAATTTTAAAAAACGTCCAAGACATCCAGGTGAGAAACGGACTGCCACGCAGCGAACGGCTCGATGGCATGCATTTTACGATTGAAATGGAGACCGGAACAGGAAAGACGTACGTATATTTGCGGACGATTTATGAGCTCCATAAACATTATGGGTTTACAAAATTTGTTATCGTCGTCCCGTCAGTGGCAATTCGTGAAGGGGTGTATAAAACACTGCAAATCACCCGCGACCATTTTGAAGAACTGTACGACCGCACGCCGGTTGAGTACTTTATTTACGACTCGCAGAAGCTTGATCAAGTCCGCAATTTTGCGACGGCGACAACGATTCAAATTATGATCATCAATATCGATGCGTTCCGCAAAAGCTTTGAAGATCCAGAAAAAGAAGATAAAGCGAACGTCATTCATCGGCCGAACGACCGTCTAAACGGATACCGCCCGATTGAATTTATCCAACAGACGAATCCGATTGTCATCATCGACGAACCGCAAAGCGTCGATACGACGCCGAAGTCGAGGGAAGCGATTGCGTCGCTGAACCCGCTTTGTACGCTGCGCTACTCGGCGACGCATGTGGATAAATACAATATGATATATCGCCTCGATGCGGTCGATGCGTACAATCAAAAGCTTGTGAAAAAAATTGAGGTCATGTCTGTCCGCTCTGAGCCGTCGTTCAATGTGCCGTACATCAAACTTGTCGAGGTGAAAGAGCGGAAAGCGAAACTTGAGCTCGATGTCGAATCGCGCGGAAAGGTGAAGCGAACGACGAAAACGGTCAAATACGGCGATGACTTGTATGACGTTTCGGGGGAGCGCGAACTGTACCGCGGCTATATCGTCGAGCAAATCGATTGGACGGAAGGAAATGAAGCGGTTGAAATCAACGGCTATCGACTCAGGGTGGGCGAGGCGATTGGGGATGTCGATGACGATGACATCAAGCGGTATCAAATCCGCAAAACGATTGAAGAGCATTTAAATAAAGAATTGTGGCTTCGCCCGCGCGGGATTAAAGTATTAAGTCTGTTCTTCATCGACAAAGTCGCTCATTACCGTGATTATGATCAAAACGGCAATACAATCAAAGGAAAATATGCGGTGATGTTTGAAGAAGAGTATCGGAACTTAATGCAAAAGCCGAAATACCGTCCCCTCTGGGAAGATCCGGGCATTGACCAAGATATCGAGAAGGTGCATAACGGATATTTTGCCCAAGATAAAAGAGGACGGTTGAAAGATACAAAAGGAAATACAGAGGCGGATACGGATGTATACAACCTTATTATGAGAGACAAAGAACGGCTGCTCAGCCTCGATGAGCCGCTCCGCTTCATTTTCTCCCATTCCGCGCTCCGTGAAGGATGGGACAACCCGAACGTCTTCCAAATTTGCACGTTGAAAGACTCCTCCGGCACGTACGTATCGAGGCGCCAGGAAATCGGGCGCGGATTGCGGTTGGCTGTCGATCAAAACGGAGAGCGGGTGCATGACGATCATGTCAACATATTAACGGTGATGGCGAATGAGTCGTATGAAGAATTCGTCGCTACGTTGCAAAAAGAGATTGAAGAGGATACGGGCATTCGGTTCGGCAAAATTGAAAAGCATGTCTTTGCGAAACTCATCTATTTGGACGAGGCGACGGACGAGCCGGTGCAAATGGGTTATGATTTATCATTGAAGCTGTATGAGGAATTAAAACAAAACGGCTATATTGACAAACAGGGCAAAGCAACGGAAAAGCTCAAGCAGGCCATTGAAGACTACGACCTCCGTTTAGGCGACGAATTCCAGCCGTGGCGGTCGTCCATCGTGAAAGAGATCAAACGCCGTTTGCAAGCATTGCCGATCAAAGATGGGACGAAAAAGAAAAAAGTCCATGTCAATATGGCGGTTCTCAATCAAGAAGAGTTTCGGCAATTGTGGGACAAAATCAAATACAAAACCGTCTATTCGGTCGATTTTGACAGCGAACAGCTCATTGACTTGTGCATCGCCGCCATTCAGGAAATGAAGCCCATTGAAAAAATCCGCATTGTCAGCCGGAAAGGACGGGTGGAAATTGATCATGTGACAGGCGTACAGGCTCAGGTGGTCAGCGAAAAAGTGGAGGATTACGTGAGCTTGCACCATACGCTTCCGGATGTCATCACGGAGCTGCAAAACCGCACGAATTTAACACGCAAGACGATTGTCCGCATCTTAACCGGCTGCAAACGGCTCGATGATTTCAAAAACAATCCGCAGAAGTTTATTGAAGAAGTGGCAAACATCATCCAGCGCCAAATGAGGCTGTTGCTGAAAGATGGCGTGAAATATTACAAAATTGGTGATGATGCGTATTACGCGGTCGAACTGTTCCAAAACGAAGAGCTGCTCGCCTATTTGAACGACAACGCCATCCCGAGCGAAAAATCGCCGTTTGACCATATCCTTTACGATTCCGATGTGGAAGAGCGGTTCGCCAAACGTTTTGAACACGATGAGAACGTAAAAGTGTACGTCAAACTGCCGAGTTGGTTTAAAATTGACACACCGATCGGCTCCTACAATCCCGACTGGGCGCTTGTCATCGAAAAGGATGGAGAGGAAAAACTGTACTTCGTCCTCGAGACGAAAGGACAGGAATGGGAGGACGAACTGCGTCCCGGTGAAGCAGCGAAAATTGCCTTCGCCCGCAAACACTTCCAAGCCATCGGAACAGACGTGGAATTCATCGGACCGGAGAATGATGTCGAGCGGTTTATGTTACGAGCCTTAAGCCGTTGAAGGTGGGGACAAAACAGAAGCCAAGCGGGCTTCTGCTTTGTCTTAGCATCACATTATGAATTGACCCGGTTGAATGCAAAATCTTTGAGACATCCAAGAGCACATTCCCGAGCAGCAACAGGGCGCTAGTGTATTGCACACTTAGAGAAATAGGAGTTGATAAAAAATGAGCTTCAAAGCGGAAGCGTTGCGAGTTTTCATCGCTTCGCCATCGGTGTAGAAAAGAGAGCGGCATCGCACCGCTCTTTTTGTATTTTTGATCGGTCGACAAAGTTCGACGGCAATGTTTTACAAAAATTGATACAATCAAATTGAACGTGTTGCCTATAGTGGGGAGCTGATTCATTGTTTCAGCTCCTGTTTTTGGAAGAATGGTTGCTTCACAGAATGAATCCTTGACACGCAAGGGGAGCAAAGAGGGTTGCACCTATGGACATCCGCATTCGTAAGATCTTGGTCTTCCACCATTGATTGACCGGCTGGGTGCGGTGGACTCTCAATGCCAGCCTCCTGCTGGTGCTGGCGTTCAGTGGCTCACAAAGTCCTTTGTTCTTCCTCTTGTTAAGGTGCGAAATGTGAGTTGGAAAGTCGGTGAGTATATGGCTGCCTAATTACCTTTTGCCTTGGGAAAACTGATGGGTGACCAGCTTTTGATATAAACGATGGGTAGCCAGCAATAATTCATGGTTTCCCTGTCCAGTAATGCGCCCGTCTTCGACAACGAAGATCGTGTCTGCATCGGTGACGGTAGAAAGCCGATGGGCAATAATCAACGTCGTTCGACCTTTCATCACGTTTTTCAGCGCTTCTTGCACTAGGCTTTCTGAGTCGCTGTCCAAGTTAGAAGTGGCTTCATCTAATAGCAGGAGTTTTGGGTTTTTTAAGATGGCTCGAGCAATCGCAATACGTTGTCTCTGCCCTCCTGAAAGCTTGATCCCTCGTTCGCCGACTTCTGTTTCATAGCCATTCGGCAATTTTTGAATAAATTCGTGAGCGTTGGCCAGCCGAGCGGCCTGTTCGATTTCTTCATGCTCAGGCATGCTTTCGAATCCATAACAAATATTTTCTCGAATGGTGCTTGACAAAATGGGAATATCTTGAGAAACGTAGCCAATCGCTTGTCGCCATTTTTGTAAATCGATTTCATGGATAGGTATGTTTCCTAACAAGATTTGTCCCTCGTCTGGCAGATAAAAGCGTTCAATCAGTGAAAAAATGGTGGTTTTTCCGCCGCCGCTGGGGCCAACAAAAGCGTAAATTTTGCCTGGCTCAATGGTAAAATGAATGCCTTTTAGCACCGGTTTATCTTGATGATAAGAAAAGGAAACATGTTTGAACTGCAATGTTTGATTGAAGTCGGGTTCTTTTTGTGAGCCCAGCAGTTCCCGTTGCTCTTGAAAGATTTCATTAATCCGCTCTGTAGCCCCCAATGCTTTTTGAAAGGTGGTGAAAAAGGAAGCTGTAGCAGTGAAAGGCATGACAATTTGAAAAATATAAATGATGATGGCCGCAAGCTCTCCCGCCGTCAAATGCCCAGATGCAACCTGGGCGCCGCCATAACCGACAATGATCACGACAACGAGCATCATGACGGTGGCAATCATCGGTGAGATGACGGCATAGACTTTCGCTTCTTTCAAACCGAAGGTCATTAAATTTTTGATCTCTTGATCTCCTTTTTCTGCTTCCATGTGTTGACCGTTATAAGATTTCACGAGACGGATATCTTGCAAGATCCGGCCAAGATGTCCCGAAAACTTGGCCAGTTCATCTTGCGTGCGCAAAGAAATTTGATGCATCTTTCTTCCCAACGGCATGATGATGAGCATAGCAGCGGGAACGGCCAAAAAGATAAAGAGAGTAATTCGCCAATCAATCATAATCAGTAAAATGATGGAACCGATCACAGAGACGATGCCACTAAAAAATGTGACGAGATGGTTGGAAATAAGCAATTTGATGACTGCTGTATCTTGAGTAATGCGGCTCATCGTTTCCCCCGATTCATAGCGGTCAAAAAAGGAAACAGGCAAATGAAGGATGTGGTTCCATAATCGACTTCGAATCTGGGCTACTAGAGCTTCTCCGGCATACGACATGAGATAAAACGAGATGCCGCCTGCCGCCGTTTGAATGAGAAAAGCAGATAAGAGCCAAAAAATTTGTTGCCACTTCATTCCGCCATGGGCTAAGAGATCAATAAAGTCTTTCGCAAACAGGGGGATGATCAACCCAGCCCCGCTTTCAATCAATCCAAGAATGAGGGCGAAAGCAATGAGCGATTTGTTCAATTTTCCTTGTTTGAGCAAATACCAAAATGGTTTTGGACTGCCTTGTTTCGTTTCGATCCTATTTTTCATATCCACTGTTCTCTCCTTCCTTTGATTCCTTCATATCTATACCCATGTGCTCAAGACGTTGCATGTAGTCATCCATCGCTTGTTCAAGCCACTGCGTCTCTTCTTTGGAAAAGGGGAGGGGACTAAGAACATCCCATTCTTCTTTCCACTCAAAAGAATCCCATTGGTTCTGGTTAAGTAGCTCGGTAATCTTTTCAACGGTCTCCAAGCTCAAAAGACCAAAAGTAGAGCGCAGGAACGTTTCAATCATGTGCTGTACGTCAGGGTGGTCGGCGGGGAGTCCGTACAGTTCGTGAACTTGTTTGACGAATTGGGCATAGGATTTGATCATTTCGTTCTCTTTTTGCTTGAGTTCTTCATTATGGAAGATGGCATCAACCGTTTCTTGGTCTAGGTAATGTGTCATCAATCGTTTTTGATCATCTTCTGTTTGAATGCTGCGGATTAAGCTCATCAAGAGAAGGCTGTCAATTTCTCCTTCTTCCTCTAAAAGGGTGATGGCATATTCAATGGCTTGAATGGATCTTTCTAACTGTCTTCGTTTCTGTTCTAGCATGTTTTTTTCCAGCATCAACGTTTCTTTTAAGGTAAGGTCGTATGTTGGTTGGTGAATATATTGTCGAATCTCTTCCAAGCTAAGCCCAATAAACTTCAAACTCATAATTTTGTGCAATTGAAGAATGTCCTCTTCCGTATAGATTCGATGTCCTGATGACGGATCTTTCGTTGGCTGCAGCAGTCCAATTTCATCATAATACCGCAATGTCCGGATGGATACACCTGTCTTTTTGGCGATTTCGCCGATCGAATACGTCTCCATGACAGTTGTCCTCCTTTTTTCTTTTGCTAGTCTCTCCCTTATCATACACCCTAACGCAACTGGAGGTTCAAGAGGGAATTGTTTAAAGGAAGGCGGATCGCTCCGCCTTTGTGCATGGATTGATGCACTGGAGATCATGTTGCACGATATAAAATACCTGAATCCGTGATAAAAACGCGTAACTTGATCAATGTCGGAATTTGACGAAAAAACGATGTAGGAAAATTCCTCCTTTTGTCGAAGTAAGTAGAGAGAAGGAGGAATGTTATGTGCAAGGTACATATTTTTTGGGATAATAGTAATATTCATATTGTTGGGCGCAACCATGTCATGAAGGAGTTTGAACCAGAGGAAGATCAAAAATTATTTAGAAGCTATTTTAAGAATCTATTTTTGTTGGCGCATAGGAATCGCCCGATTGGCAGTGCTTATGTTGTAGGAAGTATTCCCCCTCCAAATTCCAACTTGTGGGATCACGTTCGGCGGTTAGGCGTTACGCTAGAGTTACTTGAACGTTCAGCTTCAAATAAAGAAGTGGGGGTTGACCAAACGCTTCAAGTCTCGATGTTTAGAGAAGCTGTAAAAAACGATGGACATGATCACACATTCGTTGTGTTGACAGGTGATGGAGCCGGAAAGAAGTTAGGTCAAGGATTTTTAAATGATCTGGAACTAATCAAGAAAAAGGGGTTTAATGTGGAAGTAATATCGTGGGAACATGGAACACATAAAGATCTAAAGGGATTTGCTGAAACCAATGGCTTATTTATTCCGCTTGAAGATTTTTATTACAATGTGACTTTTATAAAAGGGAAACGAAGAGCTGATGAAAATCTCGATTTTAGCAAAATTACAAAATTAACTGTGGATGAGCAAAATCAATAACATGAATTTACATGAGGGTTGATTATACAAAATTAGACATACGCCTTCCATCAATTTGGGCATACTCAAACAAAGCAGCGGCCCTCCTCGATTTCCAGTCAAGAGGAAGCCGCTCAGAGAAAAAACTGCTTTTTGCAAAGAAAAAGTGCAGAATTTTGCAAGGGAAAGCGCAGAGAATGACAACATGACATGGAATCTTTGAGGACGTGATGGAAAAGCTGGCAATATCAAGGGCTGGCTATCCCTAAAAATCTATCACGCCCCCAATCCATGTCAAGTTGGCCTAAGCCAAATTCTCGGCAGATCTGTGTATGTTGCACTAAACAGGTGAAGTTATCGGATCGGGAAGCAGCTGAAAAATCAAGGCAAAAAATTATCATCATGAAACGCTAATTTCCCAAAAGGTTAGAAGGTCGGTGAAAAACGGCTGCCAAGAGCAAATCGGTCACATTTCTCCACAAGAGAAGACTGATTTAACAAAATCCTTTCCATTTTAAGAGAAAAATGACTCTTCACCACAAAATGTACTTGGCAAAGAAAGATGACCATGATAAAAACGAAAACAGCCTTTTTCCTTTTTATACCACACATCTCTTTGAGCAACATTGCTATCATGTTTGCCTTTAAAAGTCACGTACATCTTTTGGTGATGAACCAAAAAATATTTCCTATCCTAGAACTGCTAAAGGCGGCGATAAAGGATATCAATGGTTTGTCGAGAATCGAAAGGGAGGAAAAATAAAACAATCGCTTCCACATATATTGGATGATGATATTACGCTCAAAGGATAAAGAAATTTGGTGGTGGAAGCCGCTTTTTATGAGAGATGGTTTTGTTGGAGTGCTCATGAGCAGCAACGGATTCCGAAATTTAGTCATTAAGCTTTTAAAAGAATACAATTTGAAAATAAGCGACTATAAAATTTATTTGCGCGCCGATTATTCAGAATGGAATCAGTAAGTGATGATGTATGAATGGAGACCAGGGGGAGAAAGTTTGTTAGCGGAAATACATGGAAAAATATCTTCAGACGGTTCGAATTTAAGCGAGCGGCTTGAGGATCAGTTGACAGCGAACGTATTTGGCACGTTGCGTTATCTCCCTTTTCACAAAGGGATTCAGCCGATTTTCAGCAAGGCCGTATTTTTTTCTCAAACTGATCAAACGGTGTTCATAAACGGTTTGGCGGCGCAAAAAGACGAATTTATAGGGGATAAAGTTAATTTTTGGGTCAAGGGGGAAAGAAGCGAAATCGATGTTTTGCTGGAATTGGATCATTTGACCATAGGAATCGAAGTGAAATATCATAGCCCTTTATCATCAGATGATCAATTGGAGCGAGAAGCAAGCGATTTATTAAACGGTAAAGGACAAACGCCAAAGTTCTTGCTCTTATTAGGAACGGAACCAGAAGTGAATATGATGGCTAAAAAGGTGAGGGAGGACGGAAAACTGCCAAGCGGTGTTCATTTCGGGTATTTATCGTGGCAAGAAGTGCTCCATCAAATGGTGTACGTGCAAAAAAGTGAAACATGGAATGAGTTTGAAAGGTTAATGCCGAGAGATTTGGTGGCTTTATTGAAAAAAAAGGGATTTGATCGTTTTCAAAGCTTTCAAAACCTTGCCCACCCTTTAGTTGATCGTTGCTTCTATTTTCATTTTTATATGGATGAACAGTTTTTTCATTTAAGTGCCAACCGTATTGAAAAGGAGGGGTATTATGAATTCTGTTAGCGTACAAGAAAACATAAAAAACGCTTTTGAGGTTGTGCGAAAAACGTACGAGAGTGTCGATAAACTGTTGGCGGAAATGGACCGTCAATCGGTCGAATGTGGATTTGTTCCGGTGATCCCGCAATTTTTGCGTTGGAAATCGGACCGAGAGTATCGAGGCTGGTTCATTCAATCTTTTATCAAGCTATATCAGAGAGATTCCGCCCCTCCTTGCCAGTCGGGGAATGGGTTGAAAAACGACCCAATCTATGCAGTTGAAATCTCATTTGAAGAAGAACCAAGGATGACGTTGTGTAAATACATGTATTCAACCCTTGAACATTGGGATAAACCGCCGAGCGTTTCTGAACATTGGTTTTTCTATTGGCCTTTATACGATGGCGATAACTTTACTGATCATGAACTTGAAAACGGAATGTTTAGAACTGTTCCAAATGATGAAAAAACTTCAGAAAAATATGGTAAAATTCAAGAAGTTATTTCAAAGGAAATTGATTTATTATCCATTACATCAACGAACATTAAGGATAGGGTGTTTGGTGAGTTGAAGCGTTTGTGACAGATAGACTGGAATTAGGGAAGTGAAAACAGTTGACAGACTGAGGAGGGCGGTGCGTGGGGGATCAAGATAGAAATTGTCTATTCGGATGGCAATATTCCGTCTAGCGGAGTTGGATAAATGAAGAAACGGCGGAGGAAAAAAGTAAAGGTTTTTATTGCAGAAAACTGCCTAAAACAAAAGGATTTTGTTATTTGGGGGAAGCTGGATGTCAAAATGGTGGATGATCCGCGCGGGCGACCGCAATGAACTCATTCCGCTTTGGCTGGAAAAGGGCATTGCATCGATCGGTTGGGCAAGATTGGGCGACCCGAAGAACGTTCGGTCGAAAGAACAGCTGCAGCGAAAGGCAGATGAAGTGTTCGCCGAGTCAAAACCAAAATCGAGAACGAGCTGGGTGAATCAAGTATGGCGTTTTGCCCATGAAATCAAAAAAGGCGATCGTGTGATCACATATTCGAAAGAGAAAAGGGAGTACATTGTTGGAACCGTGACAGAAGAGCATCGTTACGATCCTGCCATCGGGCATCCCTATTATCCGAACCTCATCCGGGTAAAATGGGAAAATGCGACAGTTCCAAGGGATTCGTTGTCAGACGGAGCGAAGAACAGTTTAGGTTCGACGCTGACGGTGTTTCGAGTGGACGAATGGGGCGATGAAATCGAGCAGCGTTTACACAGTGAACCATTCCCCAAACCTCAACCTGAAGAGGGGGAAACGGAAGAAATCGTCGAAGACCTTGTTGGAAAAGCGTTGATGATGATCCAGGACAAAGTGGACAAGCTTGATCCGTGGCAAATGCAAGATTTAGTGGCGGGCTTGCTTCAAGCGATGGGGTACAACGTGCAAGTGAGTCCGAAAGGCCCTGACGGCGGTGTGGATGTGCTCGCCTATAAGGATGCGTTTGGCTTTGAAAAACCCATAATTAAGGTGCAAGTGAAGCATCGCAAAAGCGCCGCCTCGGCTCCGGAAATCCAACAGCTTCTCGGAGCCAACCCGATTGATGCCAATTGCCTGTTCGTCTCAACAGGCGGTTTCACGTCCCATGCAGAGGCAGTCGCCAAACATAATTCCGTGAAACTGATTGATTTAGAAGAATTAGTAAACTTGCTTGTCCATTGGTACGAGAACATGCCCAGCGATGCGAGAGCGCTGCTTCCGCTGCAGAAAATGTATGTGCCTGAATAAAAGCCGTTTGGGGCCGATTTCCTAGTTGCTCGAGGTTTTCCCGATTAAGCGAGTTGATGTTTGTTGAGCCTTTATGCCAAGGCAGGGATTTCGTCGTATTGACTTGGATGGAACACACAAGCGAAAAACGGAGAGCTTTCCCCAGCTCTCCATTTTTTCATTCATGCAGGATTTCGACCTTATGTTCACGAATGGTATTCCTTATGTTGGTTTCCTCCGTGAGGAACCGTTCTTTCCACGTGGGGGACGATTCGGCCAAGGATGTTGATGATGACAAACGGCCAACCGTTCGTCGTGCGGATGGTGCTCCCTAAGGACGCTGATCAAGTTGCGGTGTTTGCAAGGGCGGTGGCGCGAGAAGGTCGTCTTGCCTGCGATCAGGGAAGCAGCGGTTCAAGGCTGCGGCGAATCCCATCGTTTCGCGTTGCCGTGCAGACGGGGCGCCTCGTAGAAATGCGGGGGCAATGGCGGTGTGTGGCTGTAAAGATGGTGTTTTTGAGAGGGGATGAATGTTGCGAATCGTCACCTATACGTTCTATTCCATTGCCTCGGAACGAAGAGGGATTCGGCTGATCGATGCGGATTGGAGCGATCGGTGGGGATGGATCGTCGTGCAAAGAAGCCGTCGGCGGTTGAATTGCCGGGAACGAAGAGCGAACTTTGGAGAGATCGGGGGTGGAGTTCTCTATTTTGTTTGTCTATCAGCTATTGAATTTTTAGGCGCAGATGGATAGAATGAAAAAGGAGAGCCATATGGCCCCGTAGCTCAGTGGATAGAGCGTCGGTTTCCTAAACCGTGCGTCGGAGGTTCGAATCCTCTCGGGGCCGTTCCAATGATCCGACTAGTTCGGATGAACATTCGTAAACCCCTTGATACGACTGCGTTTGCAGTCGTTTTTCATTTTTTGGGAATCCGATGGGGTGAATATCATTCTTATTGAGGCAAGGAATGTAGAGTGGCGCTCACGTTGAGTTCAATGCATGTGGAAAAGACATGAAAATATATACAGTACATACAGTGGTGTCGAACGAGAAGCGGGGGACAAACATGACATTATTTGAAGAGTGTGTTTATGCAATAGGCCATGAGAACTTGAGGATGTTAACGAGCGGGGAAACCGAAACATATTTTGATTATTTGTGCACATGATTCCCGATCTTGCCTTGGGGGAGAATCGATTGGGAAAAGGTATCGGAAAAGAAACACATAAAGCATGCATCGGAAGTAGTTGATTGGCTGCGGCAAAGGGGAATTGATCATTACGATGTGATTGTGCTATGGAATTATTCTGATAACCCTGGCATCCAGACGACATTAGAGAGAGTTCTGCATGCTATTGATGATGTGGTGGCAGTGGGGTCAGACACTTTTATTCTTTGCCAACATGGAGAGTATGCAATCGAATGTTTTCATGATGGTGTTGTGACGATCGGTGTTCCTGAAAAGAAGAGGCATTTTCATGCTGGAGAGGAGGGGGAGTCAAATGATCATTGCCAACAACTATAAAGAAATCAAAGACCATTTTGACTTCACAGATAGCATTATAACGGATATCAAGTGGAACAATCCGTTAGATTTGTCTATCACAATCGACTATTATTGGGATGTACAGGAGAATAGAGAGGAAAATAGAACATTCGTGTTGCATTTTACGGATTGCTTGGCTGTAGAGTACACAATGAGGAAGGAAGTCATAGGAATGTCGAGGGAGGATCTCCATTTTGACAGCTTGTTTACCATGATTCGCTTCGAACATGCAGCAGCAGATTCAAGCGGATTTCAGCATTTTCGTATCTATACCTTTGATTATACAGAGCCGTTGCTGCAAATTATTTGCAAGCAGGTTCAGCTGGAAGAAGTGTAGGTCATTGTTGTCAGGGGGGGTAATGATCGCTTTATTTTGGGTAAAGAAAAGGCGAATCGCTCCGCCTTTTTGCATGGATTGACGCACGGGACATAAGCTTCTCGGGGCCAACTGGCTCGATGCGAATGGCCTGTTCATCTCAACTGAGGGATTTACATGCACCGTTTTTCCAATTATAATGATATTTAGAATAACCGTTGCCGTTCGGATGGATGGCAGGTCAAGAGAGGGGGCGGCATCGCCGCTCCTTTTGTATTCATTGCCATGGACGGGAGGGAATGCTTTGTATTCGCGAATTGCCTTATTCGTGGGACAGTGATTTTTTGCCCGCGTTACAAATCGCCCCAATCAGAAGGAGTGCATATCACCCTTTATTATTCCGACAGCAATGATGAGATTCGCCCGCACGATGAACTGTTAGATCTTGTCGATGACAGGAAAGTAATCGATGCGGAATTTCTCCACAGCATTCGACGGGAATGAGAAGGCGATTGTGTACAATTGTTATTTCCTAAGGGCGCTTTTTTTCGATTTCAGCCGCCTGTTTGAGAAATGCCACCGCAACATTGCACCAATTGCTCTCTTCAGCTGTGAGGCCCTCAGCAATGAACTTTCCGTGTTTTCAATGGTGTTTCCCTTTGGCGAAGTGTTGCAGTTTCGCTTTTCCCTGTGGAGCTGTGCAAGCAACACTAACGGAATGACATTCAGTATGACAATCCGGTTGCTGAATGGAGTATACTGGAAGTGAACGATTTGCATCCCCATATGTTTGACTTGACCGAAAAAGCAGTTTGGAAACATCAGCCGAGCCGAGAAAAAGTGATTGAACAATGGGAAACGAGAGTGCTCATCGAAGTATCTTAGCTAGAAAGGAGCGCACCTTGGGTCTGTAAGATATCAACAAAACTGAAAAATGATGTAAGGGATTTTGTCGGAAAATATTTTTTGGACACCCCTGAGGGGCCGAAAAGTCTTGATAGATCAACATTTCTAGAGGGAGGGAGAGGAAATTGGATTTCCGTGATATCCCGCAACTCATTGCCCAAATGCTCATGGAAGTGATTCAAACGCATATACCGCACCAATGGATATACAACGCTGAACCATTCATCAACCCCAACGGCAAGATCAGCTATGACTATTCCGGTGAAGTGAGGAAAATGAAGAAGGAAGAGTTTGCCGAGCTTGTCCGATCGTTGGGGAGAAGTAAGGGCTCGCGATTTTATTGTTCTCCGTTAGATGAGTTGTTAAACAACGTTTACATTGATCAATGGGTGCCGACGTATATGTCTAACTATGGAAAGCATTGGGTGACATACTGTGACTTGCTTAGGGAAACATTTGATCAATGGAAGTACAGCCACTTTGAGATTTATGACGAGGACGGGAATGAGGTCAATGAAGATCTCAACTTGCAACTTGATGAAATATTCGAAGATTTTTTAGAGAATACTTCGCACGAGCCATTTGTTAGAGAAATTGAAAAAACGATTGCCTAATACGATGGATGTCACCTTGAAATGTTTCGGGTGTAGATGGCTTATATGACGCTTTGGCGGCATGGAGCCGTCTTTTTTGCTGCTATAAAATGTGTTTTTCATCAGCCTTCTTGAAAAATCTCTGCGTTTTTTCTCGAGATGGTGGCGAAATATTCAACGATTTTGTAAAATTATTATGAAGGGCGATGTTGGGATGGCTGTGTTGATGTTATGGATATACGATGTTGCATTGAATTATAGTAATATATTTTGTTCAAATTGATAATAGTGACATACTATTAATCAATTGTGTTATAATAAATGTTGAAATCGCCCTCAAAAATAAAAGGGGTATCGGTGGAATCATTTCGAGCGCTCGCTCGATGGTCTTTTACAACTATTCATGGATAGGGATGGTAAACATGGGAAACAGACAAACCAAAACGGATGTCATCTTAATCGGCGCGGGCATTATGAGCGCGACGTTGGGGACGCTCTTGAAGGAATTGGCGCCCGAGTGGGACATTGTCGTCTTTGAAAGACTGGAAGAGGCAGGAGCGGAAAGCTCCAACGAGTGGAACAACGCCGGGACGGGGCATGCGGCGCTGTGTGAGTTGAACTATACGGTTGAGAAGGCCGATGGGTCGATTGACATCGGCAAAGCGATTAAAATCAATGAGCAGTTTTACGTCTCTTTGCAGTTTTGGGCTTATTTGGTCAACAGTGGTATTCTTCGTGACCCGAAAGATTTCGTCCGTCCGCTGCCGCATATGAGCTTTGTGCAAGGGGAAGACAATGTGGCGTTTTTGAAGAAGCGCCACGAAACGATGGCGGCCAATCCGCTGTTTAAAGGGATGGAGTTCACAGATGATCCGAAGAAGCTGGCCGAATGGGTGCCGCTCATGATGGAAGGACGGGTGGTGGACGAGCCGATCGCGGCGACCCGCATCGAATCGGGGACGGACGTGAACTTCGGGGCGTTGACGCGCCAACTGTTTGAACATTTGAAACGGAAGAACGTGGAGATCCGCTACCGCCATCATGTCGAGGATATCAAACGGACAAGCGACGGCTTATGGGAGCTGAAAGTGCGGAATTTGGACACGGGCGCGGTGGAGCTTCATGCGGCCAAGTTCGTCTTCATCGGGGCCGGGGGAGGCAGCCTCCATCTGTTGCAAAAGTCCGGCATTCCGGAAGGGAAGGGAATCGGCGGCTTCCCGGTGAGCGGGTTGTTTATGGTGTGCAACAATCCCGAGGTCGTCGAGCAGCACCATGCGAAAGTGTACGGCAAAGCGAAAGTCGGCGCGCCGCCGATGTCGGTGCCGCATTTGGACACGCGGTTTATCGACAATCAAAAGATGCTGCTGTTTGGGCCATTTGCCGGGTTTTCGCCGAAGTTTTTGAAAAACGGCTCGATGCTCGACTTGTTCACCTCGATCAAGCCGCATAACGTCTTGACGATCTTGGCGGCGGGCGTGAAAAATATGTCCTTGACCAACTATTTAATCCAGCAAGTGCTGTTGTCGAAAGAACAGCGCATGCAAGAGCTGCGGGAATTCGTCCCGACGGCAAAAAGCGACGAGTGGGACATCGTCGTGGCGGGTCAGCGCGTGCAAGTGATCAAAGACACGGAAGCTGGCGGCAAAGGAACGCTGCAGTTTGGCACGGAAGTCGTCCATGCGGCTGATGGTTCGATCGCGGCGTTGCTCGGCGCGTCGCCAGGGGCATCGACGGCGGTTCATGTCATGCTTGAAGTGATGGAGAAGTGCTTCCCAGAACGGATGAACGAATGGCGGGCGAAAGTGAAAGAGATGATTCCGTCTTACGGCGAGTCGTTGATGAAAAACGAAGCGCTGTTGCGGCAAGTGCAAGCATCCACAGCCGAAGCGCTCGGATTGAACGGCCACTTTGCGATGCAGTTGGCGTAGGCCATAGGTCTTAGCAATGGAAAGGAAAGCCGAGAGCCCGTTGCTTAGAAGGAGCAGCCGCCTGGAAATGAAGGGCGGCTGTTTTTCTATTTCGTTTGCCGCTTGGTGTCGGAATGAAAGGGGCCTTGCCCTGTGGTTTTCAGATGCACGGCGGGGCGCAATCAAGTATACTGGAAAACAAAGACGTGAATGGAATAGCAATGGATCATCGAGGCTTGTTGAGACGATCTTGCGCTGCGGCCGCTGTTATCTTCCATGGAGAAGCAGTTGAAGGGGGTGAGGCTATGACGAGATGGGTGTCCTATTCAGAAAAGCGGCAGTTCTTAACAACGTTTTTGCAGCAGCATCGTTTGAAGCATCCCGATGCCCGATTTGTGCTGCAATACTTGCTTCAACACCCCCATTTGCTTGAGAACGTCCATTTTACGGAAACCGAGCAAAAGCAGGCGCGGTGGCTGATCATTTCGACTGCGATGGCGGAAGAGGAAGGGCTCGTCTTTTATCGGCGCGGTCAAAAAAGCACGAGCCTTGCCTCGATTATGGGCGATTTGGCGCTGCATCCGAACGAGACGCTCTATTTGACGCTCCATTTTCCAGGAAAGGCAAGGAATTTTTCGTACCTTCGGCTTATTGATCACCAAGCGTTTGAAAATGTCAGGCGGCACGAGCGGCATGAGAAAATGGCGAAGGCGGCCGAGCAAGTGTTGGATGAGGCGCTGAAACGTCATGAACTATCGGTGTTGAAAATGCAAATTGACCAGGCGCTTGACCGAAAAGATATGGCGTTGTTTCAACAGCTGACGGAACAGTTGAAAAAATACGAAGGACAAAACAGCTAAACGGGCTGCGGGCCTGCATGGGGCAAGCCCGCAGCCGGCGCTGGCCGCTGAACGCGGCAGTTGGGCATCGGGTGGGAGTGCTAGTGTTGCACCGTGAGGCAGCGTCAGGAAGGCGGGATGATGGCCTCGGCGACGTTGTAGTCGAACGAATCAAGTTCAGTCGGGCGGCCGAGCACAAGCTTGGCAAGTTCTGCGCCTAAATATGGCCCGACGGTGAGCCCGGAAGAGCCAAGGCCGTTGGCTGCGTAAAGGCCAGTAAAACCGGGAAGAGCCCCGAAGACAGGGAGAAATCCAGGCGTGCGCGGGCGGAACCCGACCCGTGTTTCCACGTAGGTGCACGCCGACAGCCCTGGCGCGACGGCGAGCGCTTTGTCCAGTATTTCGTGGATGCCGCCGGCGGTGGCGCGGACATCCATCCCCGCTTCATCTTCATGGGTCGTTCCGATGATGATTCGCCCTCCAGGGAAGGCGAGCATATACTGATTGTTCGGGGGCATGACGACCGGCCATCGGTCGGTCTCGCCTGCCAACCATTCGAGATGAACGATTTGTCCTTTTTGCGGGCTGACGGCAAACCGAACGCCCAACGGTTCGAGCAGTTCGCCAGCCCATGCGCCGGCTGTGACGATGACCGCTTCGGCCGTGTATTTCGCTCCATTGACTTTCGCCCCGATGACGCGGGAGCCTTCAAACAGGATCTGGGCGTTTCCGCGGATGTAGGCGGCGCCAAGCTTTTGGGCCGCGTTTGTGAGGGCGTCCCGCACCGACCGGCCGTTCACACGGGCGGCGCCGCTCACATATAGGGCATGATGCTCACCGCCAAGCGGCGGAAACAGCTCCTTCGCCTCATGGGGATGAAGCCGCACGATCTCTCCCATTTCCGGCGCGTCTTCGCGCCGTTTGCGAGCGCGCTCCTCCATTTGTTTCAGTTTCTGTTCGTCCGTGTGCAGCCATAGGGCGCCGACGCGCGCATAACCGGTGTCCGTTTCCCCGAGCGCTTGCAGTTCTTCGATGAGGGAGGGGTAAAACTTCGCTCCGTTTTTGGCCAATCGGTACCATTTTTGGTTGCGGCGCTGCGACAGCCAAGGGCAGACAATCCCCGCCGCCGCACCGGTCGCCTGCCCTTTGTCGCCGCGGTCGATGATGATCACGTTTGCGCCTTCCTTGGCCAAATGGTAAGCGGTCGAGGCCCCTAAAATGCCGGCTCCGACGATGATGTACTTCATTCATGAACACCTTTTCCTTTTTTCTACTAGCATACCATAGACGGCGCCAATCGGGAACCGGTGTGGGCCGGCCCGAAAGCCGGCAGGCGTCAAAAAGGCGCCCGCGTCAAACGGTGTTCGGCATATTTTTTCCGTAAAAGATCTCATCCATTTCCCTTCTCAGCTTGGCGGTTGTTTCATTCGCTTCTTGTTCGCTCAAATCCTCTTTTGCATAGCCAAACAAGTAGTTGTCCAAGTCAAACTGTTTCAACTTGCATTTTGTGTGAAAAATATTCTCTTGGTAAATGTTTACGTCGATCATATCGTACTTTTCGCGAATGTGCTCCGGGATATAATCTTGAATCGACGTAATGTCATGGTCGATAAACAGCTTGTATCCGTGAATGTCGCGCGTAAATCCGCGCACGCGGTAGTCGATGATCATAATGTCGGCGTCAAATGAATGAATCAAATAGTCGAGCGCTTTGAGCGGCGAAATTTCCCCGCATGTGACGACATCAATATCGGCGCGGAACGTGCTGATTCCGTCATTCGGGTGATATTCTGGGTATGTATGGACGGTGATATGGCTTTTGTCAAGGGAAAGCACCACCGCCTCCGGCAAAGGGCCGTCATCTTCGGGCACCTCGACGACCGGCCCCTCGGAAACGAGCATCGTCACGCTCGCGCCCTGCGGAACGTAATCTTGCTTGGCGATGTTTAACACATGGGCGCCGATCATGTCGGCGACACGTTTTAAAAGATTCGTCAGCCGTTCGGCATTGTACACGTCGTCAATGTATTCGATATACGCCTCCCGCTCCTTCGCCGTTTTCGTATAGCAAATATCGTACATATTGAAGCTGAGCGATTTCGTCAAGTTGTTGAACCCGTGCAGCTTGACGCGCGGTGTTTCGTTCATCGACGGGACCCATCCTTTCGTTTTTTCTTAATTTGTCCCGTTGCTGGCGAAGATAGTAATTTTTCATTTGAAATGGAAGAAAACGGAATATGGGCTTGCCCTAATGGTCTATGGCCATTTCCGGGAAGCGTCCGCTTCAGCTTGCCCGTTTCGCTTGATATTCTTGAATGACCGACCGGACAATGTGAAGGGAGTCCCACTCCTTCGCCGAAAAAAAGACGATCGGATATTTTTTCGGGAAAAGCGTTTCTTGAATTTGTTTCGGCGGCATGCCTTTTTCGTATAAATCGATGATGTTGCCTTGAAGTTCAAGCAAGTAATCGAGTTTTCGCTGCAAGGCCTCGCGCCCGTTTGGGAGATAGCCGGCATGGGCGCAGAAGACGTCGCCGAAATCGTATGTCAACGTGCGTTGCAAGGAGGCGATGATCGCCGGGATGTTTTCCTCGCGCAAGATGACTTTCGTTTTCTCCTGACAGTACAAGTCGCCGCTGAACAATTGCCCCGTTTCGCGGTTCAAAAACGCCACATGATCGATGGAATGACCTGGCGTCGGGATGACGTCCCACGTTGCGCTTCGCGAGGAAAACGTCGCGCCGATCGGTTTGGCAACGAACGGGTCGCGCTTGCCCCAAAACACTTTTCGATAGAGCGGATAGTCCGCCTTTTGCTGGCAATAATGGATCATCGGTTCGTTCATGTAGATGGGCAGCCCCATCTTTCGCTGCAAAAATGCCGCGCAGCCGGTATGGTCTTCGTGATAGTGGGTGATGACGACTTGATCGATGTCTTGGTGTTGAAAAAACGAGGTGAATTCGTGCTCCATTGATTTGGCGCCGGTGTCAATCAGCACCCCATCGATGACAAAGCAGCGGACGGTGAGGCGGACGCCTTGAAACGTCGCCGTTCCTTTGGCGATATGCACGTTTTGAACCACTTCTGTTTCAAACCGTTTTTTGATCACTTTCTCGATCAGCATGGCGAACGGGCCTCCTTATTGGTGTGAGGATGTTGTGACCATTATACCACAACAGAATGAATGTTCATTCATTTGTTATTGGCGTTTCACACGCATCATGTGCTTGATGGGATGGAGAAAAGCGATGCTACAGTTAAGCTTACTTCAATCAAGCGTCTGTGAATATCCCCTCTTTTGGGGGATTGAACGTTTGATCAAAAGGAACGATTCGGAAATATGCAGGGGATGGTTTTGCGCAACTTGTATGATAAAATGATAGAAGATCGTATCGGAATGCGGATGCAATGGATGGACATTTGCGCCGACGCCTCCAATGGAGGACCGTCCATATTTCCGACAGGTGAGAAGGGGATGTTCATGAAAACCGTTATTCACGCTTTCGTCATTTCGATCATCGTTCATGTCGTGTATTTGGCATCCACCATCGGCATAGGGTATTGGAAAACGAAGCTTTACAAGCCCGATGTGGAGAATGCTTGGGAGAAAGCGGCCATGCTGCAAAATGAAGTGGTGTTTGGCCACACGGGGTCGCCGATTTTGTATTTGGTGTCGTTTGTTGGAGTGGCAGCGGTCGTCGCTTTGGTAATGCACGTGTACCAAATGGTTCGCGGCTGACAAAAAGGAAAAGGAAAAAGCCGGTCCCGAAGGGGAACGAAACGTGTTGGGGCGGCTTTTCCTTTTCTGTTTTGTTTCTGAAAGATCTATCTCGCCTATAACCGAAAAGGTGGGTGGCAGCAGTGTCGTTGTCAATACGCTGTCCAGCCGGCGTCGGCAACGATCACGGCGCCGTTTAGAAAACTGGCATCGTCGGAAGCTAAAAACAAGGCGATGCTGGCGATTTCTTCCGGCTCGCCTGCACGAGGGTTGAGAGCCGCACCTGCCATGGCCCTCTCCATTCCGAATGGATTGGGCGCAGTGATCGTGGCGCCGATGTTTGTACTGACGCCCCCCGGTGCGATGGCGTTGCAGCGGATACCTTCTTTTGCATATTGAAATGCCACGTTTTTCGTCAGTCCAATGACAGCATGCTTTGAAGCAGTATAGGCGGCTCCGGCTCGCGAGCCATAAAGTCCGCCAACGGAGGCGATGTTGATGATCACCCCGCTTTTTTGGGGGAGAAAAATGGATAGTGCTTTACGAGTCGTACGCATGACGCTTGTTACATTAACCGCAAACACTTTCTCCCACAGCTCGTCCGTCACCTCGGCAGCAGGAACAAAGTTGTCCATAATTCCAGCATTGTTGACTAAAATGTCGAGTGAGCCGAACGCTTGCAACGTCTCATCGATTAATCGTTCCACATGTTCCTTATTAGCGACATTGGCGGTGATGCCGATAGCTGTTCCACCGTTTTCTGTAATCTCTTTGACCACAGCAGACTGCCCTTCTTCGTGAATGTCTGAGACGACTACTTTTGCTCCTTCTTTGGCAAACAACAGTGCTATCGCTTTTCCCATCCCTGAGGCGCCTCCAGTAACAACGGCAACTTTTCCCTCTAATTTCATAGCGCAAGCTCCTCCCTAATTTCAAAACATTATCTTTTCCATTTTGTACCCATGCGCTTGTCTTTTGTCACAGGAAAGATCAAAATATTTTTCTAGTTTATATTAGTGCATACTTCCACTGATCGATCCATACATTGAAAGAAGAGGGGAAACAGGGAGGGAAGAGCGTGCAATTTTACTACGGCCCACACATGCCGCTGCGCGTTTTGGATGAGATTGAATTCTGGAAGCACCAAGAGGAAGAACATACGGTCGTCATTCGCGAGCTTGCGTCTGGATTGGAAGCGCCATATGTAGAAGCGTTGAAAAAATGGGAGGAGGCGCTTTCGGCTGCGCATCAGCACGCGGTCCGTTATATCGAATCGGTGGTTCGGGCCGGCCATTATGTTCCTGAACAACTGCATCAACAAGTGCTCCATTTTGTGTCGTACTGCCTAGAGCAGAGCCTTCAGTTCATCGAATTATGCCGGCAAATCAAAACCCGCAGCAAAGCCGTCAGCCAAAACCCGACCGCCAAGGTGGTGCTCGATCACATCATTCGCGAATCGGAGTATTTTGTCGGCATCGCGCAGTTGTTGCTGTACGGTACTCATTCGGCATTGGCTGCACTGCGGACAGATTCATCGGCGACGTCATAGATGCAATGTAGTATAATGGAATTGGGTGCTTCCACCTATTATGATGAGCCACGAGGGGGACATAGCTGTGATTGTCACGACCACCAATACCATTGAGGGAAAAGAAATTGAAGAGTATTTGGGCATCGTAGCGGGAGAGGTCATTTTGGGCGCCAATGTCGTCCGTGATTTTCTCGCCAGCATCACCGACATCATCGGCGGGCGGAGCGGAACGTATGAAAGCAAGCTGGCCGAAGGGCGGGAGATGGCGATCAAGGAGATGGTCAATAAGGCGAGAAGCCTTGGCGCCAACGCCGTCATCGGGGTGGATCTCGATTTTGAAACGCTGCGCGACGGCATGATGATGTGCATTGCGACGGGGACGGCGGTGCGGCTGAAATCGTAATGGGAAAGCAGCGGGTCTATCGGCCCCTGCTTTTTTTTGCTTTGTCGGCTGTCGTTGTGGGGGTGTCAGTGCATCGGCTGTTGATGCTGATGGGGTTTTGCAGCTTGAAATAGGATTGACAGAAGAAAAAAAAGCGGTTTATGATTCGCATATATGAACAAATGCTCATATATTAAAATGTGAGGGAACAGCCATGAACGCAGAGGATCATTCGTTTTTAGATGAAAGTGTGATTGAGGAAGTGTCACGGATCTTTAAAGCCCTAGCGGATCCGACTCGGATGAAGATGTTGTATTTGTTGTCGCAGGAAGAATGCCATGTAGGCCATATTGCGGAAGTGCTCGGCATGTCGCAATCGGCGGTTTCCCATCAGTTGGCGCTGCTTCGGACGTTGCGGCTTGTGAAATATCGCCGTGAGGGGAAGATGTTGGTTTACTCATGTGATGACGAACATGTCATATCGTTGCTAAAGCAGGCGATTGATCACGCACAACACCAATAAATAAGGAGAGAAGATGGATGCATCATCACGCGCACGGCCATTGTGATCACCATCACGGGCATCATCACGGCAGAGAAGGAAATCAAAAAGGGCTGGCGATTGCCCTCGGTGTAACGATCGGGATCATGGTGCTCGAGTTTGTCGGCGGGCTTGTGACGAACAGCCTTGCTCTTCTTTCGGATTCGGGGCATATGCTGAGTGATGCCATTTCGCTTCTGTTAAGCCTGGCGGCGGTTTGGCTGGCGGCGAAGCCCGCGTCGCCGAAGAGAACGTATGGATTTTACCGGTTCGAGATTTTAGCGGCGCTAGTAAACGGGGTCACGTTGGTGGGGATTGCCGCTTGGATTATTTGGGAAGCGGTCGCGAGGTTTGTGAATCCACCTGCTGTCGCGAGCGGGCCGATGATGGCCATTGCTGTCATAGGGTTGCTGGCTAATTTGGCAAGCGCTTGGGTGTTAATGCGCAAAGGGGATGTCAAAGAGAACGTCAATGTCCGCAGCGCCTATCTTCATGTGCTTGGCGATGCGTTAGGCTCGGTCGGGGCGATCGCGGCGGGGCTTGTCATCTGGCTGTTCGATTGGTACGCGGCTGATCCGCTCATTTCCATTGCGGTGTCGGTGCTGATTTTAAAAGGGGCGTTGGCCGTGGTGAAACAGACGGTGCATATTTTAATGGAAGGAACGCCGGCGGCGATTGACCATGGGGAAGTAAAAGCGGCGCTCTCCGGCATTGATGGCGTGATCGATGTGCACGATTTGCATATTTGGACGATCACCTCGGGGCTTGATTCGTTAAGCTGCCATTTGCTCATTGAGGAAGGTTGCGATGGGCAGGCGGTTTTGCAGCGGGCGATTGATTTGATCGAGACGCGCTTTCACATTCGCCATGCGACGATTCAAATCGAAATGCCGCATATTCGCCATGGGGAGATGGAAGTATAGGGGAGGGCTGCCAAGCTTCTCCCCGTGTTTTTTAGGATCTCCAATTGTGTTGCAACGTTTCAAGGAAGATACGTACATTTTGCTTGTTTTCCATAATCGGTGCACAAATATAGGAAAACATTCGGTAAAACGGTGGATGGTTCAAGTGAACGATGGACAGGTGGCCGTGCTCGATGTCGCGGGCGACGACGCTGCGCGACAGCAAGGACAGGGCGTTGCCGTTGATCAGCGTTTCTTTAATGCCTTGGTTGCTGCTGATGATCAT
Source organism: Geobacillus sp. PK12 (assembly GCF_004123125.1). Classification (NCBI taxonomy): domain Bacteria; kingdom Bacillati; phylum Bacillota; class Bacilli; order Caryophanales; family Anoxybacillaceae; genus Geobacillus; species Geobacillus sp. PK12. Next base: position 31,039 of record NZ_SDKL01000030.1, read on the forward strand.
GAGCGATTGGATTTTCAGCCCGTTCGAGCGGATGAAATGGTTGAAATATTCCCTTGTTCCCGACCCGACTTCGCGCGCCACCCACGCCTCGTTTTGCAGCTCGCCGATCGTGACTTCGCCTTTTTGCGCTAGCTCGTGCCGCTTGGAGGCGACGATGACGAGCTCGTCTTGCATAAACGGGTGGACGGACAATTCTTTTTCGTTCGTTTGCCCTTCGATCAAGCCGATGTCGACTTGATACGATTTGACGAGTTCGACAATTTCTTTCGTGTTGCCGATCATCACCTCAAGCTCCAATTCTGGATAGCGCTTTTGGAAATCGGGCAAAAGCGGGGGCAAAATATACTCTCCAATCGTAAAGCTGGCGCCGATGGTCAATTTGCCTTTCACTGAGTGATGGTGCTCCAAAATGTCTTGCTTCGTTTGTTCATAGAGCGCCATCATTTGTTTGGCGCGATCGTACAAAAGTTCACCTGTCGGCGTCATGCGCAGCCGCTTTGGGGAGCGGATGAACAGTTTCGTTTGAAACTCTTGTTCTAAATTTTTGATGTGCAAGCTGACGCTTGGCTGCGACAAATGGAGAATTTCCGCTGTTTTTGTGAAATTTTTCACTTCCGCCAATGTAATAAATGTTTTCAGTTCGTCATAGTACATCTTCATTCCTCCTGCCCATCGCTCGATCGTTGTTGCAGAGAGTATCTATTATAAAAATTAATAGTTTCAATAATTTATATTTATTTTACTAATGTTTTGTTTTGCGGTAAAGTGTAAATATGATATCTTCGATAAAGTATACTTGCCTTATAGGAATAATGGAATTTGACGCTCGTTCTGTCGTTGAGACCGAAACGACGTCAATCGTTCCATTTTATTTTATATTGTGAGGTGGACACCGTTGCAGCTGCAAGTAACCAACAGTCCGTTTACCCAGGAGCAGATTGAGCTCTTGAATCGTTTGTTGCCGACGTTGACGCCGTCGCAAAAGCTTTGGCTGAGCGGGTATTTGGCTGCTGCCGAGGCGGCGGTTGCCGTTTTGGATGCCGAAGCGCCAGCGCTGTTTGCTGGAAGCAGCAAACCGGTTTCGAAAGAAGTGACGGTATTGTACGGCTCGCAAACCGGCAATGCACAAAAGTTGGCTGAGAAAGCCGGCAAAGCGCTCAAAGAGCGTGGGTTTGAAGCGAAAGTGTTGTCCATGCTTGACTTTAAACCGAATGAATTGAAGAAAGTCGAGACGCTGCTTATCGTCGTGAGCACGCATGGGGAAGGCGATCCGCCAGACAACGCGGTGTCGTTTTACGAGTTTCTCCACAGCAAACGGGCGCCGAAGCTGAATCATTTACGCTTTTCCGTCTTGGCGCTTGGCGATACGTCGTATGAACATTTTTGCCAGACGGGGAAAGATTTTGACAAGCGGCTCGAGGAGCTCGGGGGAGAGCGGTTTTATCCGCGCGTCGACTGTGACGTCGACTACGAGGAAGCGGCGGCGAAATGGCTTGACGGCGTGCTTGCCGAGCTGAGCAAGGGGATCAATGCCGAGGCCGCGCCAGTGTTGTCGGCCGCTGCGGCCGTGCCGAAAGCCGAACCGGCGGTCGTCTATTCGCGGAAAAATCCGTTCCCGGCTGAGGTGCTGGAAAACATCAACTTAAACGGCCGCGGATCGAACAAAGAAACGCGCCATCTCGAATTGTCTCTTGAAGGATCGGGGTTGAAGTATGAGCCGGGCGATGCGCTTGGCATCTTCCCGAAAAACGATCCGGAGCTTGTCGATCTCATCATTCAAGAAATGAAATGGAACCCGGAAGAAACGGTGACGATCGACAAAGACGGGGAAGTGCGGTCGCTCAAAGAAGCGCTCACGTCCCATTTTGAAATCACTGTGTTGACCAAAGCGCTGTTGCAAAAGCTTGCGCCGCTGTCGAAAAACAGCGAGCTTCAAGCGCTCGTTGCCCCAGGCAATGAGGTGAAGCTGAAAGAATACGCCAAAGGCCGCGACTTATTGGATGCGTTCCGCGACTTCGGCCCATGGGATGCGGCGCCGCAACAAGTCATCTCGATTTTGCGCAAAATGCCTCCGCGCCTGTATTCAATCGCGAGCAGCTTAGCGGCCTATCCAGATGAAGTGCACTTGACGATCGGCGCGGTCCGTTATGAGTCGCACGGCCGCCTGCGCAAAGGGGTGTGCTCGACGTTCTGCGCCGAACGCGTCCAAATCGGCGATACGTTGCCGGTCTTTGTGCAGCCGAACCCGAATTTTAAGCTGCCAAAAGACCCATCGACGCCGATCATTATGATCGGTCCAGGCACTGGGGTTGCGCCGTTCCGCGCTTTTATGCAAGAGCGCGAGGCCATCGGGGCGAAAGGAAAATCGTGGCTCTTTTTCGGGGACCAACACTTTATGACCGACTTCCTGTATCAAACCGAATGGCTCGCATGGTTGAAAAGCGGTGTGCTGACCAAAATGGATGTCGCCTTCTCTCGCGATACGGAGAAGAAAGTGTATGTGCAGCACCGGATGATTGAACGAAGCAAAGAGCTGTTCGGTTGGCTTGAGGAAGGTGCTGTCGTCTACGTATGCGGCGACAAACAACACATGGCGCGCGACGTCCATCAGACGTTGATCGAGATTATCGAAAAAGAAGGCGGAATGAGCCGTGAACAGGCGGAAGCGTATGTCACGGAGATGCAAAAGCAAAAACGATACCAACGCGACGTCTATTAATCTCAAAGAAGGAGTGGAATCGGAAATGGCGAAAGTCGAGTTAAAAGCGCCGGACGGACCGCCAAGCGATGTGGAGCGCATCAAGCAGGAAAGCCGTTACTTGCGCGGCACGCTTGCCGAAACGATGGAAGACCCGCTCAGCGCAGGAATTCCAGAGGATGACAACCGGTTGATGAAATTCCACGGCAGCTATTTGCAAGACGACCGCGACGTGCGCACCGAGCGGCAAAAACAAAAACTGGAGCCTGCATACCAGTTCATGGTTCGCGTCCGCACGCCGGGCGGGGTGGCGACGCCGGAACAGTGGCTTGTCATGGATGAGCTCGCCCGCAAGTATGCGAACGGCACGTTGAAGCTGACGACGCGCCAAGCGTTCCAATTGCACGGCGTCTTAAAATGGAACATGAAAAAAACGATGCAAGCCATTAACAACGCGCTGATGACGACGCTTGCGGCCTGCGGCGACGTCAACCGAAACGTCATGTGCAACCCGAATCCGTACCAATCGGAAGTGCATGCGGAAGTGTATGAATGGGCGAAGCTGATCAGCGACCATTTGTTGCCGCGGACGAGGGCGTACTACGAAATTTGGCTGGACGACGAGAAAGTGGCGGGCACGCCGGCGGTTGACGGCGAAGAAGAGCCGATTTACGGACCGACGTATTTGCCGCGGAAGTTTAAAATCGGCATTGCCGTTCCGCCGTCGAACGACGTCGATGTGTTCTCGCAAGACATCGGGTTCATTGCCATTGTCGAAGACGGCAAGCTCGCCGGGTTTAATGTCGCCATCGGCGGCGGCATGGGGATGACCCATGGGGACAAAACGACGTATCCGCAGCTTGCCAAGGTGATCGGCTTCTGCCGGCCGGATCAAGTGGTCGAGGTGGCGGAGAAAATTATGACCGTTCAGCGCGACTACGGCAACCGCTCATCGCGCAAACACGCCCGCTTCAAATACACGATCGATCGGCTTGGGCTGGAAGCGGTGAAAGAAGAAATTGAGCGCCGCCTCGGCTGGAGGCTCGGCGAAGCGCGCCCGTACCATTTCGAGCATAGCGGCGACCGCTACGGCTGGGTCGAAGGCGTCAATGGGACATGGCATTTCACGCTCTTTGTCGAAGGCGGCCGCGTCAAAGACTACGACGATTACAAGCTGATGACCGGCCTGCGCGAAATCGCGAAAGTCCATACCGGCGATTTCCGGTTGACGCCAAACCAAAACTTGATCATCGCCAATGTCACGAGCGAGAAAAAGCCGGAAATCGAGGCGCTCATCGCCAAATACGGCTTGACCGACGGCCGCCGGTACACCGCCTTGCGCCGCAACGCGCTCGCCTGTGTCGCCTTGCCGACGTGCGGTTTGGCGATGGCGGAAGCGGAGCGGTACTTGCCGAAACTGCTCGATAAAATCGAGGAAATTATCGATGAAAACGGTTTGCGCGACGAAGAAATCACGATCCGCATGACGGGCTGTCCGAACGGCTGCGCCCGCCACGTGCTCGCGGAAATCGCCTTCGTCGGCAAAGCGGTCGGCAAATATAACATGTACCTTGGAGCCGCGTTCAACGGCACGCGCCTTGGCAAACTGTACCGCGAAAACATCGGCGAGGAGGAAATTTTGCGCGAACTGCGCATGCTCCTATCCCGCTATGCGAAAGAGCGTCTTGACGGTGAACATTTCGGCGACTTCGTCATCCGCGCCGGCATCGTCAAAGAAGTGACGGATGGGACGAATTTTCATGATTGAGGGCGAATAATGGATCAAAACCAGCTTCTCCTTGGCGAAAATGAAAAGGAGGGGCTGGTTTTTATTGTAATTTCTATATTGTGAAGCGTTCGAATTTGTCTTACAATCATAATATAGTGAAGGGAAGGTGAGGAACATGAGTGAACACGACATATTTGTAAAATCGGTAAATCGAAATACGTTGTCCAAACAGGTCATTGAACAGATTGTTCAGCTTTTGGCAAGCGGTCAAGTGAAGCCAGGCGATAAATTGCCGCCAGAGATGGAATTGATGGAGAAGTTAGGGGTCAGCCGGCCTGTACTGCGCGAAGCGTTGAGCTCGCTTGAGACAATGGGGGTGATTACACGAAAGACGCGGGGCGGGACGTATTTTAACGACAAAATCGGCAGTGAGCCATTTTCGGTGATGTTGGCATTGTCGATCGACAATTTGCCTGCTATTATTGAAGCTCGAATGGCGTTAGAGTTGGGGCTTGTGACAATAGCTGCAGAAAAAATCACCGATGAGCAGCTCGAGCAATTGAAAGAAACGATTGATATGATCGCGGATAGCGAAGATGATAATTATGGAGTGTACGACAAGCGTTTCCATAAAATTATTGCGCTAAGCGCCAACAATCCTGTCGTAGAAGGCATGATTTTTTCTTTGCTCATCACTCATGAGAAAATGGATCGGCTCATTCGGACGCGCGATCGTGAGATAACAGTTGAACATCACTTGGCCATTTATCATGCTTTAAAGAAGCGAGACCCATATGAGGCTTTTGCGCAAATGTATCGGCATTTAAGCTTTGTAAGGGAAAAACTTTTGAGTTACGAGCAACAGTGGTTAGAAAACACAACAGTTTTGACCAGCGATCCAATGTAAGGGGAAAGGGCTTTTGCCCTTTTATTTTTTATTTTCGGAATTGACTATAAAATAAATTTGTATTACAATTTTACATGAATACAATATTACATATTTTTAGAGGGGAGGCTATATCGAAGAGGACATTTCGATTCATACGCAAAGGAGGAAGCGACGATGATGAAAATTTCAGTGACGGTTTATTCAACGGATTTGAGTGATGCGGAATTGAGACAGTTGAGTCAGCTTGGCGTCGATTGTATTGACTTTGGCAGCGGATCGGCATTTCGAGGGGTGAAAGAACAAGGATACCCGGATCTTGACGAACTGCTGAAACTGAAGCGGCGTTTGCGTTCTTTTGGACTTGACATCAACCGTGTCACACTTCCTGATTTAACAAAGAATTTTATGGAAGGGAACCATGATGGTGAAAAAGAGCTGGAAAATTCTGTTCAGGCGCTGAAAGTATTTGGCGAAGCAGGTATTCCAATTGTTAGACAGCGATTTGAAGGAGATACATTTCCGCATCTAACTGTAAAGTATCGAGCTTTGCACAGGGGAGGAGCCATCGCGCGCGGCGAAATGCTTCTGACGAACGAGATGAATGGTGAACAATTGGTAAAGTCGTTTGAAACAAATTGGAAGCGTTTTTGTGAAGCATATCGACGGCTTGTGCCGATTGCTGAGGAGTATGGGGTGTCCATTGGCATGCATCCATCCGATGTTCCTCATCCCGGCACTTTATTTGGCGGCCTTGGCTACCAGCGAATTATTGATGAATTTCCCAGCCGGCATGTCGGCTATATATATTGCATCGGGACGCGGGCAGAAGAGGGAGGGAGTTCGCTCGTCTATGATGAAATACGCCACTATGGGAGAAAAGGGCGAATTTTCCTCGTTCATTTCCGCAATGTCCGCGGCAGCTTGCCGACGACAAAAGCGTTTGAAGAGGCGTTGCTCGATGACGGCGATCTGAATATGTGCAGAATCTTGCTAGAATTATATAAAGTAGGCTTTCGTGGTTGCTTAAATCCAGATCATGTTCCGATTTTAGAAGGAGCCGCATATACAGAGCATCCTTCTTGGCCCAACACATGCATCCACTGGAGTTACAACAATGTTGGTTATGCCTATTCGATTGGATATATGAAAGCGCTGTTGGCGGCGTTGGTTGAGTTTGCGGGATAAAACGATTAGGGAGGGTCAGACAATGGGGGAGACGGTAAAAAGGACGAGAGTTCGCTATCTTATTTTAGCGATTTTATTTGTTGTAACCGCTATCAATTATATTGATCGTTCAGCGTTAAGCATCGCCGCTCCGGTGATGAAGGAAGATTTAGCATTGGATGCGGTCGCTTTAGGGTTTGCATTTTCAGCGTTCAACTGGGCGTATACGTTTATGCAAATTCCAAGCGGCTGGCTGCTTGATCGTTTTGGCACACGACTTGTGTATGGCATAGGGTTGTTTACATGGTCGCTGTTTACGGGACTGCAAGGGCTCGTTACTGGGGTTGCCATGTTGTTTTTATTCCGGTTTATTGTCGGGCTTGCCGAAGCTCCCTCGTTTCCTGGCAACAGCCGCCTGACAACGATGTGGTTTCCAACCAATGAGCGGGGGAAAGCGGTGGCCACTTACAATTCGTCTCAATATTTCGGGCTCGCTTTATTCACTCCCGTTTTAGCTTCTCTCCTCAATGTTTATGGGTGGCCAGCCATCTTTTATGTGGCAGGGGGAATGGGGATCATTTTGACGTTTGTTTGGTTTAAGCTGATCCATGATCCAAAGCGCCATCCGCTGGCCAATCAAAAAGAGCTTGAGTATATCGAACAAGGCGGAGCCTTAGTGGATGCGAGTGAACAAAAATCGCCTATTAAATGGTCGCACGCTCGCTTGTTGCTGACGAATCGACAAATGATCGGCATTTACATTGCCCAGTTTTCCTTAAATACGATCGTATGGTTTTTCTTAACATGGCTTCCAACGTATCTTGTGCAAGAAAAGCATTTATCCATTTTGAAAGCAGGTTTCGTTACATCGCTCACATATGCCGCTGCCTTCTTGGGTGGAATATTGGCCGGCTATTGGTCGGATTCGATGCTGAAGCGCGGCAAATCGCTGGCGGTGGCCCGAAAAACACCGATCATCATCGGTTTCCTGCTATCAAGCTGCATTTTATTGGCGAACTATACAAATTCGCCCGCGCTCATTGTTTTGATTTTATGTGTTTCGTTTTTCGCCAAAGGGATGGCAGGACTGACATGGACGCTGGTCGGGGATATGTCGCCAAAAGAGATCATTGGGCTCAGTGCAGGGATATTTAACACCTCTGGGAATTTGGCGGGGATTGTCACTCCCATTGTTGTAGGCTTTATTCTTGAACATACCCATTCGTTCAGCTACGCACTGCTGTTTATCGGCGTTGTGTTGTTGATTGGCGCACTGTCCTATATGTTTATCGTCAACAAAGTGGAGCGTTTGCAGCTTCCGCATGAGCAAGGGCAAACAGCGAAAAGTGTAAACGCTTAATTGGAAAGGGAGAGTCGAAGCGTTGATGAAAAGGAACGTTCCTGTTGTCACGGAAATGATCGTCATCCCGGTTGCAGGCTATGATAGCATGCTCCTTAACTTAAGTGGAGCTCATGCACCATTTTTCACACGAAACATTGTTTTGTTGAAAGACAACTATGGAAATATAGGAGCCGGAGAAGTGCCGGGGGGAGAAAAGATTCAAAAAACGCTAGAAGAAGCGAAACCTCTTGTTGTGGGAAGAGCGGTCAGCGATTACAAAAACATTTTGCGTCGGATATCCGAAACTTTTGGCGATCGAGATAAAACCGGCAGGGGAAACCAAACCTTTGACCTACGGACAACCGTACATGCCATAACAGCCATCGAAGCCGCACTGCTTGATTTGTTAGGGAAGTTTTTGGAAGTCCCAGTTGCAGCTTTGCTGGGTGAAGGGCAACAGCGGCAGTCGGTGAAAGTTCTCGGTTACTTGTTCTATATTGGAGACCGCAAGAAAACGGATTTGCCATATCGGGAACCGCAAGACCGGGATGGATGGTTCCGCTTGCGGGATGAAGAAGCATTGACAGCAGAAGCGATTGTTCAGCTCGCAGAAGCCGCCTATGAACAGTACGGATTCTCGGATTTTAAATTAAAGGGCGGCGTGATGCCGGGAGAGGAAGAAATAGAAGCTGTTGCGGCGCTAGCCAAACGGTTTCCTAAAGCGCGAATCACCTTGGATCCAAACGGGGCATGGCTATTGGAAGAAGCTATTCGTTTATGCCGGAATATGCATCATATCTTGGCTTACGCAGAAGATCCGTGCGGTGCTGAAAACGGCTATTCTGGGCGTGAAATATTGGCGGAATTCCGCAAAGCGACCGGCTTGCCGACAGCAACAAATATGATCGCTACGGACTGGAGGCAAATGGGGCACGCCATTCAGCTTCATGCCGTAGATATTCCGTTGGCTGATCCGCATTTTTGGACGATGCAAGGTTCCGTCCGTGTGGCGCAAATGTGTCATGAATGGGGATTGACATGGGGATCGCATTCCAACAACCATTTTGATATTTCGTTAGCCATGTTTACCCATGTTGCTGCTGCGGCGCCGGGAGAGATTACGGCGATTGACACGCATTGGATTTGGCAAGATGGGCAGCGATTAACGAAAGAGCCGTTTCAAATTGTGAATGGCCTGATTGATGTTCCCGATCGACCAGGTTTAGGGATTGAGATTGATATGGAGCGAATTGAAGAAGCGCATCAGCTGTATCAAAAATGGGGAAGAGGAGCTCGCGACGACGCCATGGCTATGCAGTACTTAATTCCTGGATGGACCTTTCATCCGAAAAAGCCTTGTCTCGTCCGCTAGCGATCATTTTTCCTAAAGGTCATGGATGATCCGCGGCCTTTAGGAATCCATTTTTTATGGAGGGATGTTCGATGGTGAAACAAATGCCTCTTTATATTAAGGTGAATGATCGGGATAATGTTGCTATTGTAGCCAATGCCGGCGGATTGACGAAAGGGACGCGTTTTCCGTGTGGATTGACGCTGATGGAAGATATTCCTCAAGGGCATAAAGTTGCTTTAGCAGATTTTCGTGAAGGCGATCCCATTGTCCGCTACGGGGAAGTGATCGGTTACGCGCAAAAACGCATTCAAAAAGGAGAATGGGTCAAAGAATCGTCCATTCGTCTTCCACATCCGCCAGATTTGCACCAGTTGCCCATCGCGACGAAAACGCCTGTCGCTTTACCACCGTTAGAAGGGTACACCTTTCAAGGTTATCGGAATGCTGATGGCAGTTTTGGCACGCGCAATCTTTTAGGTATTACGACAAGTGTTCAATGTGTTGCAGGGGTGTTGGATATTGCAGTGCAGCGAATCAAGAAGGAGTTGCTTCCCAAATATCCAAATGTGGACGATGTCGTGGCATTGGAGCATCATTACGGTTGCGGCGTAGCCATCCATGCGCCGGAAGCCGTGATCCCGATTCGCACATTGCAAAACCTTTCGACCCATCCTAACTTTGGCGGCGAAGTGCTCGTCGTCGGGCTTGGATGTGAGAAATTATCGCCGCAGTCGCTCAATGCCAAAGGAGAAGAGGACAGTCTTGTCGTTTTGCAGGATTATCAAGGATTTGCGGATATGATTGAGACTATTATGAGAAAAGCAGAGGAGCGGCTAAAACGGTTAAATGAACGTCAACGTCAGGAATGTCCTCTTTCTGGGTTAGTGGTTGGACTGCAATGCGGCGGCAGTGATGCTTTTTCCGGTGTGACGGCGAATCCTGCGGTCGGCTACGCGGCCGATTTGCTTGTTCGCGCCGGAGCGACTGTACTGTTTTCCGAGGTGACAGAAGTCAGAGACGCGGTTCATTTGCTGACACCAAGAGTTGTCGATGAACAAGTAGGACATGCGCTCATTCGAGAAATGGAATGGTACGACCGATACTTGCAACGGGGAGAAGCTGACCGAAGCGCCAACCCGTCGCCTGGAAATAAAAAAGGCGGACTTTCCAATATTGTGGAAAAAGCATTAGGATCGATTGCGAAATCGGGAAGCAGCGCTATTGTTGATGTGTTGCCCCCTGGCGAAAGGGTGAAGAAACAAGGTCTTGTGTTTGCGGCCACTCCGGCCAGCGATTTTGTATGCGGAACGCTACAGTTGGCAGCTGGAATGAATGTGCATGTGTTTACAACAGGAAGAGGAACGCCTTATGGTTTAGCCATGGCTCCAGTCGTTAAAGTGGCGACGCGGACGGAATTGGCGACGCAATGGCATGATTTAATTGATATTGATGCCGGAAGAATTGCCACGGGAACAGCAACGATAGAAGAGATTGGATGGGAAATTTTCCGTTTTATCATTGATACCGCGAGCGGAAAGCGCACAAAGGCAGAACAGCACGGCATACACAATGATTTATGTTTATTTAATCCAGCCCCGCTGACGTAATATAGATTGATATTATATTAAATTTGTCTTACAATAAAATTGTAATATAAATATGTTTTGTGGAGAGGGGAAGGAATCAGTGGCAAGAAACGCGAATAAACACATACCAAATGGAATTTTAGGATTTCCGGTTACACCGATGCGCGAAAATGGAGAGATAGATTTCCAAGCTTTGGAGCGGAATATCCAATTTTTACTTAAAGAGGGGTTAAACGCCGTTTTCATTGCTTGTGGATCTGGAGAATTTCAATCGCTTAGCGAAAAAGAGTACGAGGCAATGGTGGAAGCAGCCGTGTCGATCGTTGGTGGGAAGGTTCCTGTGTATACGGGGGTTGGAGGAAATATTATCTATGCACTTCGATTGGCGGAGATTTCCGAAAGGAAAGGAGCAGACGGATATTTGATTTTGCCGCCTTATTTAATTGAACCCCATCAGGAAGGGCTATACGAATATATTTCTGCGATTGTCAAAAGCACATCGCTCAACGCCATTGTCTATCAGCGGGCCAATAGTGTATTAACAGTCGAGACGCTCCAAAAATTGCTTCACTATCCGCAAATTGTCGGCTTGAAAGACGGCACGGGAAATATGGAATTGAACATTGAAATCACTCAAACGATCGGCTCACGGCTGCATTATTTGAACGGCATGCCAATGGCAGAGGTGACAATGCCTGCTTATATTCAGCTAGGATTTACCAGCTATTCATCAGCGATTTCCAATTACATTCCTCATATTTCTAGGTTGTTTTATCAGGCGCTGCTTGACGGTGACAAGGCGTTGTTAGGAGAGCTTTATGAGCATGTTATCCTTCCGATCCATCGCATTCGGAAGCAACGAAAAGGATACGAAGTCGCTCTTGTCAAAGCGGGGATGGAAATTGTCGGCCTGCCGGTCGGGCCATATGTCCGTCCGCCTATCGTCCGCGTGGAAAAGGAACATTACCGGCAATTAGAAGCGATCATTCAAACCGCGTTTGAACGATTCCCAAAAAAAGTAGGGCAACGTTCATGACGGTGATGTGGAGAGTGTTCTAAATGTGGATTATTACCTTGTACGCACCGGATGGCAGTTTCAAAATGTTTGAGTTTGATTGTGAACAGGAAGCGAGGCAATATTTCCGAAACATGACAGGAACGAAAATTCTTTCTCAAATCATATACGGTAGCAATCTTATTTATGGAAAGGAGAAGGTGCAATGACGGTACGCACAAAGCAACAAACATACTTGAACTACATCAACGGACAATGGGTCCCTTCTGCATCCGGGAAAACAGAAGCGAGCCTCAACCCAGCCGACATCGATGACATCGTCGGCTATGTCCAAGAGTCTAGTGCGGAAGATGTAAACGCCGCGGTGGAGGCGGCGCGGCGGGCGCAGGCGGCATGGCGGAAGCTGTCCGGCCCGAAACGCGGAGAGTATTTGTTCCGCGCGGCTGACGTTCTTGAGAAACGGCTTGACGAGATCGCCGAAACGATGACAAGAGAAATGGGAAAAACGCTCCCGGAAGCAAAAGGGGAAGTGCAGCGGGGAGTCAATATTTTGCGCTACTATGCTGGGGAGGGGATGCGGTCCATCGGCGAGGTCATTCCATCCATGGACAGCGAAGCGTTGATGTTTACGACGCGCGTGCCTCTTGGCGTGGTTGGGGTCATCACGCCGTGGAACTTTCCAGTCGCGATTCCGATTTGGAAAATCGCACCTGCCATCGTCTATGGAAACACGGTGGTGTTTAAGCCGGCGCAGGAAACGGCGGTCACGGCAGCGAAAATCGTGGAGTGCTTTGATCAAGCGGGGCTGCCGGCCGGTGTGGTGAATTTGGTGACAGGCAAAGGATCGATCATCGGCAATGCGATCGCCGAACATCCCCACATTCACGGCATCACCTTCACCGGCTCCAATGAAGTCGGCAAAACGATCGCCCAAAAAGCGGTGGCCCGAGGGGCGAAATACCAGCTGGAAATGGGCGGAAAGAATCCGGTGATCGTGCTCGAGGACGCTGATCTTGATCGCGCCGTCGAGGCAACAATCAGCGGCGGGCTGCGTTCCACGGGACAAAAATGCACGGCGACAAGCCGTGTGTTCGTCCAGCGTACCATCTATGATCAATTTAAGGAAAAATTGTTGGCAAAAGTGAAGCAGCTGAACATCGGCAATGGACTCGAGGACGGCGTTTGGATGGGGCCGTGCGCCAGCCAAAAGCAGCTCGAGACGGTCCTTTCTTATATCCAAAAAGGAATCGAAGAAGGGGCGACGCTCGTTTACGGGGGGCAACGTTTGACCGATGGGGAACGGGCAAAAGGGTTTTATGTGCAGCCGACCATCTTTGAAAACGTGTCGCCCGACATGACGATCGCCCGCGAAGAAATTTTTGGCCCCGTGCTCGCGTTGATCCAAGTCGATACGTTCGAGGAAGCGATCACGCTGGCCAATGACACGCCATTTGGATTGAGCGCCTCGATTTTTACGCAAAATATCGGCAAGATGCTTGCATTCATCCAAGACATCGAAGCCGGGCTCGTCCGGATTAATGAAGAAAGCGCCGGAGTCGAACTGCAAGCGCCGTTTGGCGGGATGAAGCAGTCCAGCTCCCACTCGCGGGAACAAGGGCGCGCGGCCATCGAGTTTTTCACGGCGATGAAAACGGTGTTGGTCAAAGGATAAGAAATGGAGCAAAGTGCGCTGCCGTTTAGGCAGGGCGCTTTTTTTAGCGTCAAGCCATTGGCGAAGGCGATTGTCGGCGAGCAAACGGTTTGCTTACAATAGAAGAAAGAGCATGTGCAGGGAGGGAGAACGGCATGAGCCAACCAGGCGAACAACGCCGGTATACGCTCGGCGAGTTTTTTTCTTTGGCTGGAGATGAGCGGATGGAGCTGTACGAAGGAACGATTGTGTTGATGTCCCCAGCTCCTTATGAGCATGAAGGGGTGGTCGCCAATTTGATTGCCGAGTTTCGCATGGCGTTAAAAGGAAGTCCTTGTCTTGTGTTCGGAAGCAACCTCCAAGTCGTCCTTTTGTTTGAAGATGAACAAAAAGGAACGAAAAATGTAACGGTGCTGCCCGACCTATCCATTATTTGCGATCGAACGAAACTGCGCCAAGGTCGGTGTTACGGCGCTCCCGACCTGGTGGTGGAAGTGTTGTCGCCAAGCACGGCCCGCAACGATCGGCTGCTGAAGCGCCATTATTATGAGAAGGCGGGAGTCCGTGAGTATTGGATTGTCGATTATCAGCACCAGGTGATGGAAAAATATGTTTGGCAATCGGGGACGTTTCAGCTAGAAGACGTGTACGATGCAGCCAACGGGGCGGCTGCATCGACCACGTTTCCCGAGGTGCGCTTTTCCGTGAAGGAGATTTTTGCGTTTTTGACGTCGTGAAGAGCGGTGAAGCTGCATACAAAATAACAACAAACACGTTTCGCTCCAAAAGTCTGCTGTTGCTTGGCTGACAGAAACGCTTAGAAATCAAAGACAAAGGGGAGAAATAGCTTTTTTCTTTGTGGAAGGGGGAATGAAAGTGGTGAGTCGTTTCGACAAGCTCGTCAAAGATGCTGATGGACAAGCGCAATGGCTGTTCGCCATTCTTCAGTCCGTCCATGACGGCGTACTAGTGATCGATGACTGTGAGGTTGTGCGCCTTGTCAATCCGGAGTATACACGCATAACAGGTGTGAAGGAAAACGAGATTATAGGTAAACGGCTGCGCGATGTGCGGCCTAACGCCCTTCTCCCAGAAACGTTGAAGGACGGGAAAGTGAGAACCGGGGTGTACCGCAAGGAAGGTTCCAATGAGTATGTCGTTGATATGGCACCGATTGTTGTCCATGGCCAAGTGATTGGAGCGGTATCAGTTTGCAAAGGGCTGACGGAAGTGCACAAATTGACGCAGGAGCTGAAGCGAAACAAAGAAAGATTGAATGAATTGAAAAGGACCGTCTATTCGATTTATCGGGCTACTTATACGTTTGCGCATATCATCGGCCATAATGACAAGATCAAGGAAATGATCCGTATCGCGAAACGGGCGGCAGAGTCGGACTTGCCAGTGTTAATTATGGGGGAAAGTGGAACCGGCAAGGAACTGTTTGCTCAGGCGATTCACCAGGAGGGTCCGCGTGCTGAACATCCATTTGTTCCTGTAAATTGTGCGGCCATTCCTGCCGCTTTGCTGGAAAGCGAATTGTTCGGCTATGTGGAGGGATCGTTTACACATGCGAAAAAAGGAGGGAAAATCGGGCTGTTTGAACTGGCGGACGGGGGAACGATTTTTTTGGACGAAATCGGGGATCTTCCGTATGATTTGCAAGCAAAGCTATTGCGTGTGCTGCAAGAAAAGACAATTCGCAAAGTTGGAGATACACACGAAAGGAGGATTGACGTGCGCATCATTGCCGCAACAAATAAGGATTTGCGCCAGCTTGTAGCAAAGCAGTATTTTCGGGAAGACCTGTTTTATCGCCTTCATGTAATTACGCTTCATCTCCCCCCGCTCCGTGAGCGGAAGGAAGATATCCCTCTTTTGGCTCATTCTATAATACAAGCCTCAGGTGGTGGGGGACAGCGTCCTGTTTGCTCAATCAGCCAGGCTGCAATGGCTTTGTTGCAATCATACGATTGGCCTGGAAATATAAGAGAATTAAAAAACGTGATTGATTATGCCATTTGCATGACTGATGGAATGGAAATTGATCTGCATCATCTTCCCCCATCGATCATGAAAGACCCGGAGGTTTTCCGTTCCTCTACATCGATCCAACCGTTACGAAAGATGCTTGAAGAAACAGAAAAGCGTTTGATTGTCGAAGCGCTTCGTCAGTTTGGCACCGATGTACAAGGGAAGAAACAAGCGGCTAAAGAGCTTGGCGTGTCACTCGCCACGTTGTATAACAAATTGAAAAAGTTAGGGATTTCCGAGGATTTGCCTTCTTCTGCTCCTAACGGATGATAAATATTAGAGGGGAGCTGTGGTGAAGCAAATATTCTTGATTTGTAAGCGCTATCCACTAAACCTTGCCTGTTAAGGTTTTTCTTTTTTGGCAATCAATCGCTCATTGTCTTTTTTAATTTCCTAGAAACGATTCTAGTTTTTTAGAAATGAGCAGCAACAAGGAGTGCATTCATGTTTTAGCCATTCATTTTCTAAAGAATAAGAAAAGGCGCATCCGCTGTATTGAATGTAAAGCGGATGTTTTTGTTTTTGGCATTGGCACTTATTTTGCAAGAAAATAGAACGAAACAATTTTGAAGGGGGAATGGGATAATGTTGGCGTTATTGGGGTTTTTAACGATTGGTGTTTTTCTGGCTTTAATCATGGCAAGAAAAATCTCGGTATTGATTGCCTTAGTGCTTGTACCGGTGGTTTTTGGGCTGATCGGCGGGTTTGGGACGCAGATGGGAACGATGATGTTGGAAGGAATTCAAAAAGTAGCTCCGACGGGGATTATGATTGCATTCGCCATCCTATATTTCGGGTTGATGATCGACAGCGGCATGTTTGATCCGATTGTTTCGCGCATCCTTCGTTTAGTAAAAGGTGATCCGTTAAAGATTGTCATCGGCACAGCAACGCTAACATTGCTGGTTGCCCTCGACGGCGACGGGGCGACGACTTTTATGATTACCGTTTCGGCGATGCTTCCTCTTTATCGGCGTTTAGGAATGAATCCGCTTACACTATCGGGTGTCGTTTGTTTAGGGGCTGGAGTAATGAACATGATTCCTTGGGGTGGTCCGACGGCTAGAGCTATGGCAACACTGCATGTCGATTCAACCGAGTTGTTTAACCCTGTTCTTCCAGCGATGTTGGCGGGGATTGTTTGGGTGTTGTTTGCTGCTTATTGGCTCGGCAAAAAGGAACGGGAACGAGTGGGAGTCGTCGAACTGGATACGGAACAACTGACACCGTCACTTGACGGGGGAGAGGCGAAACGGCCTAACTTATTTTGGTTTAATGTCATTTTGACGATTGTGTTGCTCGTTTCCTTAATTAAAGGGTGGCTGCCGCTTCCGGTTTTGTTTATGCTTGCGTTTGCGATTGCCTTGCTTGTTAATTATCCGCATGTCAAGGATCAGCAAGAGCGGCTCACGTCTCATGCGAGCAATGTTGTATTGGTGGTGACGATGATTTTCGCAGCCGGCATTTTCACTGGCATTTTAACCGGTACAAAAATGGTTGATGCGATGGCGAAAGCGATGGTTTCGATCATTCCTGACGCGATGGGATCTTATTTGCCGCTTATAGTGGCGGTCACAAGCATGCCGTTAAGTCTTGTCTTTACCCCTGATGCGTATTATTTTGGAGTTTTGCCGATTTTAAGCGAAACGGCGGCTTCATTCGGCATCGATCCCGTCGAAATCGGGCGCGCTGCCATTTTGGGACAGATGACAACTGGTTTTCCGCTCAGCCCGCTGACGGCATCCACCTTTATACTTATCGGCTTGTCAGGTGTCGATCTTGGTGCCCACCAACGATTTATTTTTAAATGGGCGTTCGGAACGACTATTGTGATGACGATTGTCGCTTTAGCTACGGGGGCGATTTCTCTCTGATAATAACAAGGAATGTAACAAGAAAGCAAACGGAGGCGAGAAAATGGTCAGAATAGGAGCTGGAGCAGGATTTTCCGGTGATCGGTTGGAGCCTGCCGCGATTTTAGTAGAGAAGGGACAGTTGGACTATCTTGTTTTGGAATGTTTGGCGGAGCGAACGATTGCTTTGGCGCAAAAACAAAAATGGAAAAACCCTTCCCGCGGGTATGACCCGTTATTAGAAAAAAGAATGGAACTGCTTCTTCCGCTCATTGTGAAGCACCGCGTCCGCCTGATTACGAATATGGGGGCTGCCAATCCAGTAGCGGCAGCGGAGCGCATCGCCGCTATGGCGCGGGAGAAGGGACTAAAAATAAAAGTAGCGGCTGTCATCGGGGATGATGTAATGGAAAAGATTGATAAACAAATGTTGGCAATTGAGTCAGGGAAACCGATCGATAGCTACGGAACGATATTATCCGCGAATGCTTACCTTGGTGCTGATGCGCTCCTGCCTGCGCTGCAGTCGGGGGCAGACGTAATCGTGACAGGCCGTGTAGCGGATCCGTCGTTATTTCTTGCGCCGATGATTTACCATTATGGATGGCCGCTTGATGATACAGAACGTTTAGCTAAGGGAGCGATTGTCGGTCACCTGCTCGAGTGTGCCGGACAAATTACCGGCGGCTATTTTGCGGATCCGGGAAAGAAAGACGTCCCTGGCATGGCTAGACTTGGGTTTCCGTTTGCTGATGTGATGCCTGACGGTACGGCTGTGATCAGCAAGGTAGACGGAACAGGAGGGATCATTTGCCCGATGACTGTCAAAGAGCAACTGTTATATGAAGTGACTGACCCGACAGCCTATATCACCCCTGATGTGGTTGTTGATTTGACAACAGTCCAACTGCGCGAAATCGGTCCGGACCGTGTTGAGATCACCGGAGGAAGTGGCAAAACAAAACCAGATATGTTAAAGGTGAGCATTGGCTATCATGGCGGTTTTGTCGGGGAAGGCGAAATTTCGTATGCGGGGCCGAACGCTTTGCGGCGGGCGCAGCTTGCCGGGGAAATTGTGTATGAGCGGTTAAAAGACTGTTTTGTGAATCTGAAGGTGGACTATATTGGCTTATCATCAGCCCATCGGTCATTTTTAGGACAGGGCGGCGAGCCGTATGAAGTCCGGTTGCGGGTGGCAGGGAAAGCGGATACAAAAGAACAGGCTGAACTGATTGGTGAGGAAGTGGAATCGCTGTACACAAACGGCCCGGCAGGCGGCGGCGGGGCAAGGAAATACGTGCATGAGGTCATTGGCATTATTTCGACATTGATTCCACGCCAAATGGTCAATGTACAAATAACGATCCGGGAGTGACGACGATGAGAGTGAAGTTGTATGATTTGGCCCACTGCCGGGCCGGGGACAAAGGAAATACGTTAATCTTGTCGCTTATTCCTTTTCGGGAAACGGATTATCCTCTGCTGTCCCAAATGGTAACCGCAGAAAAAGTGAAGGAGCATTTGAGCTCGATTGTGAAAGGGGATGTGGTTCGATACGAACTTCCCAACATCGCCTCCTTGCAATTTGTCTGTCAAGATGCGCTTGAAGGCGGCGTCACTACCTCATTGGCCCTTGACCCGCATGGCAAAACGTTAAGCTATGCTTTGCTCGAGATGGAGATTGAGTTGCAGAAAGGAATATAAGTCTAGATACGGGAAGGTTGGACAAAACATGCTGTTGCATACAAATCGGCAGCATTTTCGCGAGAAAAAGCTGAATTATACAAGATGAAAAAGATGTTGGGACCAACAGCATGTTGTACAACATTTTCCAGCCTTCCGATCTTGCTGGTCAACAATGGATGCTGCGCCGAAATTGGCAACCTCGAGAGGTGCAGGAATTTTAGAAGGCTGAACGTATTTCGCCCCTCTTTTGCCCACCATCGTCCTTCTAGAGGAAGGGTGTCTCAAACGAAAGAGAACCTTATTTTTGTCGATAAATGAAGAAAAAATAAGAAAACAGAAAAAAAAATGATGAAAATATTGACAATGATAATTTTTATCAATTAAAATATGGTATGTGAAAATGATAATCCTTCTCTTTTTAGAGGTTTGGGCGGGAACATGGTTTTCAAAAGAATGGAGTGAGATGTGGTGGCCGCATGCGGACAGAATGGCTTGACTTGAAAAGAACAGCGATTGAGGAGATGCCAGCCATCTTGGCGGTGCTGGTTGCTTCTCAACACAAGCAGAATTTATCTTTTTAATTAGGAAAGATAATCAATATCATAATTGCACCTGTAAAGCAATTGAGTCTGGAAGGCTGGTGATTTAGTGAAAAATCGCGGAAAACGGAATCTCTTCTCAAATTGAGAAGTCCTGTAAAATCAACGCTTCTCTTTCAGCTGAAAGCAACGGGTTCGGCGAAATCGGTCGTTTTTCACCAGCCCTCTGGACATGGCATCGTCATTCGACTTGTATGATGGGATAGAACGGAAGACAGGATGAGAAAACATGAAAAAATGGATGGTGCTCCTTGTTGTTTTGGCTGCGGCATCATTGTTTGTCGGTGTGCATGATTTATCGCCTCGCGAGCTGTTTGCCGGCGACCGTGAGGCGTGGGAAGTGTTTTTGATCAGTCGCTTGCCGAGGCTCATCAGCATTCTGATCGCCGGGTCAAGCGTGAGCATTTGCGGCTTGATCATGCAGCAGTTGAGCCAAAACCGATTTGTGTCGCCGACGACGGCGGGAACGATGGATTGGGCGCGGCTTGGCCTGTTGGTGTCCATGATTGCATTCGCTGCCGCAGGGCCGCTTGTGAAGGCGGCTATTGCCGTTGTGTTTGCGTTTGCGGGGACGCTGCTGTTTATGACGGTTTTGGATCGTGTGAAGTACAAAGATTCGATCTTTATTCCGCTCATCGGCTTGATGTTTGGCAATATTGTCGGTTCTGTCACGACGTTTTTGGCTTATAAATATGATTTGATTCAATCGATGTCCGCATGGATGCACGGCGATTTTTCCGTTATGATGCAAGGACGTTATGAAATGCTGTATGTGAGCGTTCCGCTCATGGCAATCGCTTATGTATACGCCAATCGGTTTACGATCGCCGGCATGGGGGAGGAGATGGCGACGAACTTAGGGGTTCGCTACCGTTCGATTGTCTACACCGGTCTCCTCATTGTCGCTGTTGTTTCTGCTGTTGAGGTGTTGACGGTTGGGACGCTGCCGTTTTTAGGGCTGATCGTTCCGAACATTGTCACGATGTATTATGGGGATCATTTGCGCAAAGTATTGCCGTTGACAGCCATATTTGGCGCTTTGTTTGTGCTAATTTGCGATGTATTTGGCCGAGTCGCCATTTATCCATACGAAATTCCGATCGGCTTGACGGTTGGAGTAATCGGAAGCGGTGTCTTTTTATATTTGCTCGTAAGGAGAACGAAGCAGTATGTCTAATCGGATGAAAGTGGTTGTGCTCGTGGTATTGGCGCTCGGATTGATCGTGCTGTTTTTGTTTGCACACTTGCGAGGGGATTTTGACTATGTGTTGCGCTCGCGGAGCGAAAAGATTGTCGCGATGGTGCTTGTCGGTTGGGCGGGGGCGGTTTCGACCGTCTTATTTCAGACAATGACCAATAATCGTATTTTAACTCCAAGCATTATTGGGCTTGATTCCGTTTATATGCTTGTACAAACTGCTGTGGTGTTTTTGTTCGGTTCGACGACGTTGACCATGATGGGCAACACCTTGCACTTTCTCTTGTCTGCTGGGTCGATGATCGGTTTTTCAGTTTTATTGTATTCGTTTTTGTTTCGCCGTGAAGGGCAAAATTTATATTTCATCTTGCTTGTTGGGATGATTCTCGGTACGTTTTTCCAAAGTTTGACGTCTTTCATGCAATATTTGATTGACCCAAATGAATTTTCCATCATTCAAGATCGAATGTTTGCGAGCATCAACAATATAAAAACAGACTTGCTTTGGCCGGCAGGCCTGCTCATTGCGGCTGCGACATTGTATACATACCGTCATCTTCACGAGTTGGACGTGCTGTCGCTCGGCAAAGATCATGCGATCAATTTAGGCGTGGCGTATGAAACGGTCGTCAAACGGCTGCTGATGATTGTGGCGGTGTTGGTGTCGGTTTCGACCGCGCTTGTTGGTCCCATCATGTTTTTCGGATTGATAGTCGCCAATGTGGCGTATGCGTTTTTTCAAACGTATGAACATCGTTATTTGCTTGCAGGAGCGGCGCTGTTCGGCATCATCGCCCTCGTTGGCGGCCAGCTGGTAGTCGAGCGAGTGTTCACCTTTTCGACGACGTTGTCTGTCATTGTCAACATGGTCGGAGGCGTCTATTTTCTATACCTTTTGTTAAAGGAGCGAAAAGCATGGTAGAGGTGAAACAAGTATTGAAGCGATACGGCGGGAAGACCGTGATTGACCGTGTATCTTTATCTGTTCCGCGCCGCAAGCTCACATCGCTCATTGGCCCGAACGGGGCGGGGAAAAGCACGCTTTTGTCCATGATGAGCCGCTTAATTCCAAAAGATGGCGGGGAAATCTGGATTGAAGGAAAGGAAATTGCTCGTTATCGGACAGAAGAGTTGGCGAAAAAAATTTCCATTTTGAAGCAATCCAACCACATTGCGGCTCGCTTGACGGTACACGAATTGGTGTCGTTCGGTCGCTTTCCGTATTCGCGCGGCCGCTTGACGCGCCAAGATCGCGACTATGTGCGTGAGGCGATCCGCTATATGGAGCTGGAGCCATTGCAAGACCGCTATATGGACGAGTTGAGCGGCGGACAGCGGCAGAGAGCTTATATCGCGATGGTGTTGGCGCAAGATACGGATTATATTTTCTTGGACGAGCCGTTGAACAATTTGGATATGAAACACGCCGTGCAAATGATGAAGGTGCTGCGCAAGCTGGTCGATGAGCTTGGCAAAACGATCGTGATGGTGATGCACGATATTAACTTTGCTTCCTGTTATTCCGATTATATGGTCGCGTTAAAAGATGGAGCGGTCGTCTGTGAAGGGGATGTTTCATCGATCATGCGCAATGAAGTGCTTCGCGGCATTTATGATTTGGATGTGCGCGTGCAGACGATTGAAAATCGGCGCATCTGTGTGTATTTTTAGCAATTTTCCATGAGAAAGCGTCCATCTTGACTAGTGAAAAAGCGGGCTGTGGAAGCCTATGGGCCTGCTTGGTGAAGAGCTCCGTCTCGGATTCAAACATGGGACGGGGAGACGCGATCAAAATGAAGAAGATTCCAATTAAGTAAAAAATGGTTGAGCCGGCTTTCATGTTGACATCGGCAAGAAAGGGCGCCCCTTGTCGAGTGAATACGAAAGCCGTCAACATATAATTTGAATTTCCAAAGGGGGGTATAGCCAATGAAACAGCGTTGGTTGATGGTAGTGGTTGCTTTGCTTCTTGTCGTACTGGTTGCTTGCGGCAATAAGGAGAATACAAGCAACGGAGCAAGTGGGAAGAATGACGAGAAGAAAACGGAACAAGCCGAGGAAATGACGATCAAGCACCAGCTTGGAGAGGCGAAAGTCAAGAAAAATCCAGAGAAAGTGGTTGTCTTTGATTTCGGAGTGCTGGACACCCTTGATAAACTAGGGGTGAAGGTGACAGCTTTGCCGCAGATGAACGTGCCGAAATACTTGGAGAAATATAAAAGCAGCGACTACCAAAACGTCGGCAGCTTGATGGAGCCGGATTTTGAAAAATTGAGCGAAATCAAGCCGGATGTCATTTTTATTTCCGGTCGTCAAGCAAATTTGTATGACAAGTTGAAAGAGATTGGCCCAACCGTGTATATAGGGATTGACACTCAACATTATTGGGATTCATTTACAAACAATATGAAGCTGATCGGGCAAATGTTTGGCAAAGAAAAAGAAGTAGATGAGGAACTGGCCAATATTGAAAAACAAATCGAAGAAGTGAAGACAAAGGCTGCAGACAAAAAAGCGCTGATCATTTTGACGACCGGTGGGAAAGTGAGTGCGTACGGCAAAGGTTCGCGCTTTGGGCTCATCCATGATGTGCTCGGCGTGCCAGCCGCAGACCCGAATTTGAAAGTGACGAATCCTCATGGACAAAGCGTATCATTTGAGTACATTGCCAAGAAAAACCCGGATTACTTGTTTGTCATTGACCGCGACGCTGTTGTAGAAGGAAAGCCGACAGCGAAGCAAACGATTGAAAATGCGCTTGTGAAAAAGACGAAAGCATATCAAAACGGCCACATTGTCTACTTGGATCCAAATTATTGGTATCTCTCAGGCGGCGGATTGACGTCGGTGTCGGAAATGATCAAACAGGTGGAAGAAGGATTGAAATAAAAGGACAGGCGGGCTTAGGCGGCCCGCCTGCTTTATCGTCATAAAATGATATTCTTAATTTTGTAGATTTCCCGTTCGTGTTCGATGACTTTGTTCGAGAGGAAGGTGATGTCAAGTTTGATGTTGTTCAGCTGTTCATTGAATGATTGGGCATGGGAATCGACTTTTTTCTCTAAGGAGTCGAGTCTTTGGTGGATGGAAGAAACTTCACCGTGAAGTTTGTGCACGTCCATCGCGAGGGCGTCGAGTGCGGCGTCGGTTTCATCCTGGCGGTGAAGCAGGGCAGACATCAGATCATACAGTTCTTTTTGGCCGGCTTTGATATGGGCTTGTTCTTCTTCTAACCGCTTTTGGCCTTCAAGGAGAGCTTGCTGGATCCGCCGGAATTCTTCTTGCTCTTTGCGCATTTCCTGCTGTTCTCTACGGATCTCCTGTTGTTCTTTCCGCATTTCTTGCTGTTCTCTACGGATCTCCTGCTGTTCTTTTCGCATTTCTTGCTGTTCTCTACGGATCTCCTGTTGCTCTTTCCGTATTTCTTGCTGTTCTCTACGGATCTCCTGTTGCTCTTTCCGTATTTCTTGCTGTTCTCTACGGATCTCCTGCTGTTCTTTTCGCATTTCTTGTTGTTCTCTACGGATCTCCTGCTGTTCTTTTCGGATTTCTTGTTGTTCTGCTTCCAGCCGTTTGTGGCTTTCGACGAGGAGGTGCAGCGTGTTCTCGATATGACCAAGGCGGTTGAACAACTGCAAGAGGATCTCTTCGCTCATGGTTGGCCCCTCTTTCATTCTAATTTCCTTCATTATAGCACATATGTTCTTGTCGGACAAGCACGAATGGTGTATATAGGAAAGCGTACAAACATATGATACAATGAATAAACAAACTGACAAGTCCCAGTGCGGATGTCGGCTAGTATGTTTTTAGAAAGGGATCGATGTATGCTTTACGTTTCTCCTGCCAAAATCGCAAGCTATTTTTATCACGAGTGCGAGCGGAATTTTTATTTTCAGTCGTTGGCGAAAGAACGGCGCAGCGAGCTCGATGTGCCGGAAGAGCTGTTTGAGCAGCCTGCGGTTCATGAGAGCGTGCTGCGCCGAGGGGTTGAGTGGGAAGAGGAAGTGATTACGACCTATTTGGCCGGCCAAGTGCAGATGGGGAAGCGAGAGCCTGGCGCACCGATTTCCCACTGCTATTTGGATGGAGAGGAGACGATCCGCGAGCTGAAGCAGCCGAGCAAGCGCTATTTATACCAGCCGACATTGATCGCGCCGCCGCGCTTTTACAAACAGTACGGGTTGGATCCAGAGGCGATCCGATTTGCGGCGTGCCGTCCGGATTTGATTGAGTGCATTCCGGGACAAAACGGCTTTGTGTTCCGCATCATCGACATCAAATCATCAGATGTGTTGAAGCTTTCCCACCGCGTGCAAACGGCGTTGTATGCTTTGATTTTATCCTCGGTTTTAGAGGAGCACGGCGTTAAAGGCAGCGTTGATTTGCGCGAAGCGGGGATATGGACGTACAAAACCGAGCAGCCGCAAGCAGCCGATATCAGTCAGTTGCTTCCGTTTCTTGAACCGTTTTTGACCGACGAACTGCCGGCACTGGCCGAAAAGCAACTTGATGAGCTGTTTTGGCACTTGGATTACCGTTGCGAATGGTGCCCGTTTTACGATTATTGTTTAGACAAAGCGCGGGAACAGTCGCATATTTCCCTCGTTCCGTACTTATCGAGCCATGCGTCCCGCTTTATTCGCGAGCGGCAGCTGCCTGAGACGATCGACGAGTTTCGCCAACTTCTTGGGCGTAAAGAAACGAGACACGTCCTGAAACAAAACGCTGGATTGGCGCGCCAACTTCGGCGGCTTGAAGCGCAGCTTGAGGCGATTGCGGAGGAAAAAGTCGTTCCGTATGACCGGGCGGTGACGCATATGCCGATATGGGAAGACATCCGTCTGATTCTCACCGCGCAACGCGATCCGTTGACGGGCAAGATCGCGGCGGCATCGTTGTACCGTGTTGGTGGAACAGATGTGTTTGGAACAGGGTCGGAAATGCATCATGTTATCGCCGGTTCGTTTGAGGAATGCGACGCGGTCGGCCGAAAGTTTGCCGATGCGCTGGACCGCCTGCTTCAGACGGTGCACGATTACAACCGAGCGCGAGAGTGGCGGGCGCAAAAGTCCGTGCAGGCGTATGTCGCCGACAACTATGAATGGGACAATGTGCAGCAGCTGCTTCAAGAGCTTTTGTTGGATCCAGACTATAACGAAAAAGCCGTTCGGTTGCTGTCGTATTTCCATAGCAGCGTGCTATCAAGCGCCAGCGATCATCCAGATGAAATCGTTCCGCTTCCTGTCGTTGTTCTGACAACGGCCGTGAGCCAGCTGTTCGCCTTGCCGACGCATGTTGCGTACCGTCTTGAAGACTTGTCGCGGTATATTGCGGCCTACCATGATTCGCCGTTTCTGTACTCGGCGAGCGAGCGCTTTTCGTTCCGCTTGACAAACGCCATGAAACTGGATGTGCTGCACGACGCCTGGCAAACAGGGGACATGGAAACACGACAAGCGGTTGAGAAGGAGCTGAGCCGCCGCCTTTGGGCCGCTCACAGCATCATTCAAGGAATCCGTGCGTGGGCCGAGAGCGTCCATCCTTCGCCGCTTATGGTCTGGCCGGAAAAATTTGCGTTTCCTCATTCGGCTGATTACCGTGATCCGCTTGTGTCCAAGCTGGCGTTTATGGCGCGCTATGAGGCGCTATTAAACTACTTGGATATTCGCCAAAAGCGCCTGCTTCCGCTTTCGGAGCGGCTTGAGAACGGAGTGACGCTTCATGTCACGTACCTTGGCGGCGATCGGTTCCGATTGAACAACCGCCAGGCGCTTGAAGCGATCGACCAGAAGGCGAGCTGGCTTTTGACGGAGTGCAATGAGGAAGGGGAAAAGGCGCAACAGACGTTTCCTGATCATAAGTACGCCAGTGAATGGAAGACGCCCCAACGGGTCAATTTGTACTTTACCCGCATTCGCGCCATCGAAGATAATGGCAAGACAGCTGAACTCGAGCTCGAGTTGCCCAAATGGCTCGACCGGTTCCCGCTTGTGGAAGGAGAGGAGTATTGGCTGTCGCTTCGGCATGCGGATTTTACCACCCCGCGCGTCTTGCAGGCGTTGCAACAGTTGGATAAGGACAATCATCGCATCTTGGACTTAGTTCGCGATCCGATTCGCTATCGGAAAACGTTTCGTCCCAACTGGGATGCAGAGGAAGTCAAGGCGCTTCTCCGCCGAAGCGGGTTGACAAAAAGCCAGCGTCAGGCGTTTCTCCACTTTCTCCGCCATACGTTGACGCTCGTCTGGGGGCCGCCTGGCACCGGGAAAACGCATTTTATTGCCGTCGCTCTTCGGCTGCTTATGCCGATTTACGAAAAGCAGGGGCGCAGGCTTGCCATTCTTGTTTCGGGTTTCACCCATGCGGCGATCGAAAACGTTCTGCGCAAAATTCAGGAGCTTGCGCCGCGGCGCAGCGTCCATATCGCGAAACTTGGTGAGATTCAGACGGAAAACGCCAAAGGAATCGCCGAGGTGGCGGACCGTGACCTTCCCCGATGGCTGGGCAACGGTGGGCATCGGGTGCTTGGCGCCACGCTGTACGGCATTCAAAGAGCGTATGAAAAAGGCTGTCTAGAAGAGTTTGACGTCGTCATTCTGGATGAGGCGTCGCAAATCCGCGTGGCCGATTCACTGTTGGCGCTGCGCCATGTCAAAAAAGCAGGCAGGCTGCTTATCGTCGGCGACCATTTCCAGCTGCCGCCAATCATTCAAGGGACGTATGCGGCCGCGGAAGGGGAACCGCACCTGTTCGACTCGATTTTCCGCCTGCTGTTTGACGCGGATGTGGAGAAGCGGTATACCCGCCAACTGACGGACAATTTCCGCATGAACGAGGCGCTTTGCCGCTACCCGGCCGAGCGGATTTACAGCTCCCAGTATACCGCGTTCACCCGCCAGATTGCCGAACAAACGTTGGCGCTCGCCGATGCCCCAACTGCCGATGAATGGGTGGAAGCAGCGATCGACCCTGACTATCCGCTTGTCGTCTGCACGTATGACGGCGTGTACGGTGCCCAAGAAAACGAGGCGGAAGCGCGCTGGGTGGCGAGCATCGCGAAGGTGTTGCGGGAACGGCTTCTCGACAGCGAGGAAAAACGGTACGATGACTCATCAGAAGGCGACCAAGCGTTTTGGCGCCGCGGGCTGTTTATCATCTCGCCGCATCGGGCGCAAATCCGCGCCATTCGCCGTGAGCTTGAACACCAAGGACTGCGTCCGCCGTTTTTCGTCGATACGGTTGATAAAATGCAAGGGCAAGAAGCGGATACGGCGATCATCAGCTACGGCGTCGCCGATCCGGAACTGGCTGTGATGGAAGGGGAGTTCATCTACAGTTTGAACCGCCTCAACGTGTCGCTCACGCGGGCGCGGAAAAAGGCGATCCTCTTCCTCTCGCGCCAACTGATGTCGCCGCCGCTTCAGGTGATCGGCAACGAGGAATACCGTGAAGGAGTCAACTTTATGGTTGGGCTTGAGCAGTACGCTTTACGTCATGGGGAAGCGCAAACGTTTATGGTCGACGGTGTTGCGCTGCAAATGTACCGAGTCAGTCGTCCGAAGATGGAAAACATGGACACTCTATGAAGCTGCTGAGTTTGACAGGAAAAAAGGATGAATCAAGGCGCTGTTCAACTTGAGAAATTCTTTGATGCATCCGAGAATCCCCCATTTTCTTACTCAAAAACCGCATAAGCAGTCACCATCCGCCATGCCGCCTTCTCCGTTTGTTGGCTCGTTTTGTTTCCATGCTGAGCGCAGCCGCGCACGGTTCGGAAGAGGGGGCATGGCGATTTTTTGGGGGACGGAATGGGGATTGATGTACGAACGGTGAATAGTTGATAAGAAAATTAAGGGAGGAAACCGCCGAGTCATGGAGAAATAATGGAAATAAGATTTGTCGATAAGAAGCACTGTGCTAGGAATACGCGACAAGAGAGGGGGCGTGCCATGGCAAACGTCGGTGGGAGAAGGAAACAGGTAGCGGATGCAAGGCTTGAAGCGGTAAAGAAGCTCTTTCCGGAAGCGGTGGTGGACGGGGACATCGATTGGGATCGGTTGCGGAAGGAACTCGGCTGTGGGGGCCGGGAAGAATCGTATGAGTTCACATGGCCAGGGAAGGCGGAGGCGAGGCGGCTCGCTGAGCTGCCTGCGTCCGGAGTATTGCGGCCGGATCAGGCAGCGAGCAAACAGTGGGAGACGACGAACAATTGGTATATTGAAGGGGATAACTTAGAGGCGTTAAAGCTGTTGCGAGCAACGCATGCAGGAACCATTCAAATGATTTACATCGACCCGCCGTACAATACCGGAAAAGTGCTCACGTACAAAGACAATTGGCGCAAGGGGAAAGCCGTTGTTCCTAGCGGAATCCAGGAAGAAGCGCGCGGCCATGTCGGCTGGCTTAACATGATGTACACGCGCCTTTGGGTGGCGCGAGAGCTGTTGGCGGAGACAGGGGCGATGTTTATTTCCATTGATGATACAGAACAGGCGAATTTGAAAAAGATGTGCGATGAACTGTTTGGCGAGCGGAATTTTGTCGCCACGTTCATTTGGCAGCGGGCGTTTTCGCCTGTGAATATGAACAAGTTTGCCTCGCGCAACCATGACTTCATCCTCTGTTACGCGAAAAATATCGACCGTTTAGCTTGGTACGGCTTGCCGCGCCATCCGGAAGCGGACGGGCGGTATGCCAACCCAGACAATGACCCGCGGGGGCCGTGGACGTCAGGTGATTTGTCGGTCGGTCCGCCGATTCCGGAAAAGATTTATGAGATTGTGACGCCAAGCGGCCGGGTCGTCTCCCCGCCGAACGGGTATTGCTGGCGGGTGACGAAGGAGCGCTTCACCGAACTGGTGGAAGACAACCGCATTTGGTTTGGCAAAGACGGAAACGGGGTGCCGCGCCTGAAGCGGTTTTTAAGCGAAGTGAAGTCGACGGTGACGCCGCTTACGATTTGGACGCATGACGAGGTGTCCCATTCGCAGGAGGCGAAAAAGGAGCTGAAGGAGCTGTTCGACGGGCTGGCGGTGATGGATTACCCGAAGCCGGTGAAGCTCATTCAGCGCATGGTGGCGTTGACAACGAAGGACAATGACATCATCCTCGACTTTTTTTCCGGCTCGGCGACAACGGCCCATGCCGTCATGCAGCAAAACGCTGAAGACGGCGGCCGGCGGTCGTTTCTCATGGTGCAGCTTCCCGAACGGCTTGCGGAAACGTCCGAGGCGTATCGGGTGGGGTTTCGAACGATTTGCGACATCGGCCGCGAGCGCATTCGCCGCGCGGGGGAGAAAATCGTTTATGAAACGGGGAAGACGGAGCTTGATATTGGCTTCCGCGTGTTTCGGTTCGAGAAGAAATCGAAGCAGCCCGCTCGCTAGGTGGACGGGCTGCTTTTCGATTCGGCTGATGAAAAGCGCTTTGGTAAAACAGGCGTTGCGTCTATGTCCGAGTCCCTGATGTCCGTCGTTTCAGGCGCTTTTTACAATGACGGCGCGGCCCAGCGGTGGTCGACAAAGACGTCGTACTCCGCGGCAATCGTTTCTTTGAGCTCCGCTAAAGACGGGATGCCGTCGGCGAACGTGTAGGTGTCAAGGCAAATGAGGGAGTATTCGTCGCCGGGATCAAATACGATGGTGACGACTTCTTCCGTTCCGGCGTCCACTTGCCGGATGGTGTCGCCGTCTTCCGGCTCCACGAGTACGTTTTGGTATGTTTCGCGAATCACGTAGTAGCCTTCCTGCAATTGTTCAGTGAATAGATGTTCGATGTCTGTCAGTTCGTGGACGATCATGTTTAGGCCTCCTGATTTGTGAAATTATTCTCAATGTCAGTATACAACGAAATGACGGCGAAGGTAATAGGCGGCGACGGAAGTTTGGAAAGTTGTCATTTTTCTGTTCCGCCGCCGTTTGGGCGGGGCGGAACAGAAAAAACAGACGCCCGTGCCGATGGACGCCTGTTCATGTGGTGAAAATCAATCTTTCGCTATTGTGGATGACGCTGGCTCATGGATTGGGGCGAGACGGCGCCTTGCAAAGGCGAAGTAGCAAACGATGACGACGGCGGTGATGAGCAACGTCAGCAGCAACTGAGACACCATCGAATCGATAAACAGCATTGAGGCGAGGATCACGAGCAATATGAGAATCGTAAAATAGGTCAAGTGGGGAAACAGCCACATTTTAATTTTTAACGAATCGCTGTTTTCGCGTTCGAGTTTTTTCCGCAGGCGGAGCTGCGAGACGGCGATGGCTAAATAGACGAGCAGCGCGATCGCGCCGGAAGAGTTGACGAGAAACAGAAACACTTTGTCCGGCGAGATGTAGTTCATGATGACGGCGATGTACGCAAACAACGTGCTAGCGATGACCGCCCGCACTGGAACACCGTTTTTGCTCAGCCGCAAAAATGACTTTGGCGCTTCTCCTTTCTCTGCGAGAGAGTAAAGCATGCGCGACGTTGTGTACAGTCCGGAATTGAGGCAGGACAACACGGCGGTCAATACGATAAAGTTCATGATTTGGGCGGCCGCAGGGACGCCGACGTGTTCGAGCACGGCGACAAACGGACTCTTCAACACGCTCGCTGAGTTCCAAGGGAGCAATGTGACGACAACGGCGATGGAGCCGATGTAAAACACTAAAATCCGCCATGTGACCGACTTAGTTGCCTTGGATACTGCTTCTTGCGGTTCGGCTGATTCTCCGGCGGCGATCGTGACGATTTCCGTTCCGAAGAAGGAGAAAATAACGATGACAATGCCAACAAGGATGGAACCGATGCCATGCGGCATCAATCCGCCGTGACCAGTCAAATTTTTTAAGCCGACCGGATCGCTGCCCGGTGCAAGGCCGAAAATGAAGGCCAAACCAAGAATAAGAAAAAGGACAATGCTTGCTACTTTGATGAACGCGAACCAGTATTCAAACTCCCCGTACGATTTAACCGACCAAATATTGGTGAGTGTCATCAATATAGTCAGGATAAGGCTTAGGAGCCATAACGGAATGGAAGGAAACCAATATTGGATGATGGCGGCTCCTGCGTTCGCTTCAATGGCGATGACGATCACCCAGAAAAACCAGTAAAGCCATCCGACCGTAAATCCTGCCCAAGGACCGATTGCTTCATGGGCGTAAGCAGCAAATGAACCACTTGTCGGACGAGCCGCGGCCATCTCCCCGAGCATCCGCATCACGAGAACGACTAAAGCACCCGCTAAGGCATAGGAAAACACAGCTCCCGGTCCTGTCGAATGGATAACAGCTCCACTTCCGACAAACAATCCGGCGCCGATGACCCCAGCGATGGCAATCATAGCCATATGGCGCTCTTTCAATCCTTTTTGCAGACCGGAATCATTCATCCCTATTCCCCCTCTCAAAAAGAGTTTAAATTTTTCAAATAATCTCACTACGCGATTGTTTTTAGTGTATATGGAAAAATTCACTCTACACATTAGACAAAATGCCAACTAAAAATGGAGTTTCATTGGACGATTTGTCAATAGGCGTCTCGGCTATAGAAGGAGTTTAGTTATAAAGTTTCGAATATTTGTGATAATAAAGACAAAGCAAAAGGGGGAGAGGCAAGAATGGAATGCAGCTTTCCTCTTACGGTCGCTGACGTTTTAAGGAGAAAATATTTTGAAAGAGCCGTTGTTGCCGCTGGAAAAGGCGGGTTGTCCAGAATCGTCAAGTGGGTGCATGTCGTCGAGGTGACGAAAATCAGCAATTTGTTACGGGGCAAAGAGTTGATTTTATCCACTGGAGTCGGATGGCGGGAAGATGCTTCGTTGTTTTTATCGCTGCTTCGGCAACTGATCGAATGCGATGCCTCCGGGTTGTGCATCGAACTAGGAACATATGCTTCTTCCATCCCTGATGAAGCGTTAAAACTGGCGGATCAGCACGATTTCCCGATCATCTTTTTCCTTGAAGAAGTCCCGTTCGTTGAAATCACCCATGACATCCATACGCATTTGATCAACCAACAGTATCAAATGATTTCCCAGCTTGAATCGTATTCCCAAGAGTTAAACAAAAAGCTGTTGACCGTTCATGACCATCGGGAGATTTTAACGTGTTTGCATGATTGTTTAGGCCATCACGTGGCTTTTAAAATGCAGGGCGGGGATGTGGAGTACATTCCATGTCGGCCGAGGCAGAAACGCGAGGCCAGCATCTGTTCGGGGAACAGCGGATGGCCCGTAGATGCGGTCGTCAAGCCGATTTCTTTGTTCGGCGCCGAGTATGCGGAGCTGGCCCTTCTCCCTGACGGCCGCGATGTCAATGAGTTTGACCTTCTCATTTTGGATCGCACTGCGACTGCTTTGGCGCAACACTTATTGCGGAACCTTTATGCTGAGGAGAAACGGCGCACGGAGGAAAACGAGTGGCTGAAAGGATGGCTTGAAGGGGAATACTCAGACCAAGAGATTTCTTCCTTTTTATTGGATCATCATCCCTCTTTTGACAGCCGTCGGGGAGTTGTGTGGGTTTGCAAGGTGGAAAGGGCTCATCAAAAAGGAAATTTTGATTTGACATATTTCAAGCTTTTATGTCGTTCGCTATTTGAGCAGCGAGGATTTTTCGTGTTTTCTGTGGAGATAGGCCGGCAGCTGGCGTTTATCGCCCTTGATTGGCGGGGTGAGTCCACGTGGAAAAAGCGGGTCGAAGATGGAATTGAATCCATTAAGGCGTCAGATTTTGTACGGACGCGTCTTCCCTCCTTATCCATAGGCGTTGGAACGTTTGTCAACTCTCTTTCTGCCATGAATCAAAGCTATCGAGCCGCGCTGGAGGCGCTGAAAATTCGAAACCGGTTGAAGGATCAAACGGTCAGTCCATTTTACGAGGATTTGCATTTGTATCGGATGATCATGGTTCTAGATAAATATAGCAATCTGCGCGAAACGGCCTGTCAATATTTAGGGCCGATTATCGAGTACGACAGGAAGTACAATGGGAAGCTGCTAGAAACGCTCAAGGTGTACTTGCAGTGCAACGGCTCGAAACAAGAGACAGCGAAGCGGCTGTTTATTGTCCGGCAAACGTTGTATCACCGTATAGAGAAGCTGGAAAGTTTCCTTGGCCCCGATTTCATGGCGCCTGATAAACGGCTGGCCATTGAGCTGATGATCAAAGCGTACGACTGCTTGATGGATGCGGACGAGATTTCGTACAGACATCGGAATGTGCAGCGTTGGGCTGATTGAGGAGGATCGGACAAGACGACGGATTCGTGAAAAAGCTTTTCGCTTAAAAATATCCTACGGTCGCGGTTGGGAGTGAACGCAGTGGTCAAACTGTGGAGCAAATGTGTTCACCGTTTTTACACTCTGTCTAATGAACAGCATGGTGAATTGAGCGATAATGGCTATAACATGAAACGATTCTAAATAGAGGGGAGTCAAGCGGCGATGAAAACGGAACAACCCCACCAACTGTGGCTCGAAAAAGACGACCGATATATCTGGCATTCGATGAAGCCGTATAACCCACAAGCAACGCTGATTGCGGCCGAAGCGAAAGGCTGCTGGGTGACGGATGCAGCTGGACGCCAGTATTTGGATGC
Source organism: Geobacillus sp. PK12 (assembly GCF_004123125.1). Classification (NCBI taxonomy): domain Bacteria; kingdom Bacillati; phylum Bacillota; class Bacilli; order Caryophanales; family Anoxybacillaceae; genus Geobacillus; species Geobacillus sp. PK12. The sequence continues at coordinate 65,425 of NZ_SDKL01000030.1, forward strand.
GATGGCGGGGCTCTGGTGCGTCAACGTCGGCTATGGGCGCGAGGAACTCGCCGAAGCGGCGTATGAGCAGCTGAAGACGCTGGCGTATTTCCCGCTCACGCAAAGCCATCGTCCGGCGATCGAGCTCGGGGAAAAGCTCAACGAACTGTTAGGCGATGAGTATGTGATTTTCTTTTCCAACAGCGGGTCGGAAGCGAACGAAACGGCGTTTAAAATCGCCCGCCAATACCATCAGCAACGCGGGGAGCATCATCGGTACAAAATCATTTCTCGCTACCGGGCGTACCATGGGAATTCCATGGGGGCGCTCTCAGCCACCGGACAGGCGCAGCGGAAATACAAATACGAACCGCTCGCCCCAGGTTTCATCCACGTGCCGCCGCCGGATGTGTACCGCGACCCGGATGCGGCGGACGATCCGCGCCGACTGCGGGCGGTAAAGGCCATTGATGATGTCATGACGTGGGAGTTGAGCGAAACGATTGCGGCCGTCATTATGGAGCCGATCATCACCGGGGGCGGTGTGCTCATTCCTCCGGACGGGTATATGAAAGCGGTCAAAGAAGTGTGTGAAAAACACGGCGCTTTGCTTATTGTCGATGAAGTCATCTGCGGCTTCGGCCGGACGGGAAAAGCGTTCGGATTTCAACACTACGGCGTCAAGCCGGACATCATCACGATGGCGAAAGGCATTACAAGCGCGTATTTGCCGCTGGCGGCAACGGCGGTTCGGAAAGAGATTTACGAGGCGTTCAAAGGAACAGGCGAATACGACTATTTCCGCCATGTCAATACGTTTGGCGGCCACCCGGCTTCGTGCGCGGTGGCGCTGAAAAACATCGAGATTATGGAGGAAGAGCGGCTGTTTGACCGCTCGCGCGAGGCAGGGGAATGGCTGCTTGATGAGCTCAAAACGAACCTAGCCGGCCACCCGTATGTCGGCGATGTGCGCGGCAAAGGGCTGCTTGTGGGCATTGAGCTTGTCGCTGACAAGGCGACGAAAGAGCCTCTTGATGTGTCGCTTGTCAATCAAGTGATCCATCGATGCAAAGAAAACGGCCTCATCATTGGCAAAAACGGAACGACAGTCGCCGGGTACAACAACGTGCTCACCTTGTCGCCGCCGCTTTGCATCACGGATGATGAACTTTCGTTTGTGGTCCGCGTCTTGAGCGGGGCGCTAGCGGCCATTCAATAAGAAGAACAAACGCCAGCTTGGGTCGACAGGCTGGTGTTTTGTTTGCCTTCGTGCAGACATTCGGAAAAACATAGAAGCAGGCCGCTGTCGCTAGGGTTGGACGTTCTCCCGGTTTCGAGATGGGAGATTCTTAGACATCTGCCTTAGGGCCGGCTGCCCGATCATCGATTCCTGTGCGTTTGACGAAAGATCGATCATGAACACTGAATGGTCAGAACCGTTTTAACTCCATCCAAATACATACGTTAGTGGAATAGCTAAGTCCTCAAATTGTGCGGAATGCAGCGTGTCTTGTTGCCCGTATGTGGCATGCCGTTGATAGGCTCCTTCGTGCAAATGGTATACATGAATCATTTTGTTAGCCGTATCGACGATCCAATATTCTGCAATGCCATAGTGTTGGTACGTGTAAAATTTTTCGTTGTAATCTTTTAAAGCGGTTGAAGGTGACAAAACTTCAACAACTAGCGCAGGCGCCCCGTAACATCCTTTTTGGACAATCTGTTTTTTATTGCAAATCACGGCAATATCGGGTTGGACAATGTCATCAGGGGTTTCATACGTTTCATTTTTGCTAAGGAATACATCAAACGGCGCCATAAAGACGTAACAATGTTGGTTTTGGAAAAAATGGCGCAAAGCAAAATACAATTCTCCGACGGCAAATTGATGTTCCGAAGATGGAGCAGGTGTCATATTATAGGCTTTTCCATTTATCAGTTCCCAGCGGCCTTCCCATGTTTTCCAGTCAGCGTACGTGTAAATTTTGTTCGAGTCAGGGATATTGCCCATTGTTCCACCCTCTTTCATTTTAAAGATACGCTTGTTTACAGTGTACCAAAAGAAATCAAGGAAGTGTAGGGAGGACCTTTCATTAGACGTTTATTCATCGTTCGCTTACGCTCACAGGTGGAAGTGAGGGGCTTTTTGGTTCAGAAAAGGAATCTGGCGTTTGGTTGTCGAATGACATGAGTGAAAAATGTATGGGAAAGGGAGAGAATGATGTCCGTATTTCAAGCGTTCGTTGTCAACAAAACCGAAACAGAATTTACTGCCGGTGTGCAGACGATGTCCATCGATGATTTGCCGGAAGGAGACGTCGTTGTCCGCGTCCATTATTCAAGCGTCAACTACAAAGATGGATTGGCGTCCATTCCGGACGGCAAAATTGTGAAAACGTATCCATTTGTGCCGGGAATTGATTTGGCCGGGGTGGTTGTTTCGTCGCACCATCCGCGTTTCCGCGAAGGGGATGAGGTGATTGCGACTGGCTATGAAATCGGCGTGACGCATTTCGGAGGCTACAGCGAGTACGCCCGGCTGCATGGCGATTGGCTCGTGCCGCTGCCGAAAGGGTTGACGTTGAAAGAAGCGATGGCGATTGGGACGGCTGGGTTTACAGCGGCGCTGTCCATTCACCGTCTTGAGGAGCAGGGGCTGACGCCGGAACGCGGACCGGTGCTCGTCACGGGGGCGACGGGCGGCGTCGGCAGCTTGGCCGTGTCGATGCTTGCGAAGCGCGGCTATACGGTGGAAGCAAGCACAGGAAAAGCGGCGGAGCACGATTATTTGCGTGCTCTCGGCGCCAAGGAAGTGTTGACGCGCGAAGACGTCACGGCTGAACGCATTCGTCCGCTTGATCAGCAGCGCTGGGCGGCGGCGGTCGACCCGGTCGGCGGTCGGACGCTGGCCACGGTGTTAAGCCGCATCCGCTACGGCGGAGCGGTGGCAGTGAGCGGGTTGACAGGCGGCGTCGAGGTGCCGACAACCGTCCATCCGTTCATTTTGCGCGGCATCAGTTTGCTTGGCATCGACTCCGTCTATTGCCCGATGGAGCTGCGCCTCCGCATTTGGGAGCGGCTCGCTGGCGACTTAAAGCCGGATTTGGAGCGGATTGCTCAAGAGATTTCGCTCGCTGAATTGCCGCAAGCGCTTAAGCGCATTTTGCGCGGCGAACTGCGCGGCCGGACGGTCGTGCGGTTAGGATGACGTTCGGACGCAATCTAACTGAAGCAGCGTCCGAATTTGGTGCTCTCCACATCTTCTTTATTGAATGATCCTTGATGAGTGAAGGCGCCGGAAAGGGTAAGTGTGCAGAAGAAGAAAGGAAAGACGCAGAGTGAAGCACCTGCGTCTTTTTTTTGTGATCTCGAATCCGTTTTTCGACGTGAGCGTAGGCGGGGGAGCGTTCACCCCCTCAATTGATACCGCTCGAGCTCCGCGAAAAAGTCTTTCACAAACTGGTAAAACACTTTCACCGACGGAGCGAGTTCGTGGTGGTCGGAAATGATAATGCCGACGTTTCGCTTTACTTGCGGCATCTCAATCGGCACTTTGGCGGCGTAGCGAAGGAGGCTTTCCGACAGGGCGCTTTCCGGCAGGAGAGTGACGCCGATGCCAGCGGAGACAAGCCCTTTAATGGCATCGAGATCTTCGCCTTCCGATGAAATGTTGGGCGAAAATCCGGCTTGGTGGCAAGCGTCAATAACGATTTGATGCAAAATGTATCCTTTTGGAAACGTTACAAATGGATCATGGCGCAGTTCGTTCAATACGATCCGGTCGCGGCGGGCGAGCGGATGGCTGTTCGGCAGGAGGGCGGCAAACGGTTCGGAAAACAAAATTTCTCCTTTAATGCCGATTTCACGAACCGGAATCGGTCCGAGAAAGGCAAGGTCGATCTCCCGTTTTTTCACCGCTTCGATTAAATAATAGTACGACCCTTGGCGGAGATGGAACGAGACGTTTGGGTGTTCCGCTTTAAAGGCGGAGATGACCATCGGCATCATGTGGCTTGCCAGGCTTGTCGGAAACCCGATTTTAATCGTTCCGCGTTCCGGGTCCAAATACTCTTCGATTTGTTGCTTTGCATCCTCGACCGCCTTTAACACCGCTTCGGCGTGCGGCAAAAAATGGCGGCCGATCGGGGTGAGCTTCACGTTTCGCCCTTCCCGTTCAAACAGCTGCACGCCAAGCTCCGCTTCGAGGTTGGCAATTTGCCGGCTGATCGCCGACTGCGCGACATGGAGGGCGTCGGCGGCTTCGGAGACGTGTTCGCGCCGGGCGACTTCCACGAAATATTGCAGTTGCCGCAGCTCCATTTTTCTCCCTCCTTTTGATTGATCGCAAAAAGAGATGGATTTTATCTAAATTATATATTGTTTATATTAATTTTGAAAACTACAATGAATATTACAGACAATTCGGAACGGGAGGGGAAGGCAGCATGAAACACTACGGATTACCGGAAGCGCAAGGGTTATATCGCCCGGAATTTGAGCATGATGCATGCGGGATCGGGTTTTATGCGCATTTGAAAGGAAAACCGTCGCACGACATTATCAAAAAGGCACTTCATATGCTTCGCCAGCTTGAACACCGCGGCGGACAAGGGAGCGATCCGGAAACGGGCGATGGCGCGGGCATTATGACGCAAATTCCGCATGAGTATTTTCAAGCGGTGTGCGGCGGGATGAACTTGCCGGAAAAAGGGCGCTACGGGGTCGGGATGTTCTTTTTGCCGGAAGAGGAAGCGAAACGGGCGTACTATGAATCGATGTTCAATGAGATCGTCGCTCAAGAAGGGCAACGGCTGCTCGGATGGCGGACAGTTCCAGTTGATCGTGAAAAGCTTGGCAAACTGGCGCGGCAAAGCCAGCCGTTCATCCGCCAAGTGTTTGTCGCGGCAAGTGATGACGTGGCTGATGAGTTGGCGTTTGAACGGAAGCTGTATGTGATCCGCAAACAATTCGAAAAATGTGTGGAACACAACGAGTGCTATGTAGCGAGCTTCTCGAGCCGGACGATCGTTTATAAAGGGTTGCTTACGCCGGAACAAATCGATGCGTTTTATTTGGATTTGCAAGATGAACGGTTCCGTTCGGCGTTTGCCCTCGTGCACTCGCGCTTCAGCACGAACACGTTCCCGAGCTGGGAGCGGGCCCATCCGAACCGCTATTTGATCCATAACGGCGAGATCAACACGTTGCGCGGCAATGTCAACTGGATGACGGCGCGCGAGAAGCAATTTGTGTCGGAAGCGTTCGGCGCGGATTTGGAAAAAGTCGTGCCGATTTTGGATACGAACGGCAGCGACTCGTCGATTTTGGACAATGCGTTCGAATTTTTCGTTCTTGCTGGCCGGAAGCCGGCCCATGTCGCGATGATGCTCATTCCGGAACCGTGGTTTTGGGATGAGCAGATGGACGGGGCGAAAAAGGCGTTTTACGAGTACCATAGCTGTCTCATGGAGCCGTGGGATGGACCGACGGCGATTTCGTTCACCGACGGCAAGCAAATCGGCGCCATTTTGGACCGGAACGGCTTGCGTCCGGCCCGCTATTACGTCACCAAAGACGACTACATTATTTTCTCATCCGAAGTCGGCGTCATTGATGTCGACCCGAACAACATTTTATATAAGGAACGGCTGAGCCCGGGGAAAATGCTGTTGGTTGACCTCGAGCAAGGGCGCATCATCTCCGACCAGGAAATCAAGGAAGAAATGGCTCATGAAAAGCCATATCGCCAATGGATCAACGAGCAAATGATCACGCTTGGCGATCTGGAAATTCCGGAGGACGTCGAAGCGCCGAAGCAACTCGTCAAACTGCAAAAAGCGTTCGGCTACACGTTTGAAGATGTGGAAAAAACGATTTTGCCGATGGCGACGGAGGGGAAAGATCCGACGGGGGCGATGGGCATGGATGCGCCGCTTGCCGTGCTGTCCGAGCGGCCGCAAAGCTTGTTCAACTACTTCAAGCAGCTGTTTGCCCAAGTGACAAATCCGCCGATTGACGCCATCCGCGAATATGTCGTCACGTCAACGATGACGCTGCTCGGCAAAGAAGGGAATATTTTGCATCCGGACGCCAAAGCGGCGCGGCGCATTCGCCTTGAGACGCCGCTGTTGACGAACGAAGAACTGGCGGCGTTAAAAGCCAATCCGTACCCGGAATTTGCGTGCGCGGTGCTGCCGACGTTATTTACCGACGATTTGAAAACGGCGCTTGATGAGCTGTTTGCCAAAGCGGATGAAGCGATCGAAAACGGGGCGGCGCTTCTTGTGCTGTCCGACCGCGGCGTTGATGAAACACATGTCGCCATTCCGGTTTTGTTGGCGACAAGCGGGCTTCACCAGCATCTTGTCCGCAACGGGACGCGCACGAACGTCAGCCTGCTGGTCGAAAGCGGCGAAGCGCGTGAAGTGCATCATTTTGCGGCGCTCATCGGCTACGGGGCGGACGCCATCAACCCGTACTTGGCGCTCGAGACCATCCGCCAGGCGTCAGAAAACGGCGTCATCGCCTTGTCGTACCGGGAAGCAGCGAAAACGTACATCAAGGCAGCCGTTGACGGCGTTGTCAAAGTGATGTCGAAAATGGGCATTTCGACGGTGCAAAGCTACCGCGGCGCGCAAATTTTTGAAGCGGTCGGCATCGGCGACGATGTCATTGAGGAATACTTCACCGGCACGGCATCGCAAATCGGCGGCATCGGGCTTGCGGAAATTGCGAAAGAAGCGAAAATGCGCCACGAAGCCGCTTTCGGCGCGCGGCATGAAGACGATGTGCTCGATGCAGGCAGCGAGCTGCAATGGCGGCGCAACGGCGAACATCACGCGTTCAATCCGAAGACGATCCATTTGTTGCAATGGGCGTGCCGGAAAAACGATTACAACCTCTATAAACAATATTCGAAACTGGCCAATGAAGAACAGTTGACGTTTTTGCGCAACTTGTTCGATTTCGATTCGAGCCGGCAACCGGTGCCGATTGAGGAAGTCGAACCGGTCGAGTCGATCGTCCGCCGCTTTAAAACAGGGGCCATGTCGTTCGGTTCGATCAGCCAGGAAGCCCATGAGGCGCTGGCGATCGCCATGAACCGGATCGGCGGAAAAAGCAACAGCGGCGAGGGCGGCGAAGACCCGGCCCGCTATGTGAAAGATGAAAACGGCGACTGGCGCCGCAGCGCGATCAAACAAGTGGCGTCCGGGCGTTTTGGCGTAAAAAGCCATTATTTGGTTAACGCTGACGAATTGCAAATCAAAATGGCGCAAGGGGCAAAACCAGGTGAAGGTGGCCAGCTTCCGGCCAATAAAGTGTATCCGTGGGTCGGCAAAGTGCGCGGCTCAACGCCGGGAGTCGAGCTCATTTCCCCGCCGCCGCACCATGACATTTACTCGATCGAAGACTTGGCCCAACTCATTTATGATTTGAAAAACGCCAACAAAGACGCGCGCATCAGCGTCAAGCTCGTCGCCAAAGCCGGCGTTGGCACGATCGCCGCTGGCGTGGCGAAAGGGAACGCCGATGTCATTGTCATCAGCGGCTATGACGGCGGCACGGGTGCGTCGCCGAAAACGAGCATCAAGCATGCCGGCTTGCCGTGGGAGCTTGGATTGGCGGAAACGCATCAGACGCTCATGCTCAATGGGTTGCGCGACCGCGTCGTTCTAGAAACCGACGGCAAATTGATGACCGGCCGTGATGTCGTGATGGCGGCGCTGTTTGGGGCCGAAGAATTCGGATTTGCGACGGCACCGCTCGTCGTTTTAGGCTGTGTCATGATGCGCGTCTGCCATTTGGATACATGCCCGGTCGGCGTGGCGACGCAAAATCCGGAACTGCGCAAAAAATTCACCGGGAAGCCCGAACATGTCGTCAACTTTATGTACTTTGTCGCTCAAGAAGTGCGGGAAATTATGGCGGAGCTCGGCTTCCGCACGATCGACGAAATGGTCGGCCGCGTTGACGTCTTGAAAGTGAGCGAACGGGCGAAAGCGCATTGGAAAGCGAAACATCTCGATCTGTCGCGTCTTCTGTACCAAGTCGATGGACCGCGCACTTGCATCAAAGGGCAAAACCATCGTTTGGAAGAGACGCTTGATCATACAGAAATTTTGCCGGCGGTGCAGCCAGCGCTTGAACGGCAGGAGCCGGTCGAACTTCACCTCGCCATCCGCAACGTCCACCGCACGGTCGGGGCGATGACCGGCAGCGAGATTTCGAAACGCTACGGTGAGGAAGGGTTGCCGGATGATACGATCCGCCTCCATTTCACCGGATCGGCCGGGCAAAGCTTTGCAGCGTTTGTGCCGAAAGGGATGACGCTTGAGCTCGTCGGCGACGCGAACGACTACGTCGGCAAAGGGCTTTCCGGCGGCAAAGTGATCGTCCGTCCGCCGCATGAGGCGCCGTTTGCCGCGGCTGACAACGTCATCATTGGCAACGTGGCGTTTTACGGGGCTACAAGCGGCGAAGCGTACATTCGCGGCCGCGCTGGGGAGCGGTTCTGCGTCCGCAACAGCGGCGTCCATGCTGTTGTCGAAGGCGTCGGCGACCACGGCTGTGAATATATGACCGGCGGCCGCGTTGTCATCCTCGGTTCGGTTGGCAAAAACTTCGCCGCCGGCATGTCCGGTGGGATCGCTTACGTTCTTGCCGATGAAGACAGCTGGCAGCAAACCGCCAACCTTGAGCTCGTCTCATTTGAGCGGCTCGAAGACGAGGAAGAAATTCGCGACGTGCGCCGGATGATCGAAAACCATTACCGCTATACAGGAAGCCCGCGGGCTGCATTGGTGCTCGACGAGTGGGACGATTACGTCCGCCGCTTCGTCAAAGTTATTCCGCGCAATTACAAACTGATGATTGAGACGATCGAAACGCTCGAACAGTCCGGGCTTTCGCACGAAGAAGCTGTCATGGCGGCGTTTGAAACGGTGGCAAAACAGAAAAAAGCGGCTGTCGGCGGCGTCCATCAGCTGCAAGCGGTGGCGAAGTAACGCTGTGGCTTGCGATTGGCCGCGAAGTGACGACGCCGCTTCGGCTCCGCGGCTTCGCGGGGCCCGCTTTTTGATCGGCCAACAGGCGGGAAGGCCGCATGAGAGAAGAGAGGATACGTACGGAAAGAAGGAGGGGAACCATCGTGGGAAAAGCAACAGGATTTATGGAATATGCACGCGAGGAAGAGAAAAAGCGCGATCCGCTTTCCCGTCTCGATGATTGGAAAGAATACACGCAGCCGTTTTCCGAAGACGTGCTGGCCCGCCAAGGCGCCCGCTGTATGGACTGTGGCACGCCGTTTTGTCATATGGGATTGGAGCTAAACGGCCTTACCTCGGGGTGTCCGGTGCACAACTTGATCCCGGAATGGAACGATTTGGTGTACCGAGGTCGTTGGAAAGAAGCGCTTGACCGACTTTTAAAGACCAACAACTTCCCAGAATTTACTGGTCGCGTCTGTCCGGCGCCGTGCGAAGGATCGTGCACGGTGGCCATTTCCGACCCAGCGGTTGCGATTAAAGGAATCGAACGGGCCATTATTGATAAAGGGTTTGCTGAAGGATGGGTGAAACCGCGCATTCCGAAAACAAGAACAGGGAAAAAAGTGGCCATCGTCGGCTCTGGCCCGGCTGGGCTCGCCTGTGCCGACCAACTTAACCAAGCTGGCCATTCGGTGACGGTGTACGAGCGGACCGATCGCATCGGCGGCTTGTTGATGTACGGCATTCCGAATATGAAACTGGAAAAAGAAGTGGTCGAGCGTCGGGTGCGTCTGCTCGAAGAGGAAGGCATTACGTTTGTCACGAACACCGAAGTTGGCAAGGACATCACCGCCGAGGAGCTGCGCGCCAAGTACGACGCCATTGTCTTGTGCATCGGGGCGCAAAAGCAACGCGATTTGGCCATTGAAGGCCGTGAGCTGGAGGGCGTCCATTTTGCGATGGATTATTTGACGGGCGTGACGAAAAGTTTATTGGATTCCAACTTTGCCGATGGCCAGTTTATCGATGCCAAGGGAAAACGTGTCATTGTGATCGGCGGCGGCGACACGGGGGCCGACTGTGTGGCGACCGCGCTGCGCCAAGGCTGCAAAAGCGTCGTCCAGTTCGGCAAACACCCTGCCTTGCCGGACAAGCGCCCGGACGATAATCCGTGGCCGCAATATCCGCTCGTCTTTACGCTTGACTACGCGTATGAAGAAGCAAAAGCGAAATTCGGCGCCGACCCGCGTCAATATTGCATCCAGACGAAAAAAATCGTCGGGGATGAATACGGCCGGGTGAAAGAGCTGCATACGATTCAAATGGAAAAAATCATTGATGAAAACGGCAAAGCGATCTTTAAAGAAATTCCGGGGACGGAACAAGTATGGCCGTGTGATTTGGTGTTTATCGCCATCGGGTTTGAAGGGCCAGAGCAGCCGTTGTTGAAGCAGTTTGGCGTTGAAACGATCAACAACAAAGTGAAAGCCCCATACGGCAAATATACAACAAACATCGAGGGCGTGTTTGCGGCCGGCGACGCCCGCCGCGGCCAAAGCCTGATCGTTTGGGCGATCCACGAGGGCCGGGGGGCGGCCCGTGAAGTGGACCGGTTCCTGATGGGAGAGACGAAGCTGCCGTCGTAACGGTTGTTTCCTCCTTAAAAAGTGCTGCTTTTTAAGGAGGATTTTTCTTTTGTTCATGAAAATATATTAAGTTATAATGAGGAACTTTCAATGTTTCCTTTTGGTTTGATCTCCGTACAAATCGACTTTGATATCCAGTGGTGGGCAACCGACTGATGCGGTTGTGAGGAAGCATCAACAAGGAGTGAGTCAGAGTGAACCGACGATTATGGATGATAGCGGCTGTCGGCGCGGTCTTTTTTTTGGCTGTTTGGGCAAGCGTGGCAGCCGGGGTGACAAAGGCGGCTGACGAAGGTGGGCTGCAGCTGTTTGATTCATGGCAATGGCTCGATCCGTTTACGTTTCTCGGCAATGGGAAAACAATAGGCATCATCAGTGTGATGCTTGTCATTGGTTTATGGTTTTTCCGCCGCGATGTCTATGGAATGGTGTTGGTTGTCGTCGCTGTTGGTGGGGGGTATGGCATCAACGAATGGATCAAGCATGTTGTGGGGCGGGAGCGCCCGCCGCATGCCGAGATCGGGGGGTTCAGTTTTCCGAGCGGCCACGCGATGATCGGGACGATTTACTTGCTGCTTTTAGCGTATTTTTTGGCGCAAACGCGCACCAAGCGTGGAGAACGGGCGGCCATTTACGGCGTGTTTGCGGCGCTGGCGCTCTTAACTGGCTTAAGCCGGTTAAGCTTGCAAGTGCATTATCCGTCTGATGTGCTTGGCGGGTTTGTGCTTGGCGGTGCTTACTTGGCGGCCTGTCTTGCTCTTTATCGGATGTGGATTCATCGAGGCGGCCGTTTGTAGCTGATCATCAAAAAATCATTTTTTGCCCCATGTTGATTTGATGATGAAGCCGATTCATCGGTTTGATTTAGCGTCTGATCTTGTCGAAAAGGAGAAGAAAATCTCTTTTTCTATACTATGACGTTGTGTGGGACAATGATACAATGGGGGAAAGGAGGTGAGAAACGATGAGCCAAGCCGAACTCGTGCAAATGATGGCCGAACTGCTTGACCAAAAGCTCAATCCCATCCACGTGCGGCTCGATCGGATCGAAGGAAATGTCCGAGCGCTTCAAGAAGGGCAAGCGCGCCTCGAAGGCGAAGTGCAAGCGCTCAAGGAAGGGCAAGCGCGCCTCGAAGGCGAAGTGCAAGCGCTCAAGGAAGGGCAAGCGCGCCTCGAAGGCGAGGTGCAAGCGCTCAAGGAAGGGCAAGCGCGCCTCGAAGGCGAGGTGCAAGCGCTCAAGGAAGGACAGGCGCGGCTGGAAGATGAAGTGCAGTTGTTACAGAAGGGACAAGCCCGCTTGGACCAACGGCTTCACCGGGTTGAGGAGGATGTGCGCACATTAAAAGCGGATATGAACGCGGTCAAAGGCGACGTCCAAACATTGAAAGCCGACATGGATGCGGTCAAAGGCGATGTGCAAACATTGAAAGAAGGACAGCGACGGCTTGAAGGGAAAGTTGAACGGGTCGAAGAAAAAGTTGACAACCTCACACTAGAAATGCGGAGCCACTTTCGCTATATCGAGAACATGCTCCATAAGCATCAGGCCGCTCTTGACATGGCTTCGCGGCAGTTCTCTTCGCAACAGTCATCGATCAACTATTTGATCAAAAAAGTGGCAGAGCATGATATGGACATTTTCCACTTAAAAAATGATCTCCAACCATAGTGTCCTGTACTGCAATAAAGAAAACAGTCTAAAGGGTGAGCGGCAACTAGGAAAATACGATGGAATGAGGCGTGTTTTCACTGGTCTTCTAGACAGCTTTTTCAGCATATTTTATAGAGAGAAAGATTCGAGCCACAAGGGGAGGAAGCGATATGGCGGTCCGCGTCGTGAAAACGGGGTATGCGTTGGCGTTTTTGTGCATGATTGCCGGGATGGTGTATTTTTTTGCCGCCAATTGGCCGGAGATGGGGCGAGAGGTGAAAGTCGGGATCAGCATCGGCATGATGGCGGTGTTTTACATCGCAAGCGCGGCGCTTTGGGGCCGCCGTCGTTTCTTAGGGCGTTGGATGTTGATCAGCGGAGTGTTGTCATTTGGCATTGCGTTGGCGCTGCTCGGCCAAATTTACAACTCGCATGCGGACAGTTATTGGCTGTTTCTTGTCTGGCTTGCGCCAACCGCTTTGTTGGCGCTGTTGACAAAAGAACGGGTGCTGTCCGTGATCGCGATTGGGTTGTTGCAGCTTGCGTGCTGGTTTTATTATTTTCCGTCCGCTTATCGGATTGAGTGGACGGAATGGTCTTCGTTTGGCGTGCTGTCGTTATTCGTGATCGTAAACGGTGCGCTCGTTGTGTTTGCTCGGACACCGCTCATCCGTTGTTTCGCTTACCTAGCCATGCAAGGTTGGCTGCTTGTGATGGACATAACCGGGTTTTCCTATGGGCGCGACGCATGGTGGCCATACGTGTATGCCGTGTTGCTCGCTGTGTTGCTTTATTATTTTCTTGTCATCGCCAAGCAGCGGTTGTATGTGTTGTTGACGAGTTTGTTTGCTGGACTGTTTTTGTTCATTCAATACATTCGCTTGCTCGCTGATCATTATGGAACATGGTTGCTTCTCATTGGGCTCGTGGCGGCTGCTGCCGTGTTGTACGGGGGCGTTGTGCTATTGCGGCGCACGGGGCTGTTTTCAGCAAAGACGAAAGCCGGGAAATGGTTTTTGGCGGCGTTTCAGGCGATTGTCACACTTGCGGCTTCCGCGTTGGCCATCCAAAGCCTGCTTGGCTTGTATTTTCTTTGGACAGAGTCATGGTCGCCTTATGTGCTCTTTTTCATTTCCATCTTTGGATTTGTCGTTCCCGCCTCATTGGGCCGGCATTGGAATGCGGTCGTTCGTTATACTCTGCTGGCTGTTGGTTATGGGCTCGGGGTGGCGATGGCGGGGGAGGTCTCGCGGCTGGCTCTGTTCCTCTATGCCATTGGGCTTGCGATTGGCATCATCCGGTCATCAGACAGCGGAGTGCGCCGGTTGACGACGGCGGCGCTGACGGTCTATTTCGGGATCGCCTTAAGTTCGGCGATGGATGACGGCCGGACGGTGTTGCTCACCTTGGCTTTGGTCAACGGCGGGTTGTATGCGTATGGCCGCTTTCGCGGAACGCCGTTTCTCACTCCGCTTGTCTTGGCGTTCGGAGCGCTTGGGATCGCGACGAGCGCCGATGTATTTGCGGCTGATGGACTGTACGTGGCGTTGAATATCGTCATGGTCTTGGCGCTTGCCTTCTTTCTTTTCCGCGGTCGGCAACTGGAGCGGAAGACCGCTTGGGTGTACACGGCGCTTTATCTCGTGCTGAAATATTACGAGTTCGCCTGGAATTTGCTTCATAAATCGATCAGCTTGCTGGCGGCAGGCGTGGCGTTGCTTGCATGGACATTGTGGCTCGAGAAACGGAATGGCTTCACATGGGCCAAGGGAGTGCGCTGGGGGCGGCGCGTTTCATTGTGGACGCTCATAGTCGTGATCGCTCAATTTTCATTTTTAGGTTATACCGTTTGGCAAAAAGAGCGATTGCTGCGATATGGTGATGTCGTAAAGCTGGAGCTTGAGCCGGTGGATCCGCGTTCCATGCTGCAAGGGGATTATATTCAGCTTCGGTACGATATTTCCACCATTCCGTCGCTTGATGGAAGCGGACGGGTGCAAGTTGGGCTGCGAAAAGGAGCGGATGGGGTGCATCGTTTGGCTGGCGTATATATGGTGAATGGAAACAAAAGGCCGGGATACACGCCGCAGCCTGGGGATGTGATCATCACCGGCACGTTCCACGGCCCGCAAGTCGTGTATGGCATTGAATCGTATTTCATTCCGGAAAAAACGGGGATGACACGGCAAGAGAATGTTCGGTTTGCCTATGTGCGCGTGAGCGAAAGCGGGGATGCGCTGCTCGAAGCGATTCGTGCTGAATAAAGATGGCGCGGGGAAAGCAGGAGAAACTACTCCCCCGCATACCGTTCTAACACGCGGTCGACCGCGTTGCCGTATGTTTCGCCGAATAAATTGAGATGAACGAGCAAGTAAAACAGCTGGTAGAGCGGTTTTCGGTCATGATAATCAGCCGAGAGCGGCATAAGCTCGCGATAGCTTTCATAAAACCGGAGCGGAAAGCCGCCAAACAGCTCGGTAAACGCGATCTCAAACTCATGATGGCCATACAAAACAGACGGATCGATCAAATACGGCACTCCGTCTGGCCCTGGAATCCAGTTGCCGCTCCATAAGTCGCCATGCAAAAGCGACGGAACACAGTCATCCGGGAGCCATTGGTCAAGCCGCTCGAGCAGCCATTCGAGACGTTTGCGCCGCTTGGCGGGCAGGAGGCCTCTCTCCGCCGCTCGCGTTATGTGTGGTCTAAGGCGGGCGTCGCGGTAATAGTCGGGCCAGCGGCCGTACCAACCGTTGCGCTGCGGCAGCGTCCCGATGTACGTATCGCGGTCAAGGCCAAACGCCGGGCCGCGGCATTGATGGAGGCAGGCAAGGCCGCGGCCGAGCTGTTCGGCCGTCCGTTCCGTTTCTGCTCCTTCGACCCATTCCAAGACGAGCCAGCCCCAGCCGTCCGCTTCACCAGAGCCAAAGACGTGCGGAACACGGATGGCGCCCGTTTGTCCGATCAGCTCCAATCCCATCTGTTCAGCGGCGAAAAAATCGGCCGGCGGGAAGTGCTGCATTTTGATAAAGTACGTTTGCTTGCCGCTTTGGACGCGATAGGCGTCATTGATGTCCCCGCCTGAGACGCGGCGCCAATGGCGGATGTGGGAGTGGTCGCCGATCGATTCGAGCGCCATTTGCAACATCGTTTCTTTGGTCATGGATCCACCTCCGCCAACTGCTCATTGAGCTCGTTCAGCACTTCACCGATTTTTCGCTGATGGATGACAGCATCGGCGAGATCGTCCAGTTCCGTCGGTTCCCAATTGATGATCACGAGTTTAGCCCCACTCCGCTTGGCAACAAGCGGCAGCTGGTTGGCTGGGGATACCTGCAGAGAGGAGCCGAGCACAACGAACAAGTCCGCTTGGCGGGCCGCTTCCCACGCTTGATCGATGGCTTTCTCCGGCAGCGGCTCGCCAAACAGCACGACCGACGGGCGCAAAACTCCGCCGCATTCGCACGTCAACACACCGTGCAAATAGACAAAGCTGGGTTTTGACTCCCCGCACCGCTGACAATGGACGGTGCGGAGCGAGCCATGAAGTTCGATGACGCGTCGGCTTCCCGCTTCTTGGTGAAAGCCATCGACATTTTGCGTCACAATCGTTTGCACGATCCCGCGCCGCTCCCAATCGGCCAATAAGCGGTGTCCGTCATGCGGTTGGCATTGTTGCAAGGTGCGAATGCGATATTGGTAAAACTCGACGAACGATTCACGGCGATGGTACAGCGCATCGATGGTAGCGAGTTCGCTCGGGTTAAAACGCGCCCACAGCCCGGTGCGCGGCGAGCGGAAATCGGGCAGCCCGCTTTCGGTTGACATGCCGGCGCCGGTCAGCACGACGGTGTGGCGCGAGGCGGCCAGCCATGAGGTGATGGTCATTCTGTTTCCCTCCTTACTGTCGCAACCATAGCGACTCTCGTTTCTGCTGCTTCATACCTTTCCACCAATCATTTTACTTTTCCTTTTCACTCGTTTCCAGTATGATAGAAATGAAAGAAAAAAATGGACAAGGAGGCGGAAATCCATGAGCAAAAAAGTGTTGATCATCACCGGCGACGCTGTTGAGGCGCTGGAGGTGTATTATCCGTATTATCGTTTGTTGGAGGAAGGGCATGACGTAACGATTGCCGCGCCGAAGAAAAAGAAACTGCACACCGTTGTCCATGATTTTGCCGACTGGGATACGTATGTGGAAAAACAAGGCTATTTGATCGACGCCCATGCATCGTTCGCCGAGATCGACCCGACGCAATACGATGCGTTAGTCATTCCAGGCGGGCGGGCGCCGGAATACATTCGCCTTGATGAAAACGTGCAGCGCATCGTCCGTCATTTCTTTGAGGCGAATAAGCCGATTGCCGCAATTTGCCACGCCTCGCTCATTTTTGAAACGATGCCGGATTTGTTGAAAGGACGGAGTTTGACAGCGTATATTGCCTGCAAGCCGGGGGTTGAGGCGCTAGGAGCGACGTATGTGTCTGACCATACAGTCCACGTTGACGGCAACCTCGTCTCCGCCCATGCGTGGCCGGATTTGCCGGCGTTTATGCGTGAGTTCCTTCGATTGCTCCAATAGCCAAAAAGCGGTCTCCCTTTGGGTGAGGGGAGACCGCTTGTGCATGCAACAGGGTTTTGGGTGCGGCGGGCGGCGCTGTTTTTCATGGCTAAAGGTTCCCGCTTGTGATGGCGGGTTTTATTTTTGATGATGCTGTCCGCCAAACGGCCCGGCCGTCATCCTGCGATATCCACTTGTTCCGTCTTCACTTTCGGCGCTTTTGTCGCCAAATAGACGCCGAACAAGACGATTGCGCCGCCGGCCAGCTGCAGGACGGATAGAGCACCGCCAAGCAAAAACGTGATCACAGCGGTAAATACGGCAATTAAGTTTAAATATACACCGGCATGGCTCGGACCGACTTTTTGCACTGAGATGTTCCAAAATAAGAAGGAAAGAATGGACGGAAACAAGCAAATATAGACCAATCCGGCGAGCCCAGCTGCACTTATGTGATCAGCTGGAAACGGATAAAAGAATGCGAACGGCCACAGCAGCAGCAAGCTAAAAAAAACGGAGCACGTTGTCGCTGTAATCGGTGGGACGGGTAGTTTTTTGCCGATGATCGAATAAAGCGCCCAGACGACACCGGCGGCGAGCATCATCAAATCACCGCGGTTGTAGTTCATTCGGAAGACGTGTGCTATATGCCCATCCGTTAAAATAAACAATACACCGGCCAGCGACAACAAAAAGCCGGCAATATTGGTTTTTGACAGCCGCTCCCGCAGCAGCGCATACGACAACACGACGATGATCGCCGGATTGAGCGAATTGACGATCGCTGCGTTCATCGGCGATGTATAGGCGAGCGCGCCGTATAAAAGCAAATTATAGCCGATGACGCCAAGAATTCCGGCTGCAGCGAGCGGCAGCCAATATTGTTTGATGATGTCCTGGTAGCGCGGCCGCTCAAGCCAGTACGATACGGGCGCCAACACGATAAAAGCGGCGCACCAACGGATCAACGTCAGCCAAAATGGGCCCGTTTCCGCAATGATGGACTTCCCGATGACGTAATTGCCGGCCCAAAACAAGTTGGCCAGCACGAGAAACAGCTTTTCTCTCATTCTTTTTCGCTCCTGTCTAGTTTTTCCTTTCTTTTACGTTTACTTCATTGCTGCTCTGATTTCCTTCTTGCATGTTGTTTTTCTGCCGTCAGCCACCCCTGTTGCTGTTTTGCCAACAGCCGAACATGAACGGTGGGAAGAAGGCTGCGCTGGCTCAGGACGCATGCTGTTTCACGTTCGGCGGAAAGATGCATGCGTTTGCCGAAAGGGGGTGTACAATAAGGGTTGTCTTTTTCCGGTTCATAGGATAACATTTGTACCGTAAGATGATTTACTGATTTAAACAAAAATAGAGAAAAGGAAGGACGATTGTTATGGCATTACCAGGCGGGGCAGCGATGAACATTACGATTCGTCTCCAGTTCGAAAAAGATATCGTCTCATTCAGTGATATCGCCGCCGCGATTGGCAAAGCGGGCGGGGACATTGTCGGGATTGACGTCATTTCATCAAGCAAAGTCCATACGGTGCGCGACATCACCGTCAGCGCGCTCGACACGAAGCAGTGCGATTTGATCATTGAGGCGCTGAAAAAAATTCGCGGCGTCAAAATCATCAACGTTTCCGACCGCACGTTTTTGATGCACATCGGGGGGAAAATTGAAACAAATTCAAAAATCCCAGTGAAAACGCGGGACGACTTGTCGCGGGTGTATACGCCTGGCGTGGCGCGCGTCTGCACGGCCATCGCTGAAGATCCGCGCAAGGCGTATTCGTTGACGATTAAACGGAATACGGTAGCCGTCGTCTCGGACGGCACCGCGGTGCTCGGGCTGGGCGACATCGGCCCGTATGCGGCGATGCCGGTCATGGAAGGGAAAGCGATGCTGTTTAAGGAGTTTGCCGGAGTGGACGCGTTTCCGATTTGCTTGAACACGAAAGATACGGAAGAGATCATCCAAATTGTGAAAGCGATCGCTCCGGCGTTTGGCGGCATTAATCTCGAAGACATTTCCGCTCCGCGCTGCTTTGAGATTGAAAAGCGGTTGAAGGAAGAGCTTGACATCCCGGTGTTCCATGACGACCAACACGGCACGGCGGTCGTGCTCTTGGCCGGGTTGCTTAATGCGTTGAAAATCGTCGACAAAAAGCTCGAGGACATTAAAGTGGTTCTCACCGGCATTGGCGCCGCTGGCATCGCCTGCACGAAAATTTTGCTTGCGGCCGGCGTACGCAACATTATCGGGGTCGACCGCCACGGCGCCATCCATCGCGATGAAACGTATGAAAATCCGTATTGGCAAGAATATGCGCAAATCACGAACCCGGATAATCTGAAAGGAAGCTTGTCCGATGTCATCGCCGGCGCAGATGTGTTTATTGGCGTCTCAGCTCCCGGCATTTTAAAAGTGGAAGATGTGAAAAAAATGGCGCGCGACCCGATCGTGTTTGCGATGGCCAACCCGATTCCGGAAATTGATCCGGAGCTGGCCGAACCGTACGTGCGCGTTATGGCGACCGGACGTTCTGATTATCCGAACCAAATTAACAACGTCCTTTGCTTCCCGGGCATTTTCCGCGGGGCGCTCGACTGCCGGGCGAGAGAAATTAACGAGGAAATGAAGCTTGCCGCTGCGAAGGCGATTGCCTCTGTCGTGACGGAGGATGAATTGAACGAAACATACATCATCCCGAGCGTCTTCAACAGCAAAGTCGTTGAACGCGTCAGACAAGCGGTCATCGAAGCCGCTTACCGCACTGGGGTGGCGCGGAAGGACAATATCCCGGTTGGCGGATATACAGGGCAGTAAAGCAAGGAATGCGATGGAACCGACGGACGGCTTCCTTTATAGGGGAAGCCGTTTTTTTGGCTGCAGGAGCGGGTCTAACCGTGGCTGCGGCGGGCTAAATCTAGTTTAGGGATAGGAAATCAAGCGCTTAAGGGGCGAATGGCCGATGATCAATCAATATTTCCAAAAAATCAATGAACATCTGGAACTCGTTTTAAGCCATGAAAAGGACAATCTAAAAAAGGCCGCCCATATGGTAAGCGAAGCGATTCAAAACGGCGGAATCGTTCAGTTATTCGGATGCGGCCATTCCCATATTTTGACGGAGGAAGTGTTTTACCGGGCGGGAGGGCTTGTTCCGGTGAAACCGATCTTTGTCGAGCCGCTGATGCTTCACGAAGGGGCGGTGCGGTCGTCCATGTTGGAGAGAATGAATGATTTGGCACAAAATTTTATCAATCATGAGGATATCCGTCCTGAAGATGTGTTTTTTGTTTTGTCCACATCGGGGCGCAATCCGGTTCCGATTGATGTGGCGTTGGCAGCAAAGGAGAAAGGGGCGTACACGATCGCGATTACATCTTTGGAATATTCGAAGAGTCAACCGTCGCGGCATAAGAGCGGTCGGTTATTGTATGAAGTGGTGGACTTGGTGATTGACAATCATTGTGTGAGAGGAGACGCGATTTTAGCTCATCCGAATGTTTCCGTTCCATTTGCCCCTACTTCGACCGTGATCGGCAGCGCGATTTTAAACGCCGTTTTCGCCGAGGCGATTGTCCTCATGGTGGAAAATGGATTTGAGCCGCCCGTCTTTTTAAGCGGCAACATTGAGGGGGCGGACGAACATAACCGCCGATGGGTGGAGAAATATAAAGAACGCATTCCGGTGTTGGTTGAGGGGCATCAACTATCGCAATAGAAGAGGCGCTCTATAGCCAACCGCCATCCGTTCTTGCTAAAATAGTAGCAAACGATGAGACGGTGGGGGATGGAGATCGATGCGCTTTGTCGAACGGGTGCGGCTGTATGCCGATAAGCTCCTCTTTTACAATTCAACGCCAACGATAACGACGGCGGCGTTCCAATGGAACAAGCCGTTTTCGGGCGTTTTTCGCGCGAATCTCAACGAGGAGCCGCTTGACTCGCTCGCGGCGGACGAATGCGGGACGTTTGCCGTCGAGGTGAAGCCGAATGAAGTGCAAACGGTGCTCGTTGTCGACTAGGAACGAAAAAGATCATGACAGAAGCTGGGGCTGATCGCCACCAGCTTCTTTTTTAAAACAAGAATGTGAATATCTCCCCTGTTTTGTAACACAGCTGTAACAATTGTTAAACGAAATGGTCCAAAAAAGAGGCTGTCAACTCCCTTTTTCCTAGAAAAATGTGGGTGGCTAGAATAATAGAGGGGAAAAAGGAAGGGCAGTTAGTGAAAGGATGCCGCTTCCAATCGTTGCAACTGCCGTGATGGGCAGCCAACTGGCAATGAAAACAAGCGCTTGTTTTTCCGGGTGTTGCCAGCCTGCGTTTTTTTCCATTTTAGCCCAAAAATATTACAAAAAACCCGTGTTATAATGAGGGCGAAGGCAAGGGAACAACGAAACCGTTCCTCTTCGAATCTCATCGTGTAGGCATGACTGACGGACGCAATATCTCTGAAACTTTCAAATAGAGGATACAAGGAGGAATTCCGATGAAGAAAAAAATGGTAGCAACAATCGCAGCTTCGGTCGCACTCGCCGGCGCTTCGTTCGCGGCAACGAAAACGGAAGCAGCTGGGACGACGTGTCCGACAGCGAATGCGTATCAAGTAAAATATGTCAGCACAAACGTTCAAGATTTTGAGAAATGGCTGCAACAATACTTCCCGTTCGTGTCGTTCCAACCGGTAAAACCGGCAACCCAACAACCGGCGGCAAAACAGCCAACGACAAAACCGCAGGCGCCGGCAACGGTCAAACAGCCAGCGACGAAACCGGCTGCGAATACGCAAGCATCGGCAAAAACGCCAGCGACGGCCCCAACAGCAGCGCCGCAAAAAGCAACTGGCTTAAACGCCTATGAGCAACAAGTCGTTGAACTGACGAATAAAGAGCGGGCAAAATACGGCTTGCCGCCGCTTCAAGTTGACTTGGCCCTCAGCAAAGTCGCCCGCGAAAAATCGCGCGATATGGCGGTGAACCACTACTTCTCGCACAACAGCCCGACGTACGGTTCTCCATTTGAGATGATGAAAAAATTCGGCATCTCGTACACGGCTGCCGGGGAAAACATTGCCAAAGGCCAACGCACCCCGCAAGAAGTGGTCAATGCGTGGATGAACAGTGAAGGCCATCGGGCAAACATTTTGAACAAAAACTTTACGCATATCGGCGTTGGTTTTGAAGAAAATGGATATATTTGGACACAGCAATTCATCCGCAAGTAAGAGACAAACGAAATGCAAGTCGAGGGTGTCCCAAAAGGATCGGGACACCTTTTTTATATAGTCATGAAACAATATGTTGTGTTTCGTTTAAGGAAAAACACCCTTTTGGTTCAGCCCTTTTTTATTTGAAAAATATTTCTCCGATCCCCTATCAAAATATGATATAATTTCCAAAGAAATTCGAAAGACGAAAGATTAGGGGGACAGCGGATGCGAATACGCGATTGGGACCGCAACCTAAAAGTGCGCCTGTTTGGCGAGGCGCTCATGAATACGACCTTTTGGATGTTTTTTCCGTTTATATCGATTTATTTTGCCGATGCCTTTGGCAAAGAGACAGCGGGGTTGTTGTTGATTGTTTCGCAGTTGTTCTCGGTCATCACCAATTTAATGGGCGGCTATTGTGCTGATGTATTCGGACGCAAGCGGATGATGGTGTTATCCGCCTACGGACAGGGGGCGGCGTTTTTCGTTTTCGCCTTGGCCAGCTCCCCGTGGTGGTCGTCGCCGTTTGTTGGATTTCTTAGTTTTACAGAAAATGCCGTCTGAAAGCCCACGGTTTGAATCGTGGGATGAAAGACGGCGTTGCTCGGTAATCTCTTCATGGGATTGCTTAGAGCAACCATTTTTTATCTTTAATTGTTTGAGTATGACCATTAAACTGATACAATTAATAATATGGAACAAAAATATCGAAGAACGAAAACAACTGTATCTTTAATTAACTACCATTTTGTTTTTTGCCCGCGTTATCGAAGAAAAGTGTTAGTGAACAAAGTGGAAGAGCGATTCAGGCAGTTAGTAGAAGAAATTTGCCAAGAGAATGATTGGATTATTCTTGCTTTCTTGCTATGGAAGTGATGCCTGATCATTGTCATTTGTTCTTGAATGGCCTCCCTTCTGATTCTCCATCAGATATGATGACAAAAGTGAAAGGAGTGACTTCCCGACGATGAAGGGAAGAATTTCAACACTTGTCTCATCTGCCAAGTCTTTGGACACGCTCTTTCTTCGTGAGTACAGCAGGGAATGGATCAAGTGAAATCATCAAACGCTATGTGGAATCTCAAAAGAAAAGGGGGTGAATCCATGCCGACGATCACGCTAAGGCTGGAACTGCACAACCCAACGAAAGTCAAACAGGAAATGTATGAACGGATGACAGAAGTGAACACAGAGTTTGCGAATTGGCTGTTGGATCATCCAGAACTGAATCAAGCGACGAGTAAAATTTTTAAAGCGTTTTCGTCACAACGATTTCCTTCCGCCGTCGTGAATCAAACGATTCGAGAAGTGAAGTCCCAAAAGAAAAACCAGAAAACAAAGAGGTTTCGAACATTATGGTGTTGCTTTAACAATCAAAACGTGAAGGTGGAAAAGAAAGGAGAGTTCTACACCGTTTCATTCCCAACATTAGAGAAGCGAGTCGGTGTGCCGGTGGTCACGCGTCCCTATCAAGAAGCATGGCTGAATCGATTGTTGAACGGAACCGCCAAACAAGGGGCGGCCAAGCTCTACAAAAAGAGAAAGAAATGGTGCTTGGCGATCGCGATCACCTTTGAAGTCAAGCCGCGACACGAAACAAAGGTGATGGGGGTTGACCTTGGACTTCGCTATCTCGCTGTTGCCAGCGTGGGAACGAAATCGTGGTTTTTCAAAGGGAACCAATGCGCCTTTGTACGCCGACGATATGCGGCTTTGCGAAGGAGATTAGGAAAAGCCAAGAAGCTCCATATGATTCGCAAAATCGGCCGTAAAGAGTCCCGCTGGATGAAGGATCAAAATCACAAAATCAGCCGTCAAATCGTGAATTTTGCGCTCGCCAACGGTGTTGGCGTGATTCGAATGGAAGAGTTGACGGGCATTCGGAAACGGGCAACATCGGCCAAAGAAGCAGGACGAAGCCTTCATGCTTGGGCGTTTCATCAACTGCAAACGATGATTGCCTATAAGGCGGAAATGGCAGGCATTCGGGTCGAGTGGGTGAAGCCGACCTACACGAGCCAAACGTGTAAATGTGGACATCGGGAAAAGGGAAATCGCAATGGCATCCACTTTCAGTGTAAAAAATGCGGATACACCCTCCACGCCGACTTAAATGGCGCCATCAACATCGCCAAAGCAATTTCGGGCTTCGCCGCCTAACCTAGCGCACTGGTCACAGGTGCGCCGCCCATCGGGGTACATTCTAACCCGATGGGACGGGGTGATGACACACCCCTGATCTTGGGCGTGGTCCGAACCAGAAATGGATGAGGACGCGAATGACCCAAGAATCCCACGGCTTTAGCCGTGCGGAGTGTCAAACAGCTTGACTTGCTGATCCCGGTATATACAAAAGAAACGGTCGAAGCCGAAACATTGGCAGGATGGACGATTGACGGCGCGAGCGCCTTTAGTTGGCTCATTGCCGAAAACGGTCTGTTGGTCGCACTATGCACGGTGGCTGTGACGCGTTGGATGTCTCGCTACTCGGAGCGGCAGGCGTTTGTCGGTTCATCCCTCTTATACGGCATTTCGATGTGGCTGTTTAGTCAAACGTCTTCGCTGCTCGGATTGATCGCGGTCATGGCGCTGTTTACGCTGGCTGAGCTGATGACAGCTGGCTTGCAGCAGTCGTTCATTTCCCGCTTGGCTCCGGAGGTGATGCGCGGCCAATATTTTGCCGCCGCCAGTCTCCGTTTTACGATCGGGCGGATGTTGGCGCCGCTGTCGCTCGTCGCTGCGGAATGGATCGGCTATGCATGGACGTTCGTTGTCCTTGGGATGCTGGCGCTAGGAAGCGCGGCCTTATACGCCTGGATGTTTCAACAAGTCGGGCGGCGAATGGAGCGACCGAACGCTTCGTTTTTGCGATAATGGGCGGTGCAAACGGCTATCCGTTTTTCGCTCAGGCGGGTATAATAAAAAGCGCACCGTTGTTCGTGTAACATATATTCCCTGTCTCTGACATAAAGTGGAACTAGACAGCGAGAAGGAGAGGGGAAGCGCTCATGAAACCGCGCGTGTTCGAACCGGATGCCATTGAGGGGGGAACGGGAAGCCGCGGCGGTCAGAACGGCGCCGCGGCGTTGGCGCGCAGCGAAAAGAGGCAGCAGGCGCGCGTTTTGTCTCGGGAAAAGAGGAGAAAAAAGCAATACCGTCTCATCGGCTGGCTGCTTGTCGCCATCGTCGTTCTGTGGGGGGCGAGCACGCTTCTTTGGAGCGGGTATGGGGCGTTGAAGACGGCCGCGAGCCGAGAAATGGCGATTATGCGCTTAAAAGATGCGATCGAAGACCGCGATGTGGCCGCTTTGCAGGCGATGCTGCGGGTGACGGAGGAAAGCGTGCCGATCAACGAGAAAACGTTGGCGCCGTTGTTCGCGTATGTGGAACGGCACCCAGAAGCGTATGAACAGCTAGATCGGGAGTTTGCCCGCCAGCGCAAGAGCGGCCACGTGTATATTAAAGGATTGACATCTCACCCGCCGGTGTTTACGATTCACGTGTTTGAGGACCGGTATGTGTTTGAGCCAGCCCTCTATTTTCTCCATGTGCGCGTCGATGATCCGGAGGCGTTGCTTGTCGTCAATGGGGTGAAAACGGAAGAGGAGGCGACGAAAGACCCATTTGTCAAAAAAATCGGCCCGTATTTGCCGGGCGCGTACGCTGTAACCGTCGTCCATTCGAATGGGAAAAAGAAAACCGTCCGCGTCGAGCTGTTTGGCGGCGCCCGCGTCCATGAAGTCGATATCACGAAATGAACGAATAAGCAAATACCGCTTCCACGACGGCGGTAATGACAACATCTTGCGTCTGCACAGGCGGCGCTGATGAGGAAACGCTGAGAACAGCCGGACCGTATGGCGACGGCCGGATCGATGACTGTTCTTTCAGTTCAATCGGCGTGTCATAAAGAGGCAAGCTGAGAGCGCGGGCGATGGCCAGCGCTTTTTCTTTGGCGTTTTTCACGGCCAACGCCAATGCCTGCTGGTAATGGGCTTGTTCGTTTGCTAGACGGAATTCCAAGCCGCGGGCGAGGTTTGCTCCATGGGCAACGGCCGCCTCGTAAATGGCGCCGGCTTTTTTAGGGTCGCGGACGGTGATTTCAAGCCAATGTTCGACTCTATAGCTGGATAATACGTCGGCTCCATTGTGATGTTCGTATTGGGGATAGATGGAAAACGCCGTCGTCTCCAAATCTTCTGTTTGCACGCCAAGCGCCTTGAGTGCTCCAATGACTGCGTCGGTGCGTTTCGCGTTGTCAGCAAGCGCTTCTTGAATATGGACGTGTTCGGTGCGCACCCCGATCGCAATGAGGACGGTGTCTGGCTTGGCGCTGACTGTCCCTTGGCCGGTGACGGTCAGTGCGGCGCGGGAGGCGGTTGGCGGTGTGGGGCGGTGCCAAGGCTGCATCGTGTTCCCTCCTTCTGCTGTTAGGCAGTTTTTTTGTCATCATCCGCCGCCTGCCAATAGTAGACGCGCGGCAGTCCGGCATAGCACCAATATTCTTTCAACAGCGAGATCGCGACAAAGGAGACAAGCTGCCAATTGATCGCTTTCATCCCGATTCCCCTTTCGATGGCCCTGTTACTATAGCCTATTCGAAACGGCCATTGTCCTATGCGCGCCGTCCAGTTGGCGATGAAACTTCTTTGGGCGCTTGTACGTATCATGGAATGGACATGCTATAATGAAAGAAAAGATTAAAGAAGGAGAGGGACCATGAAGCAGCTGCTTCGTACGATATGGCGTTGGTTTGTCTCATGGAACGCAGGGGTCATCGTCGCGGTGATCGTATTCATCGCTGCTGATTTTCGCTTTTGGCCTTCGATTTTATCCGGAATGGGGGCGATGTGGGGGGTGTCCGCCATCATGAAAAGGCGGCATCATCGCCTGCCGGCTGATGTGTCCGCTGAGGAGCTTGTCTACGTTCGCAGCCAGCTTGGCGAAGCGCGCGCGTTATGGAAGCGGCTGCGTCGCGCTCGCTATCGGCTTCGTTCTGTGGTGATGTGGCAAACGGTTTCCCGGTTGAGTGCCATCGTCGATCGAATCATTCGCGCCATCGAGCAACAACCACATCAACTGCGCCTCGCCCAGCCATTTTTCTTAAACGAATGGCCGACGGCGGTGGAGATGGTGGAGAAATACGTTTATTTGGCGCAACAGCCGGTGCAAAGCGCCGATATGGCAAAAGCGTTGCAGGAGACGGAAAGAGTGCTTGACGAGCTGACTTCAGCGGCTGAACGGCAGTTGCTTGAGGTGTTATCGAACGACATCTGGTCGCTGCAAACGGAAGCGAAATGGCTCGAGCGATCGCTCCGACAATCGGATGGGCTTCGTCTGCCGCTGTCAAAGAAAGGAGAATGACGATGGACGAACGGAATCACGGGATGGAATCGACGGATTGGCTGCAAGGGCTGGAACGGACAAGTTCCCTTGATGAGCTGCTTGCAAAGCCGTTTTCTTCGCCGGCCGAACCGCGGCTCAAGGAGGAAGAAAAGCCGGCGCGCGCGCTTGATGCGTTGAAGCCTGAGCATCGGGAAAAAGCGCTTGCGCTCGCCAAACAAATCGACCCGGCCAACCATCAGGCCGTCTTGCAATACGGTGTGGCGGCGCAAGCCGAGCTGTCGAAGTTTTCTCATGCGATTTTGCATCATGTGCAAACGAAAGACGCTGGGCCGGTCGGCGAAGTGATCAGCGAACTGATGGCCAAAATTAAGGAGGTCAACCCCGATGACCTAATGCCGGCGAAAAAAGGGTGGCTGTCCCGCTTGTTCGGCGCAGTGGCCAAGCCGCTGCAAGAGATGGTGGCGAAATACCAAAAAATCGGCGTTGAAATTGACAAAATCGCTGATCGGCTTGAGAAGCACCGGCATTTGTTGCTTCGCGACATCATGATGCTTGAGACGCTCTATGAAAAAAACAAAGACTATTTTGAAGCGCTCAATATTTATATTGCGGCAGCGGAATACAAACTCGAAGAGCTGCGGACGAAGACGATTCCAGAAAAGCAAGCGGAAGCGGAGCGCTCCGGCGACCAAATGGCATGGCAGGATGTACAGGATTTGCGGCAGTTTGCCGAGCGGCTTGAGAAGCGGGTGCATGACCTAAAGCTCAGCCGGCAAGTGACGATCCAGACTGCGCCCCAAATCCGCATGATTCAGCATATGAACGAAACGCTTGTCGAGCGGATTCAATCGTCGATTTTGCATGCCATCCCTCTTTGGAAAAATCAAGTCGTGATTGCTTTGACGCTGTTTCGGCAGCAAAGGGCGGCTGCGGCGCAAAAGCAGGTCGCCGAAACGACGAATGAGCTGTTATTGCGCAATTCGGAGATGTTAAAAACAAACAGCATCGAAATCGCCAAGGAAAACGAGCGTGGCTTGGTTGATATCGAAACGTTGAAGCGAACACAAGAAAATTTGATCGCTACGCTCGAAGAAACGTTGAAAATCCAAGCGGAAGGCCGCTTAAAACGGCAGCAGGCCGAACGCGAGCTGGCGGCGATGGAAGCGGAATTGAAACAGACGCTGCTTGCGCTGAAACGACCGGAGCAATAAGGGCGGATAGGAGATTGCCCTGTTTCGGCTTGCGGCCAAGCGGTCGATGGATCCGTCCATGGCTGTAGAAGAAAGCGCCAGAAAATCAAAGAGCCTCATGCGAAACGGGTGTCTAGCGAACGAGAAGACACCCGTTTTTTTCACTTGCCATCCGTTTGGTTTTGAACGGGAGGAGGACGGACTGTCAACTGAAGCGGCCGGCATCCCGGCTGTGCAGCCTCCATTTTCTTTATAGAATAGGGGGATGAGGAGGCTCTTGACCGTACCGATCATTTTCTTGTTCCGCTCGTTCACGATCTTTGTCATCCGGACGGGCGGCGCGGACGTCAAACTCTTCCGCCGCCTCCGTTTGCCATTGGCGGCCGATGAGCGGGGCGTCTTTTTCACCGTGCTCGACAGTGACAAATCGCAGCACATAGGCGTGAAACAGCAATTCCCCCATCGCCGCAAGCAGGGCGGAAAAAAACGCCGCGCTTAATATGGCGGCGCCGGCGATGTCATAAAACGCGCCGATGCCGATCCATACCGCTACAAACACAAGCCCAAAATCGGCGATCGTCGCTGAGACGTTGCCAAGGCGCCGCAGAACGTACAAGTCGCCGAGCGCATAGGCGACAAGCGTCAGCCAAAGGCTAAACCATAAAATCTCTGCCGATGAAATGCGCAAAAACAGCGGTAAAATGGCAAACATCACCGTGGCGGTCAGCAAATATTTCAGCACTAACGCAAGCAAATGTCTCATTGGGATTCGCCGCCTTTATTCTGCTGGATGGTTTGGTCCTTCCAATTTTTTATCGCCGTATCCCGGCTGTTTTTCCCTGTCTTTGTCCGGTTGTTGTTTTTTTTCTTGTTGTTCAGGGCTGTTGTTTTGCTTTGGATGTCTCATTAGCCATCATCCTCTCTTTCCATTTGTTTATCGTTAGTTTGCCGCGTTTGTCTTGATGTATACATACATGATCCATAAACTTCCTCTTTTTATTTCCCCCCTGTTCTACATTAATATAATGAACGGCATGAACAAGGAGGAATACAGATGGCGGAAAACAAACAATCGCTTGAGATGGCTTTACAGCAGTATGTCCCGTCGAATGATGAGGCAGCTTCGTTTCTTGGTTCAGCATTGGCTGAAACACATGAACAAGTGAGCGATATGTACGCGGAGGGAACCATCGAGGCCACGATCGAACACAAAAATGGCTCAGACTCCCCCCTTTCTCCGCGGGAGTAAGAAACGTCAAGGAGCTGTTCCTTGGCGTTTTGGTTGATGTTTGTGAAACGGGAGGGGAAAAAGGAAAGAAAAACAGTTCGTACTTTCCCCCATCGTCGTCTATACTAGTAGTGCGCACGGCGATTCACCGATATAAGGGGGATGATCATCGTGAGATGGCAGCGGGCTTTATTGGCGTTGCTCAAAGAGCGGAAAGACCATTCCATCGCGTTGGCGATCGACACATCAAACCGTCCGGAGCGGCCAATGCTCATTCAAAACATTGTGAAGCTGTTTGAAAAGCTGCGCCCGGACACGCTGCTCGTCCAAGCGGATTTTAAAATTCGCGATGTATCTCCGGTTGGCGTGGCGACGATTCAATATTTCAAGCACGGGAAATCGTCGTACACCGAAGTGCTGGAATGGGCCGCTGCGCAAAAAATCGATACGTTGTTTTACATCACCGATGTAACCGGCTATTTTTATGAAGAACTCGAAGTCGACTATGAAGTGTTTTGGCTTGTGCCGGACGATTATATGCCGCGCGTGCCGTTTGGCAAGCCGATTCGCGTGGCGTAACACTGTGAGGAATGCCCTTCGTGATGAAGGGCATTCTCTTTTTGTCAGGAAATTTAACAAGTTTTTTGTGAATGAAACCGATTACAACCAAAAACAGACATTGCTTTTGGTGTATTTGTGTTATATATTATGACATATAAAAGGAATGATAAATAACAAAAAGGGGGATGCGTAAATGGATGAAAAAACGTTGACGCTTGGGCTGGATGCCCTCTGGGTCATGCTTTCGGCGGTGCTCGTCATCGGTATGCAGGCAGGGTTTGCTTTGCTTGAGGCTGGATCAACGCGCATGAAAAACTCCGGGCATGTGGCTGGCAAACAAATTTTAAGCTTTGCCATCGCCTCATTGGCGTTTTGGGCGTTCGGCTTTGCGATTACGTTTGGGGCTGGGAATAGCTTCATCGGGACGGAAGGATGGTTTTTAAAAGAAGGAAAAGGAACGTTTGACTCGTTGTCGTGGGCGAATGTGCCGCTCGAGCTCAAATTTTTATTCCAGCTCGGCTTTGCCGGCGTGTCGCTGGCCATCGCTTGGGGCGGCTTCGCTGAGCGGGCGAAACTGTCTGTTTATTTTCTTTTTGGCACGATTTTTACGATCGCCATTTACCCGGTGATCGGCCATTGGGTGTGGGGCGGCGGCTGGCTTGGGAAAATGGGAATGCAAGATTTCGCTGGTTCGACCGTTGTCCACTTGCAAGGCGCGATTGCGGCGCTCGTGGCTACCATTTTGCTCGGGCCGCGCATCGGCAAGTTCAATAAAGATAAGACTCCAAACGTCATTCCTGGGCATAACCAAGTATATACGGTCATTGGCGGATTGATTTTATGGATCGGCTGGTTCGGCTTTAACGCTGGCAGCACGATGGCGGTTGGCGACGGATTTTTCGGCTATGTCGCGCTGACGACGAATTTGGCCGCCGCGGCGGGAGCGATCGCCGCGATTGTGACGGCGAAAATTTTGGTCGGCAAAGCGGACATTCCAGCGATGGTCAACGGCGTGCTCGCGGCTTTGGTTGCCATTACCGCCGCGTGCGCGTTCGTCGAACCGTGGGCGGCGGTTGTGATCGGTGCAGTGGCGGGGTCGTTTACGTTCTGGACATCCATCTACTTTGAACGCAAAGGGATTGACGATCCGATTTATGCTTTTTCCGTCCATGGTGTCGCTGGCATTATTGGCACGATTTCAACTGGGTTTTTCGCCTCGCCGCGTTTAGTCGAGATCACGGGCATCGGGAAGGCTGGACTGTTTTACGGCGGCGGATTTGATCAGCTGATTGTGCAAACGGTCGGGGTGCTCGGCGCTGCGGTGTATGTCGCTGCTGTTTCGTTTGTCATCTTATATGCCCTGAAGAAAACGATCGGGCTGCGTGTCACGGCGGAACAAGAAATTTCAGGTCTTGATATTAGCGAGCACGGTTCTTATGGCTATCCGGAACAGCTCGATCCGGCGTATCAGCCCAAGACCCTCGCCCAGCAGTAGCCAGGAGGGGAAAGGTGATGGAATCGTTGGCGGCAAAGGTGGTCGAGCGGCTCAACCAAGCCGAGTCGGCCGCCGAACTTCGTTTTTGTCATGATGAACTGGCGCGCGAACTGCGGCGCTGTCTAGCATCTGAACAAATGAAGCAGCTTGCAGGCGACGTCGTTTGCGTGCATGAAGCCATCCTTCGCCGCGCGTTTTTCCTTGCGGAGCGGGAGACGATGAAACGGTCGGTCGGCATTCGTCCCCCGGCGTGGTGCTGGTATGTGATGGGAAGCATCGGCCGACGGGAGCCGACGATTTGGACGGACCAGGACCACGGCATTTTATTCGACTGTCCTGAGGAAGAGGAGGCGGCTTGTTATGAATTCATCCGCCATATGGCGGCGGTTGGGGTGGACATGTTGCATGAGGCTGGGTATCCCTACTGCTCCGGTTACGTGATGGCGACGAACAAGCGGTGGGCGCAGTCGGTCCGCGGTTGGGAGCAACAACTTTCTTCCTATTTAGACAGCGGGTGGCCGAACGACATTCGCTTTTTGTTGATCGCGATGGATATGCGTCCGCTTTATGGCGAGACGGAATTGGCTGAGGAGGGCAGGAGGATGCTGTTTTCGGCGGTGGCCAAACGGCCGCCGCTGTTGGCGCGCATGGGGGAGCACGTTCAATTTCCTCCGGTTCCGCTCGGTTGGCTGGGCAACGTGCAAACGGAGCGATGGGGGCCGCACAGCGGGGCCGTTCATATGAAACAAAGCGGCTACGTGCAGCTCACCAATGCCTTAAAATGGTTGGCCTGTTTTGCGCGCGTCCCGGCGGCGGACACGGCTGAGCGGCGACGGACGCTTGAGGCGGCTGGCGTATTGACGGCGCCGCTTTCCGCCGCCGTTTGCGAGGCGCTGTCTGTTTACTATTCGATTCGTCTTAAGTACAGCACCGAGGCGGGGGACGGGCGTGAATATGTGTTATGGCGGACGCTTGAGCGGACAGAGCAAAAGCAGCTGAAGCAAGCGATGCGCACCGCAAAACGGTTGCAGCGCTTTGTCGCCCGGCGGGTGGCTAACATTCATGCATGAGCGGCACCGTTTTTGGCAGCGGGCGCTCCGCTTGTTGTCGCTCGGCGTTCCGCGCGAGGCATCATCCGCCTTATTTGGGCATGACCATTCGCTGCAACAGGAAACATGGCTTCGCTCGCTGCAAAAGGAAAAACAGCACATCATCGATTGGCATGACCGTTTGACTGACATCCCGTTTGTCATCATCGATATGGAAACGACCGGCTTTTCCCCGGAGCAAGGCGATGAAATTTTGGCCATGGCGGCGGCGAAAACGGTTGGAGGAGTCGTGACCGATGCGTACATGACGCTCGTCAAGCCGGAAAAGCCGATTCCGGAACATATTTCCGCCTTGACCGGCATTGAGGCGAAGGATGTGGTGTTCGCTCCGCCGCTTGCCGAGGCGCTGCGCACGTTTGTGCCGTTTATTGCCGCCGGCGTCTTAATTGGCTATCATATCGGTCATGATTTGGCGTTTTTGCGCCATGCCCTTTGGCGTCATTATCGGCAAAAATGGAGCGGACGATTTCTTGACTTG
Source organism: Geobacillus sp. PK12 (assembly GCF_004123125.1). Lineage (NCBI taxonomy): Bacteria > Bacillati > Bacillota > Bacilli > Caryophanales > Anoxybacillaceae > Geobacillus > Geobacillus sp. PK12. The sequence continues at coordinate 98,872 of NZ_SDKL01000030.1, forward strand.
CAGCCGATGATGACGCTGATCGGCCATTCGTGCCCGACGTTTGACGATGCGTTAGCTTGTTACGGCATCCGTTGCCCGCGCCGCCATACGGCCGACGGCGATGTCGAAGCGATGACGAAGCTATGGGCGATTTTGCTTAAGGAGCTTCACGGGCGCGGCATCGATACGTTGCACGATTTGTACGCGGCGCTCAGCCGCCACTGACGCTCCTAGGCAGGGCAGAGGGCTGGAAGGTTGGTGGAGAATGGTCATTGTTCGCCAAGCGATCGAGTTCGCCGTGAACAAAGAGTTGATTTTACAGGATCAATGTCGTTTTGGCCTAGGGCATCGGCTGAACGAAAAAAAAAAAGCGCTAAGTTTGGCGCTTTTTTTGCTGGTATTAGAGCGGTTTGGTCGGCGTCGGTTCGGCGTAGCCTTCTTTATATTTTTCATCGATCATATGCCGAATGTCTTTGATCGATTTCCCTTGATCGTAAGCGGCGATCGATTCGGCGGCGATCTCCAAGCAGACGCCGCATTTGGTCGCATGATCATCCCAGACGACCGAGCCGTCTTGTTTATTTTCATAGACGAAGCAGTCGTAATTGTTCTTATGGCCAGCTGATTGCCCGCAGCCGCAATAGCAAGGGATATTCTCAAGCAGCTCGCGGTGTTCGGCCGCCTGCTGGTACAAGACCGCCATCTCTTCTTCAAACGCGCTCAAAAAGCTTGGCAAATGCTCGATCGATTTTGTTGTTTCGCGAATATCGCCGGTGGCGGTTTTCGTCATCTGCGAGTGGCTTTGTTCCTGAACGCCGTCATCGGTGCAGCTTGAGAGCAGAACGCTGAGCGACAACATGCATGTGGCGATCCATGTCAGTTGTTTCATCCTCTTCTTCCTTTCCGTACAGTCTGCATTTTGAATGTACCATACTTCGCGGCAGGCGGCAACCGTCGTATGGTCAGGCGCGTTGCTGTTGTTGGGCGTGGCGGTGTTTGTGTTTTCGTCGTTTTTCGATCATGGCGAAATAAAGGGCAAAAACAGCGAGCAGAAACAATGCATCTCCGGCGTAAAGCGGTCGGAATCCGATTGAGGCCATCAGCACGCCGGTGAGAAAAGAGCCGGCGCTGATGCCAACGTCAAAAAACGATAAAAACGTGCCGAGGGAAGAAGAACTGCGCGACAAAGAGCCTGATTGAATCGCCATCGTCTGCAAAACCGGAAACAAATTGCCCCAGCCCATTCCGATCAAAGCTGCACTTAATAAAAAGATTCCTGTCGTTTTCGCTATGCTTAACAAAAACAGCCCGACGGCAAATGAAGATGTGCAAAATACAATAAGCGCCTTCGGTCCGTGTGCGTCAAACCATCTCCCGGTAAACGGACGGGAAACAAGCAGCACCGCAGCATAAATCACGAAAAAGAGATTGCTGCTTTCCCCAAGATGAAGCGATTTGGCGTAGACCGACACAAACGACAGCACGGGCGCGTACGTCAAAGCGAACAATGCACCGATGAACGCCAGCGGTAGCACGGAAGGCTCGATCATCTGCTTCAGCGACAGCTGGATTCGCAGTTTCGAAGATGACTGCTTCGCCTGCGGCGTTGCCGAACGGATAGACAGCGCAGAAAGGAAAGAAGCGACGGTGCATACAAGCGCAATGATCAGCATCCAAAACGCCCCAAGGCGTTCAAGAGAAAAGAGGCCGAAAAACGGCCCAGCCACCATAGCGAGATTGGAGGACAAAACAAAATAGCCCATTCCTTCCCCTTGCCGTGTCGATGGAACGATATCAGCGACGAGCGCTCCGCCTACCATCGTGGCAATGCCGAACCCTAAGCCGTGCAAAAAGCGGATGGCAAGCAAACTGAGCAGGCTGTGGGAAAATAGGTACAATACGGAAGATGTAATGAAAAGAAGAAGAGACCATCTCAGCATCAATCGCTTCCCGTAGCGTTCGACAAACTGGTTGGCGGCAAAACGGACGATAATGGCCGCCGCCAAAAAAACAGCCGACACAAGCCCTGACAGCGATTCCTCGACGTGCAAGTCATGAATGGCGTAAATCGGCATGGTGACCAAAAGAAAATAATAGTTGGCAAACAAGAAAAAATTGCAAATAAAAAGGCTGGCAAAGTGTTTTGTCCACAATGCTTCTTGGCCCATGAATCACGCTCCTTCCCCCATAAAAGGAAAAATGGCAGGGGGAGCGGCGATGTGACGCCTCCGCCTGCGTTGAATAAGAGTTGTGTAAAAATTATGATAATACTTCTGACTTGATTTTTCTAGTTGTATGCTCATAGTTGGTTCATCACCAAAAGTTGTACTTGCACCTGTCATGAAAGTATGTTAGCTATTTCTAGCCGAACCCGCAATGCAAAACGCTGGATATTTCTGTAT
>NZ_SDKL01000031.1:0-7145 GCF_004123125.1 Geobacillus sp. PK12
GAGCCAGGATCAAACTCTCCAAAAGAAAGTTGATTGGCTTTTCGCATTGTCCAACTTCGGCCAAAGCGGCCTCCGCTTTTCGTATTGTCCAGCTTCGGCCCGCCGCCGCTCGGGGTCAAATCACCTTCGCCTTCGGGATTGTAAATCCCTGCAGGCGAAGAACATTTGCCCATCGCGGCGACCCGCGGGCCTCAGCTTTTCTTTCGCGCTTCGTTTCGTTCAGTTTTCAAGGAACGAGACCTCTTCTTGAACTTGCTTCGTTGCAGTCTTGCGTCGAGGAACCCAATTCCCCCGAATTCACTAGAAGACACAGGCGCAAAGTTGCTGCATTGAAACAACTTCTCTGCTGATTTGCAGTCTTGAACTGAAGAATAGTTGAAGCTTCCTATTGCAAACAGCTCTTTTATACTAACATGCCTCTTTTTTCTTGTCAAGATCTTTTCCGTTGCTTTTCGTCACTCACCGCTATCGAACACTCTGTCGGATTAGCGACGATTTTCAATATACCACTTACCAATCAAAAATGCAATATCTTTTTTAAGGGAATTTCAAGAACCGACGCCAGACCGTTCCTTTAGGCTTCCTCCATCTCTTCGACGGTAAGAGGACTGGCAAATAAGTTTCATAACCGCCATGGCTGTCCGCATAAGATGTTATTAGGACAACGATTTTACAATGCAAAAAAGGGGGCCGATGTCATGTTTTACGCGTTGAACGGACGGACGCTGAAAAAAGCTCTCATTATTATCTGCTCCGCCTTTTTCACCGCCGTTGTCTTGTACGCTTATGAAATGAACCGTCCCGTTTTTTCGCTTCCTTCTGGGCCGACGGCGGTATATAAAGTGGACAACGCCCGCAATGAGGTGGCGTTGACGTTCGATATCAGCTGGGGAGATGAGAATGCAGACAAAATTTTGGATGTCTTGAAGCAGCATGGGATTCAAAACGCGACCTTTTTCTTATCCGCCTCATGGGCCGAACGCCATCCAGCCGTGGTGAAGCGGATCAAAGAGGAGGGGCATGAGATTGGCAGTATGGGATATAACTTTGTCAACTATACGGAACTTGAGAACGCCAAAATCCGTCAAGATTTAATGATGGCGAAAAAAGTGTTTGACATGTTGGGAATGAAACAGGTTGAGCTGCTGCGCCCCCCTGGGGGGAACTTCAACAAAAATGTGTTAAAGGTTGCTCAGTCCCTCGGCTACACTGTCGTCCATTGGAGCATTGACTCGAAAGACTGGCTCAACCCTGGGACAGACCAAATTGTTGAGAACGTCACGAAGGACCTGGAACCGGGCGATATCGTGCTCCTTCACGCATCTGATTCGGCAAAACAGACAGCCAAAGCGCTGCCGAAAATTATCGCTTCCATGAAAGAAAACGGCTACAAAAACGTCAACCTCTCCGAGCTGTTGGCGAATGGCGAAGCCGAAAGCCGCGGGATCGAGTGACACGTTCCGACAGCGGCCTGCGCCGGTGCGGTTGGATTGCGGCGGCAGACAAGCCGCCAATTGGAATGATTGGCTTTTGGCGAACACGCCGTTTTTTTCGCGGCTGCCATAAGAAAACAGGCGGCGCCTTGCTTTCTTTATTGTTTCGCGCCGCCTGTCAATTTATGCAGTATAAGAAGCTGGTATGCATTGCATACTAATAAAGGAATCAACATCAAATACAGCCAATCACGGTCGTTGATGCGCAACACGGGAAACCATTCAATGACCGTAACGACGACCATAAAGAACAAAGCCGGAACGAACGCCCCTTTGTTCGTCTGTGCGCTCTTGACGTAGGCAACAACGAGACCAACCACCAAAATGAACAATGCGGTCAATAGATACGGAATGATTGAATCGCCCTTGTCCGCAAACGCCATGTAGCGGAAATACACTAAATCGAACAGCACGAACATGATCAAAACAACCTGCACAGCGTTCCATAGCGAACGGAAGATGCCAAGCCCGAACCGGTGGACGGTTAAATAAGCAAAAAACCCCGCCTGACTGATGACACTGAAAATAAAGCCAACACCGATATGCCATAACAAAACAGCCATAAATTCGACCATTTCCAGGCGCAACAGCAAGCGCCCGAATTCTTCCCAGTTGAAAACAATGCCGACGGCCGCCGTGGCGATGCCGCCGATCAGCAGCGTCGATAAAAATAAACGCACCCATTTGCGGCTGTTCACAGCTTCATCCTCCATCATTTCAGCATAACCCGCTTACCATTTTACCAGCGCCCTTGTGAAAAAGCCAGCTCCGATCTCCCCCATGTATATTTTTTTCGCCAACATTCATATTAAGGGTGAGGGATTTTTGCAGAAAGGAGCTCACTTTCATGAACAAATGCCTACCGCTCCTCTTGCTCAGTTTTCTCGTTCTTGGTTCCTGTGCCCCTCAAGAAATCAGCCCCCCTCCCCCGGATTATGACGAAACGAAAAAGATGGTTGTTGACATTTTAAAAACCGACGAGGGGAAAAAGGCGATTCAAGATATTATGTCGGAAGATCAGATGAAGCAGCAACTAGTCATAGATCAAAAAGCTGTAAAAGAAACGCTGCAACAAATGCTGACATCCGATCAAGGAAAAAAGTTCTGGGAAAGTGCGTTAAAAGACCCGAAATTCGCTGAAAGTTTTGCCAAAGGGCTGCAAGCAGAACATGAAAAAATGATGAAGGCGCTCATGAAAGATCCCGATTACCAGGCGCTGATGATCGATATTTTAAAAGATCCAGAAATGGAAAAAGCCATGGTCGATGTCTTAAAAAGCAAAGAGTTCCGCCAGCATTTGCAAAAGGTGATCACGGAAACGTTGAACAGCCCGCTGTATCAGGCGAAAATTCAAGATATGTTGATGAAAGCAGCTGAAAAGGTTCAGCAAGGCGGAGAAAAACAAGAAGAAGGCGGAGGGGAAGGGGGAGAGGGAGAAGAAAGCACCGGCAACCAACAAGGCGGAGGAGGTTAATCAAGCAAAAAGCGTCCGTGCGCTGAAAACCGCCAACGCTCTAATCGGCGGTTTCTCGCCATCGGACGCTTTTTGTGAAACCGATTAATATTTCGCAACGATTTTGCGGGCGATATCCATATAAATTTTCCCGATCGGATGATCTTCTGCGTAAACGGACGGAGCGAAGTCGTCGTCGTTCCAATCCGGCTGCTGAAGCGGCAGCTGCCCTAACAGCTCGGTTTGCAGCTCTTTGGCCAGCTTTTCTCCGCCACCCTTGCCGAAGACATACTCCCGCTCCCCTGTTTTCCGGCTCTCGTAGTACGACATATTTTCGATCACGCCGATAATTTCATGTTCGGTGCGCAACGCCATTGCCCCAGCGCGGGCAGCGACAAACGCAGCGGTCGGATGCGGAGTCGTGACGATAATTTCTTTGCACGACGGCAAGAGCGTATGGACGTCCAAGGCGACGTCGCCCGTACCAGGCGGCAAGTCAAGCAGCAAGTAATCCAAGTCTCCCCATTCGACCTCTTTGAAAAAGTTGTTCAACATTTTCCCAAGCATCGGGCCGCGCCAAATGACCGGGGCGTTATCCTCGACGAAAAAGGCCATCGAAATGACTTTTACGCCAAACCGTTCGACCGGGATGATTTTGTCGCCCCTCACCGTCGGGCGCTCGGTGATTCCCATCATGTCCGGAACACTGAACCCGTAAATGTCCGCGTCAATCAACCCGACTTTTTTGCCGAGCCGGGCGAGCGCCACCGCCAAATTGACAGAAACGGTCGACTTGCCGACACCACCTTTGCCGCTAGCAATGGCGATATACGTCGTTTTTTGCTTGTTTTCGCTATATTTCTCCACCACATCGCGCGGCAGTTCGGCGAACCGCAGCCCGACCGTTGCAGCACCCGCATCTTTCAGCTGCTCGACGATCGCCGTTTGCACGCGAAGCTGCTCGGGCGTTCCGGTTTTGGCGAGCGCGATTTTCACGCTGACATGGTTTTTCTCTTCCTTAATTTTGATTTCTTGAATGGCATTCGTCTCTTTAAACGTTTTGTTTAAAAAGGGATCTTTCATCTTTTCAAGAATGGCGCGCACTTCAGTTTCCGTCAACATCGTATTCACCAACCCTTTTGCAAATCAATGGTCATTTCTATGTGTTATCATACCATAAATCGGCAGACGGCCGCCATGTTTGACTTGCTCCCGCACGTCCCCGCGGTTGAAAAAGGGGAATTTCGAATTCCTTTTGGCGAAACAAGGCCGGTCGGCTATCTGTCTCCTCTGTTCCGACCTTAAAAAATCCCCGCTACTCGCGAGGCGTATGTTCATTGGAAAAGTAGCGGAGCACTCCTTTATAAATCGAGGCGGCCAGCTTCGTTTGGTAGCCATCAGACACAAGCAGCTCTCGCTCATCGGGATTCGACAAAAACCCAACCTCGACAAGCGCGCCGGGGATTTTTGCATGCTTGAGCAAATAGACGGTATCAATCATTTTTGCCAGTCGATGGGTGTTCTCCAAATTGCGCCGCAATTCCGCTTGGATAAATCTCGCCAGCCGCTCGTTTTCGATGAAAGACCCGTAATAAAACGTCTGCGCCCCTCGCCAACGCGGCGACGGGATGGCGTTGAGATGGATGCTGATGAAAAGATCGGCATTCGATCGATTGACGAAAGCCGTTCGTTCGAGCAAATCCTCCGTTTTCCGTCGGCTGTAGCCGCGTGTGGACGGGCTGGCCAAGTCCCGATCCGTCTCGCGCGTCATCAGGACGAGCGCCCCTTGCTGCTGCAGATAATCGCGCAGCTTTTTCGCCACGTTGAGCGCGATGTCCTTTTCCACCGCCTCACCACCGACGGCGCCGCCGTCCGGCCCACCATGGCCGGGGTCCAATACGATGATTCTCCCCGATAATGGGAGATTCCATGGTTTTGTTGATGTCAAATCGGAAAATAAAGACGGAAATAGCAAAGTGCTCATAAGGGCGACGGCAGCAAAAGCGACCAGCCACTTCCATTTTTCTTTCATTGTTTCTCCTCCCGCACGTTTCCCTTCTCTATCTTATATGGGACAAGGCGCGGGAATAGAACTCATTCAGCGAAGTTTTAGACGATGCCGTTTTTTGCCCCGCTCAAATCCTTCCGTCCACCAGTTGCCGATATATTGTTCACACGCGTCATACAGCGACTGGCTGAGGAAATCGTTGTCGATATTGCCCCAAAAGCAAAGAAAATCAAACAGCGTATCGATCAAATATTTTTCTTCTTGAGCACATCGACAGCGTACGCTGGCCGCAGGCTCCCCATAATAGCCGAATCGGCTGTAGCGAGCGCCGAGCAAATACGCTTCAATGGCCAGATCAATGCAGCCTTCCTCCACAACGGATGGGAACATCCGATACGCCGTATAAAACGGAACAAAGTGCTCAAGCGCTTTGGTCCGTAATTTCTCAAGCGACAGTTCGCGCAACATGTTCCGTTCATAGCGAAGCTGCTTTTCCTGCCTTTTTTCCGCCAATGAAGTGATGACTGTCATCGTCTTTCACGCTCCTTTACGATGTAGTGTCTAACGATCGCTCACAATCATACGCGCGGGCGAAAGGCAGAAATAAGCAAAAAACCCAGCCAAATCGGCTGGGTTGGAACATCACGCGATTAACGTTTCGAGAATTGCGGAGCGCGGCGGGCGCCTTTGAGCCCGTATTTTTTGCGTTCTTTAACGCGAGCATCGCGCGTCAGCAAACCGGCCCGTTTCAGCACCGTGCGGAACTCCGGATCGACTTCAAGCAACGCACGGGCGATGCCATGGCGAATCGCACCGGCTTGGCCGGCAAATCCGCCGCCTTGGACATTCACCAAAACGTCGTAGCTGCCAAGCGTTTCGGTCAGTACGAGCGGCTGTTTGACCATTTCGATGAGCGCTTCCGTCGGGATGTACTCGCGAATGTCACGCTTATTGACAATGATGCGGCCATCGCCCGGGACAAGGCGGACACGGGCGACCGAGCTTTTGCGACGACCTGTGCCGTAATATTGTACTTGTGCCAAAATCATACCCTCCCTTATGATTATCCGCGAAGTTCATACACTTCTGGTTTTTGTGCTTGATGCGGATGTTCGCTTCCACGGTAAACGTGCAACTTTTTGAACATTTGCCGGCCGAGGCTGCCTTTTGGAAGCATGCCGCGCACCGCACGTTCGATCATTTGTTCCGGGTAGTTCGTACGCATTTCCAGCGCTGTTCTTACTTTTAAGCCACCCGGATATAAGCTGTGGCGATAGTACAGTTTTTTCGTCAACTTTTTCCCAGTCAGTTCAACTTTGTCCGCATTGATGACGATGACGTGATCTCCGCAGTCAACATGCGGAGTGAACGTCGGTTTATGTTTGCCGCGCAACAGCGCCGCTACTTCGCTGGCTAAGCGGCCTAACGTTTTGCCAGCTGCGTCGACAACGTACCATTTACGCTCTACTTCATTCGGTTTCGCCATATAAGTCGTACGCAATGCAGTTCCCTCCTAAAATAAAAAAATGAACAAACAAATGGTCGTTTATTTCAACACGATTATGGTCCGGGGCTAATCGTGGAAAATACATGCCATATGATATAATAGCTTGCCGGCGCGCCAATGTCAAGAAGATGTTACACAAGGACTCGTTGCCGTGACATACTCCCACCACCTACGCTTCGCTTAGAGGTGGGGGCTTCTCGGGTAATCCCATCTCATGATGGGAAGTTGACCGAGCGATCCCCGTGTGCCCCACGGTTCGAGGACAAATTAGACGATCGCCAATCGTTTCATGCCCTCATGTTTGATATTGATGGCCGCATTGACGTCCCTGTCGCTCTCGAATCCACATTCACAGCGGAATGTACGTTCAGAAAGCGATAGAGACTCCTTGACTCGACCGCAGCACGAACACGTTTTGGACGAGGGGAACCATTTGTCGATTTTGATCAGCTTCTTCCCCTGTTCGGCCAGCTTGTACTGAAGGAAAGTGGTGAACATGCCCCAGCCGTTGTCATGAACGCCTTGACCGAAATGGAGGGCTTGTGACATCCCTTTCATGTTGAGGTCTTCGATGACCACGCAATCATACCGTTTCGCTAATTTGTGCGACTCCTTATGCAGAAAGTCCTTGCGCTGGTTGGCAATTTTCTCATGCAGCTTCGCTACTTTCAGACGCTGTTTGTG
>NZ_SDKL01000032.1:0-37119 GCF_004123125.1 Geobacillus sp. PK12
AGGAGGACGAAGTCCGCTCGCACTTCTGGGGAGTTGCAAGCCTCCACTTCAAGCGTTAGCGAAGTGGGGGTAGTTGACGAGAGTATTGGTCATTAACGTGCGCATATCAAATGCGCCTCCTGATTTGGAAGCAGTATAAAATTTGTTGTGTAACGGGGCATCAAACAAAGACATCGTTCCGTTTGTTTTCGTAATGTAATTGTGCAACTTGTTGATGTCATAGCTCCAATATTCCCCGACGGTAAATAGCGGCTTGCCAGTCTGAGAACGCACATACGACAACCAATCAGGAAAAAAACTGAACTTAATATGCTTGACGGCATCAAGCCGGAACCCATCAATGTTCGTTGTGTTGACATACCATTTCCCCCAGTTTTTCAGCTCGGTCACGACTTCGGGATGATCCATATCAAGGTCGGCATACATTAAGTAGTCATAGTTTCCGTTTTCCGTGTCTACTTCCCAATCCCACGCTTTGCCGATGCCGCGGAATTTGTAAATGCGGCTTAATTTTCGGCTTTCGTCCCAATCAACGCCATCAAAATGGTACCAGCGCCACTTAAAGCTGGAGTAGGTGTTGCCCCGCCCGGGAAAATCAAATTTCGTCCATGCTTGGATTTGATAGGTGCCCGAGATTTCTTGGTTGCGGTCGGACGGATTGACTTCGACGGCGTCCACCCATTCCGTGCCGTCGGCGCCGCCTTTATGGTCGAACACGACATCGGCGTACACTTGCATTCCAGCGGCGTGGGCGGCTTGAATGGCTTGAAGATATTGAGCTTTTGTTCCGTATTTTGTGCGGACGGTCCCTTTTTGATTGAATTCGCCGAGGTCATACAAGTCGTATACTCCGTACCCTACGTCGCTGCGGCTTGTTCCTTTGTAAGCGGGCGGCAGCCAAAGAGCGGTGATGCCAAGGCTGGATAAGTTGTTGGCTTCATTGGCCACTTTGGTCCATAACGTGCCATCATCCGGCAAGTACCATTCAAAATACTGCATCATGGTGCCGTTAAACGGTGCGGCAGCCTTGGCGGGCTGTCCTGTCGGGCAGAACAGCGAGGCAGTGAGCAAAAACGCGAGCAGGAACACCCACCCTTTTCGAATGATGCGGTGAAACGTTAGTACAATGCCCTTCCCCCTTAATCAAATATTACATTCGACGGTTTGGATTCCAAAAAATGAAGGGAAACGATTGCATAAAAAGAGTAAAAAGGGAGCAAACCCTCGAACGTTTACGTCTATTATAATTTTTGTTTGTAATCGTTTTCAATATCGAATTTAAACGATTTTGAGTTAGGAGTGAATCGAAAATAAAAAAACAGAGGGGAATATAGTTGAAATATTCTGTTTATTCGTATAAGATAAAGATTGATGAAATCGTTTGCATCAACTGTTTTGTGCAAACGATTGCACAAAGAATATAAAAAGGAAAGGAGAGAAGGAAGTTGGCAAAACAAAGGAGAAGGGAGCGGGGGATGATCAAGAAGGCAAGGAGAATGCTATCATTGGTTTTGGCATCGGTGTTGTTGCTGGCATTGACTCCTTTCCAGGCGGTTGCCGCTGCGAACGAGGCAGGAAGTTCTAGCGCTCTAGGGAATGGGGAGCATCGGTGGACGGCCGAATCCACGGCCTCGCAGCCACGGACGATCACGCTAGTCGGCAATTTGCAAGATGAGTTGGGCCATACGGCGGAATGGGATCCGGGGGCATTGGCGACGAGGATGCATGATGAAGGGAATGGGCTTTATACATTCACCGGGACGCTGCCAGCCGGGACCTATGAGTACAAAATTGCGGTCAACGGCAGCTGGGATGAAAATTACGGCGCCGGTGGTCGCAATGGCGCAAATCTGGTGTTGAAGCTGGATCGGCAAACCGAGGTGACGTTTTATTACAATGACCGGACGCATGCGATCGCGGATTCGACATGGTATACGGCGATTGCGAAGGAGAAACAGCCGCGTCTTGTCGGGACGGTGCTGCCGGCCATCGGCTATGAGGGGGAGAACAACGGATGGACTCCAGGGACATCGACAGCGCTGTTGACCGATGATGATTTTGACTCGGTGTACACGTTTACGGCGCGGGTGCCGAAAGGATCGTATGAATATAAAATTGTCCTCGGAAACAATTGGAACGAGAGCTACCCACAAGAGAATGCACGCTTAACCGTTTTGGAAACGACAACCATTACATTCTTCTTCAATGCGAAAACAAAAGAGGTGTACACCGACTACAACCCCAATGGCTCTGACGGTGTTGTTCAGAAAGACCGATTAAAACACAATACATGGGATACGCTGTACCGCCAGCCGTTTGGCGCGGTGAAAGCGGGAACGAAGGTAACGCTTCGTCTTGCGGCGAAAAAAGGCGATTTGACGAGAGCGGATGTGTATGTGAAAAATGCGACGACCGGAACCGCCAAAGTCTACACGATGGAAAAAGTCGGCGTGCTCGGGGATGATGAGTATTGGGAGGCTGCGTTTACTCCTTCTGCGCCGGGGGTATACGGTTATAAATTTATCGCTGTCGATGCCGGGATGAAGGCGGAATATGGCGAAGATACGAAAGAAGGACAATGGGGGAGGGCGGTCGACAAAAATGCGGAGCTGTTCCAGCTGACCGTCTATGATCCGAATTACAAAACACCAGATTGGATGAAAGAAGCGGTTGTGTATCAAATTTTCCCAGATCGGTTCTTTAACGGCAACCCTTCAAATGACAACAGCAAGCAGCAGGCACGCGGGGCGCAGCCGATTGAGCATCGCGATTGGTCGGATTTGCCCGATAATCCGCGCCTGAAAGGAACGAGCGGCTACGATGGCGACGGCGAATGGTCGAATGACTTTTTCGGCGGAGACATCGCTGGAATTGAACAAAAGTTGGATTATTTGCAGTCGCTTGGGGTGAACACGATTTACTTAAATCCGATCGCCAATGCGCCATCGAACCATAAATATGATGCGAGCAATTACAAAGAATTGGATCCGATGTTCGGTTCCCCGGAAGAATTCCAATCGTTTGTGCAGGCGCTTGCGAACCGGGGAATGCATCTCATCTTAGACGGGGTGTTCAACCACGTATCCGACGATTCGATTTACTTTGACCGCTACCACCGCTATCCGACCGTCGGCGCGTATGAATATTGGGAAGCGGTTTACGATTTGATAAATGAAAAAGGATTGAGCGAGGAAGAAGCGCGGAAACAAGTGGAAGAGAAGTTCAAACAAGAGGGACAGACGTTCAGCCCGTATGGGTTTCACCTTTGGTTCAATATTGAAAACAAAAAAGTCGATGGCCATTATCAATACCAATCATGGTGGGGCTATGACAGTCTGCCGGAGTTTAAGTCGGTGACGGGGGAAAAAGTGCCGCATCCGAGTGAATTGAACAACGATGCGCTCGCGAATTACATTTTCCGTGAATCGGATTCGGTGGCGAAAAGCTGGATTGCCCGCGGCGCCTCCGGCTGGCGGTTGGATGTGGCCAATGAGGTGGATCCGGCGTTTTGGCGCGAGTTTCGCCAAGAATTGCTTCAAGGGTCGTACGACCGCGGTCCGACGTTAAAAGAGGGGGAGCAGCCGCTCATTTTAGGGGAAATTTGGGATGACGCATCGAAATATTTTCTAGGCGACCAGTACGATTCCGTGATGAACTACCGGTTCCGCGGGGCGGTGCTTGACTTTTTGAAAAACGGAAATGCGGAAGAGGCGGACAAGCGACTGACGGCCATAAGGGAAGACTACCCAAGTGAAGCGTTTTATGCGCTGATGAACTTAATTGGTTCCCATGACACGGCGCGGGCGGTCTTTCTGCTTGGGAACGGAACGGATTCATCCGAGCGGGCGGAGCTTGATCCGAATTATAATGAGGAACTTGGGAAAAAGCGGCTCAAGCTGGCGGTGATTTTGCAGATGGGATATCCGGGAGCTCCGACGATTTATTACGGCGATGAAGCGGGAGTAACAGGCTCAAAAGACCCAGACAACCGCCGCACGTATCCGTGGGGCAAAGAAGATCAAAATCTATTGTCCCATTATCAGAAAGTGGGGCACATTCGCCAGCACCATCAATCGTTGTTGGCCCATGGCGACATCAAGACGGTGTATGCGCAAGGGGATGTATACGTATTTGCCCGCCAATACGGGCGTGAAGTGGCGCTCATTGCTGTCAACCGCGGCAATGAGGACAAGACGGTGGCGCTTGACGTCGCTTCGTTGCTTCCGAATGGCACCGTACTCACGGATGAGTTGCATGATGGCGAGAAAGCCACGGTCGCTGGCGGAACGTTGACGGTCACGATTCCGGCCCTGGATGGACGGATGATGTTTGGGGCGGTGACGGTGGAAATGCCGGCAGCAGTCAGCAATTTGCAGGCGAGCCCTTCGGATGGCCGTGTCATGTTAACGTGGGAAGGAAATGCGTCGAGATACCGAATTTACGAGTCCACGTTAAGAGGGGCCGGTTATACGATGGTGCAAGAGACGGAAACAACTTCGGCTACGATCGGTTCGTTGACGAACGGAACAGCCTATTACTTTGCCGTTGCGGCGGTCGATGAAAACGGCAATGAATCACCGAAGGTCGAAACGAATCGCGTCGTTCCTCATTACCCGCTGACGAGCGACAATGTCCAGTTCGTGACAACGTTAAGCGATGCCACACTGGATTTGTCAAAGCCGCAACAAGTGGATGTCCATGTCAACATCGACAATGTGACAAGCAAAGGAGCAGCTGATGGGTTGCAAGCGGTGTTGCAAGTGAAAGGCCCGCATGACGAAACATGGAAAGAATACAGAGCGTCCTACCAAGGACAAGACGGCGACGCCAACGTGTTCCGGGCTTCCTTCACTCCGCTCGCCGCAGGGACGTATACGTATCGTTATGCGCTGACGACCAATCTCGGCGAGGAATGGGTGTATACAGCAGAGAAGCAAGTGACGTTTGCGGCAGACAGCAGCGACCAAATAGCGCCAGCAGACGCCATCGAGCTGCGGCAGCCTGCGGTTGAATCCGGACAAGTGAATTTATCATGGACGTTTGTTGGGAAAAAAGATGGAGATGCTTATTTGTTAGCCATCGAGCGCAACGGTGATATCGTGCATACAACCACTTCGATCGGCGATTCATTTACAGACTACGATGTCGAAAACGGCACCGAGTACACGTATGTTGTCAAGTTGTATGACCGCGCCGGCAATGTTGTGGAGTCGAACACGGTCAAGGTGACGCCGGACATTGTGATGGTGAAGGTGATTTTTAAAGTGAAAGCGCCGGATTATACGCCGCTCGATGCCCGCATTACGATTCCGAACAGTCTGAACGGCTGGAACACAGGAGCGTGGGAGATGTCGCGCAACGGTGCGGTGACGCCCGATTGGCAATTTACCGTCGAGGTGCAGGAAGGGGAAACGATCACCTATAAGTATGTGAAAGGCGGATCGTGGGATCAAGAGGGGTTGGCCGACCATACGCGTGAGGACGACAACGATGATGACGTGAGCTATTACGGCTACGGGGCGATTGGCACCGACTTGAAAGTGACGGTCCACAATCAAGGAAACAATACGATGGTTGTGCAAGACCGCATTTTGCGTTGGATCGATATGCCTGTTGTCATCGAAGAGGTGCAAAAACAAGGGAATCAGGCGACGATCAAGGGAAATGCCATTAAAAACGGTGTTTTGACGATCAATGGCGAGCGGGTGCCGATTGATGGCCGGATGGCATTCTCGTACACGTTTGCGCCGGCCAGCCATCAAAAAGAAGTGTCAATTCATATTGAACCATCGGCCGAAAGCAAAACAACCATTTTCAACAACGACGGCGGAGCGATTGCGAAAAACACAAAAGATTATGTGCTGGATTTAGAAACGAAGCAATTGCGCGAAGGGAAGTTGACAACGCCGCCAAGCAACGGCGATTCTCCAGGAAGCGATTGGCCGGGCAGCGAAACGCCGTCCCATGACGGAGGGGCAACGCCAGGCAACGGCACCTCTCCGGGCAGCGGTGGTCCATCGGATGGAGCATCCCCTGGGGGGAGCGTTCCGCCGGGCGGCACAGCTCCGCCGAGGGACGAAGCACCTCCATCCAGACCGCCGCAAAAACCGTCTCCATCGAAACCAAAAGAGAAACCGAGAAAGCCAACCACTCCTCCAGGCCAAGTGAAAAAAGTGTACTGGGATGGCGTGGAGTTGAAAAAAGGGCAAATCGGCCGCTTGACAGTGCAAAAGCCGATCAATCTATGGAAACGGACGAAGGATGGGCGCCTTGTGTTCGTCCGCATCTTACAGCCTGGGGAAGTATACCGCGTCTACGGGTATGACGCGCGCTTCGGCGGGCAGTACGCGGTCGGCGGCGGGTATTACGTGACCGACATCGACACGCACATCCGCTACGAAACGCCGTCAAAGGAGAAGTTGAAGTTGGTGAATGGGGAGTAAGCAAGAAAGCGAGGCCGTCCGAATGAATGGGGCAGCCTCGCTTTTATATGTGAAAATAACGACAGGAATTTTACTTATGGTCGGCATATAATAATAAGTGAATGCATTAAGATGAAAAAAGAGGGATATTGCGAGTAATCGAGAATAAGTATATTAAACGTTTGCAATGAGTGATAAATGCCGACATTTAGGTGAAAAGAGTGGTGATCATGAATGAAGAAAGAAGTAAGCAAAATCATAAAAGATATTTTTGTGCGTCAAAAAGGATTTGCGAAGACAGAAGACTTAACCAGAGAAGGAGTGAGCAAATATTATATTCGAAAGTTCGAGCAAAATGGAGAAATCATTAGGATAAAACGTGGGCTGTACCGTTATGCTGCATTTGAAAGTGATCAAAATGAAGAAGTGGTTGAAGTATCAAAAGTGATCCCGAATGGTGTTCTTTGTCTTTTGTCGGCATTGTCTTTTTATGAGTTAACAACTTATAACCCGTGGGAGTACCAAATTGCTATTGAAAGAAAATCAAGGAAACCCCGTTTGCCCGATTATCCGCCAATTAAAATTTTCTATTTTTCAAAAAAACAGTTTGAATATGGAATTGAAGAAGTGGAAATAGGCGGCCATAAAATAAGCATTTATAATCGTGAAAAAACGATTTGCGACATTATTCGATACAGAGAAAAAATAGGAATCGATTTAATGAAAGAAGGTTTGCGAAATTATTTACAAAGTCCTGAAAAAAACATAAATAAACTGGTGGAATGTGCTGAGAAAATGCGCATCAAGACCGTTTTATTAAAATACTTAGAGGTGCTTTTATAATGGGAAATGTTAAAAATATACCTGCTTCAGTTGGAGAAAGACTAAAGAATCTTGCCAAACAAAGCGGAAAAACCTTTGATTTCATTTTACTGTTGTATTTTCAAGAAAGGTTGCTATACCGACTTTCCATTTCTCATTATCGGGATAAATTTGTTCTAAAAGGCGGTCTCTTTTTATTTTCCTTAACACAATTTCAATCTAGGCCAACCAAAGATATTGACTTTTTAGCTAGACAAATTTCAAATGATATTCAATATATCAAAACTGCGTTTGAGTCCATTTGTACGTTAACTGCTGAAGAAGATGGAGTCGAATTTGATGTAAAGGGCATTACGGCTGAACGAATTAAAGAGGGTGCTGATTATGAAGGGATTCGTATGAAAATTCTGGCAGCACTTGGCAAAATAAAAAAGCAATTGCAACTGGATATTGGATTTGGTGATGTCGTGATCCCAAAACCACAAGAGATGCAGTATCCTACTTTATTAAATATGAAGCCCCCGGAGATTCGAGTCTACTCAACTTATTCAGTAATAGCTGAAAAGTTTGAGGCGATGATCTCACTATCTGTTGTCAACAGTAGAATGAAGGATTTTTATGATGTTTTCACACTTTTATCAACCGAGAATTTTGATGGACGCGTCTTATGGGAAGCCATATTTGAAACCTTTCAAAGACGTCGAACGAATTTAGAAAAAGAACATCGGCTCTTCACCAAAAGTTGTACTTGATTTTTTCTGAACATCCCCTATTTACGCTTGTGAGGGAACATCAGCACTTTTTGCCTATCCTTGTCAGGAAACCGTTGTCAAGTACATGTTGTGGTGAAGAGCCATTCTTTTTTCTCTTTTCTTTTGATGGAAAGGCATCTATGATGAAAGAAAAAGAGAAAGGAAGGAGCGGACGGAAGTGAGAAAATGGGTGCAGACGGCGGCAATCGGAATGCTGTTGGCTGCGGCTGGATGGCTTTGGATGCCGAGTTCATCAATGGTCAAGGCGGAGGATTGCGGGGAGCTTGTCGGAACGGAAAAAGTGTGGTGGGACGGCGTTGAACTGAAGCCCGGACAAATCGGCCGGTTGACGGTCACAGCGCCGACAGAGCTATGGTTGTCGAACAAAGCAGTGAAGACGCTGCCAAGCGGTGCGGTGTATCGCGTATACGCGTTGCGCGGCGGCTATTTTGATGTCGGCCGAGGATATGGGATCAAGAACGATGCCCGCGTCCGCTATGAAACGCCGTCAAAAGAGAAGTTGGCCGCTGCTTTATGCGTGCAGCGGGCGAAGGCAAACATGGCGGATGTCACGATGAACGGGGTGGCGATCGGCGACTCGCGCGCCAAGGTCGAAGCGATGTACGGCAAGGCGAAGCGGAAGACGAAAAACGCCTACGGCCTATATTGGGAGGCGTATGATCAGGGCGGTTACAAAAACTTTTTGATGGTGAGCTATGACCGTGATCGGGTGGCGGCGATGTACACGAATCAGCCGATTGTCCAAACGAAAAAAGGAACGGGCATCGGAACGGCGAAAACGGTGGTGGAAGCGCGCTACGGCCGGCCGCTTGCGGTGATTCAAAAAAAAGATGGCCTTTACAGCATCCAAAATGATGAATATGATACGTATCTTGTCAACGGCCGCTACGTCACCTTCTTTTATGACCGGTACAACAACAACCGGGTGGATGGCGTGCTTGTCGTCAATCGGGCGCTCGAGTATGAAAAGCCCGGGTTTTACGGAACGGCGACGGAGGAGCTGCGCACGGCCTATGAATATCAAATTTTTGATTTAGCAAACGCGGCGCGCCGCTTGCACGGGCTTCCGGCGCTCGCGTGGGATGCGAAGGCGGCGGCGGCCGCCCGTGAACATAGCGAAGATATGGCGGTCCATCACTACTTCTCTCATACGAACTTGCAAGGCCTGTCGCCGTTTGACCGCCTGAAGCGCCATGGCATCGCTTATCGCGTGGCGGGAGAGAACATCGCCTACGGACAATACGATGCGATTTTTGTCCATGAAGCGTGGATGCACTCGCTCGGTCATCGGCAAAACCTTTTATATCCGGACTTTACCCGCCTCGGCGTTGGGGTGGCGTTCAATTCATTTCATCAACCCTACTACTCTCAAGAGTTTTATACTCCGTGACCGCGGATGATGTTTTCGCTTCTACAGAGCGTCCCAACCTTGCTGGGACGTTCTTTTTTTTTTTTTTGACTAAATAAATGGAAAAGGGTTCCCCTTTTTGTAGAAGTTTGTCGTATAATAGAATCAGTGTCAACAAAATGATAGAAAGAGAGGAAAATAGGACCAGTGGGAAAAGCGAAGAACATCATCCGCATTGGGATCGGGGCGGTGTTGGCCGCATGGACGGCGCTGCAGGCGGCAGAAGCGGATGCCGGAGCGAATGTCGTCTACTGGGAAGGCATGCGCCTCGTGCAGGGGCAGATTGGAAAATTGGAGATCGTGAAACCGATTAACCTATGGAAACGGGAAAACGGGGCGCTGACGTTTGTCCGCGTGTTGCAGCCTGGAGAACAGTACCGGGTGTATTCGTATGACGAGGCGTTTGGCGGCCAATACGGGGTTGGCGGTGGATATTACGTCACCAATATCAAAGGGCATGTCGTGTATAAAACGCCGTCAAAGGAGAAGCTGAAGCTTGTCAATCCTGGGCGGTACGGAGCGAAACAACTGGCGGTCGGCACGGTGGTAAAGGAGGTGTCGACGCGCATCGCCTCCGGGGTGGAAAAAGAGGAAATGGAAATCGTCGGAACGCGCGGCAAGCAGCATGTGTACAAGCTTGACATCGATACGTCGAATGAGAGGCTGGCCATTGAGACGGCGCTGTCCAATGATCAAGTGCTTGGCATTGAACCGGTGCTTGAGCAGGCAAAACGGTACGATGGCCGCGACGGAATCGTACTGGCGGCGGTGAACGGCGATTATTTCAAAGAGGATGGTTCGCCGACCGATTTGATGGTGCACCGGGGAGAGATCGTGATGACGAATACAACGCCAACGGCGGAACGGACGATTTTTGGCATCAGCGCTGATGGAAAGCCGATGATTGGAAACCCAGATGTTCAAATTGGCGTTCGAATTGGAGAAGGAGGCTCATATCCCGTCGATGGCATCAACAAGCCGCGGCGCGCTCATCAGTTGATTTTGTACACCCCGTATTTCGCTGCCTCCACGAAAACGAACGCTCTTGGGACGGAAGTCGTGCTGACGAATGTACAAGGGGTGTTGAACGGGAATGGAACGGTCACCGGAACGGTGAAGAAGGTTGTAGTCGGTCAAGGCAATGAACCGCTCCAACCTGGAGAGCTCGTGCTATCGGGCCACGGCCGGGCGAGCGACTATTTGCGGCAGGCGAAAGAAGGGGATGCGGTGGAAATTTCCCTTCAGTATGACCAGCCCGAATGGAGTGGGGTGAGAGAAGCGCTCGGCGGCCGATACCGGTTGGTGGCGGATGGACAGGCGCAATCGTTTGCGATTGCTGGGGTGCATCCTCGCACAGCCGTCGGCATTGACCGCAACGGCAACGTCATGCTCGTCGTTGTCGATGGCCGCCAGCCTGCTCATAGCCAAGGCATGACGTTGAATGAGCTGGCCAAACTGATGCATGAGCTTGGCGCCGTCGATGCGATGACGCTCGATGGCGGCGGTTCTTCGACCTTTGTCGTCCGCCAGCCAAACGGGCAGCTCAAAGTCGAAAACAAGCCGTCTGATGGATTTGCGCGTCCGGTGGCGAATGCGCTTCTTGTTGTGTACAAAGAGACGCAAGAGAACGGGGAAAGCGAAGAAGTGCTTGATGATTTTGAGAACGAGTTGAAGTGGAATGCATCGGGCGTCAACTATGTGGGGGCTGCGGTCGAGCGGACGACAGAAAAGGTGAGAGAAGGAAAGCAGGCGCTGAAAATTTCATACGATTTCCGCGGGATGCCAGGGACATCCGGCGTCTATGCTAGTCGGGAGGAAGCGATTTGGATTTCGAAACGGCCGCAAGCGATTGGCATGTGGGTGTATGGAGACGGAAGCGGCCATTGGCTGCGCGCCCAGCTGCAGGATGGAAGCGGGCGCCGCATTTGGATCGATTTTGCCCGCCATGTCGATTGGATCGGTTGGAAATATGTCGAAGCCGCTGTGCCCAGCGATGTCGCGCTTCCGCTCATGCTGGAGATGCCGGTGCGTTATATGGAAACGGATATCGGACGGAAAAACGCCGGAGCGATTTACATCGACGGCCTTCGCGCCATCTTCCGCTGATGGGCGCGCCTCCCCTGCTTGCCTAGAAGAGGGAATGAACAAGGGATGTTGCTCACTAATCGAGAAAGTCCTTGCATGCTGTTCTTCTAGGCATTTGCATTTCTCTGAAAAGTATTGTATATATTAGAAAATGGGCGGATAGGCAAACCACAAGGGAGGCAAAAGTTTGACGATGGACGAGCAAACATTGTTGGAGCAGTTGCGGAAAAATCCGCCGAAGCTGGTCGGAGGATATAAAAAACAAGGATGGGCGATCAAAGTGTTGGAGCGAATCGCCAATCCGGATGTGGAAGACGAAGGGGACGGCCGGGTGACGGCCAAAGCGGTGCTGTGGGCGCAAGACGGCACGTATTACCCGGCTTTTTTGACAATTGACCTCAATCAACAAGGAAGAGTCGTCGGCGTCTATTTTATCGCTGAAAACAAGGAGCAGTTCGATTTGATTCCGTTCGAATGGGCGAAAGAGTTTCTTGGCAAGCCAGAGCAGGAAATCGTTCCGTTTCGCTACCGGACGCTGAGCAAAATCGACGGCGACAAGCAGCAAACTCATTGGCCGGACTTTCGTTGATCAAGGCTGGCTCTGACAGTCAAAAAGGTGGCTGAAGAGTCGGCCTTATTTTATGCTTTGAAGGGCTTACGTTCGATTTTTTTCAGAACATATTTTCATTTTGTTTCTTTTCCAGTAAAATTGAAATACATGTTTCCTATTTTTATAGATAGCAGGTGAAAGTGTGAGGAGAAAACGGAGAAAAGCATTTTCCATCATCGGATGGCTGGCGGTGTTTTGGTTGTCGTTTTCGCTGTTGGCTGTTCAGGCGGAAGCGGCCCCGTTCCCAAGTGTGGAGCGGCTTGAACAGCATGCCGCCCAGCTTGAGCGGGCGATGAAAGCGGATCAATGGTCCAAGCCGTACCGTCTCTTCAACCAAGTCAAACGCGATTATGAGGCGGCAAAAAAAGAAGTGGCGCGCGTGCGTCCACAAACGGCAAGGGCGCAGTTGGAAAAACGGATCGCGGCCGGAGAACAGACGATGAAAAAGGCTTCCGCCTATATCAGCGCGGTCGAAAGCGGGGAGCGATTGCGCGCCTTGACGGCCAACGTCGACCGGGCGCTGCGGACGGGGGATGTGGATGTTGTGTACGATTCCTATGGTCCGCTGGAATATCAAATTCGCAAAACAGCGATTCTCATCGGCCGCGTTCCGGGAGCGTCGCTGCGCGAAAAGATGGAAGGATGGTTTCAACGCCCGGCTTTGTCTGTCAAGCTGCGTGCCTATTATCCCATCAATATTATGAAAGCCATGGACAAGCTGCTTGATGCGTATGATGAAGGGGATATCGCGCGGGCGGAGCGGTTGCTGTCGCTTTGCGACCGGTGGCTGCCAAACGTGGTGGATGCGGCGACGCGCAAGCAGCTGGCGGTGTATATCGATGATTTTAAAGCGCCGGTTGTCTTAGATGTCGATATCGAATAAACTGGCGCATGTCGGGAGAGGAGAGACGGATATGAAGGTGATTCAGCGATGGGCGGCGGCTCTTCTATTGCTTGCGGCTTCATTTTCGGTTTGGAGTCCGCCGGCGGAGGCGGCGACGGCTCCGGCGTCAACGAAGGTGCTCGAAGAAGTGCGGGAAATTGTCCGCCAGTATTATGTGGAACCAGTGAGCGATCAAGTGCTGAAGGCGAGCACCCCGCAAGATATTGTCAAACAGCTTGACCCGTATTCTGCCTATATGACAAAGGAAGAATACGAGGAATTTTTGAAGTGGATTGATATGGAGTCTGTCGGCATCGGCGTGATGATTGAGGAAGATGAGGACGGCGTCCACATCATGTCTGTCTTGGACAATGGGCCAGCCGCCCGCGCCGGGCTGCAGCCGGGCGATGTGATTCAGGCTGTTGACGGGCAGCCGGTAACGAATGAGACAATGGAAAAAGTATTGAGCTTGATCGCAGGGGAAGAAGGAACGACGGTGGCCGTAACCGTTTGGCGGCCGTCGACCGAGGAAACCGTCAGCGTCACCATCAAGCGGGAAAAAATCGACTGGCCGAACGTGGAGTTCAAACGGCTGGCAGGGAATATCGGCTATATTCAGCTATATAGTTTTGATGAGACAGCGCCTGGTGAGATCGAACGCGCCATTCGCTCGTTAAGCGGGGTGAAAGGGTGGATTTTTGACCTCCGCGACAATCCGGGGGGATATGTGGAAACGGCGCAGCAAATCGCCGGCTTTTTCCCGAATGTGAAACAGGCGTTTCAGTTGCGCGACCGTTCGAATCACCCAGAAGTGTATGCCGCTGTCAAACAGCCGGTGCAAATGGCGGGTCCGATCCGGCTGCTTGTCAACGCGTCGAGCGCGAGCGCGTCGGAAATGTTGGCGGCGGCGGTGAAGGAGCAAAAGGCGGCCGTTTTGTATGGGCAACGGACGTTTGGCAAAGGATCGATGCAGGAAATGTTTGAGCTGTCGGACGGCAGCATGTTGAAGTTGACCGTCGCCCACTTTTTCTCGCCAAAAGGGACGCCGATTCATCACGTTGGGGTGAAGCCGGATGTGCCGACGGTTGTCGGTAAAGAGCTGTATGCCGCTCACCGCGATTTGCTGATTGGCCAGCTGAAAGGGTATCAGTCGCTCGGCAAGCTGCGCAATGCGCCGGTCGATAAGACGTTTGTCGTCCGCTTCTCTCGTCCGCTCGCCAATACCGCGGTAAGCGGAGTAAAATTGTATCAATTAGGTGGACAGGAAGCGGCGGTGACGGCGCAAATCCGCCGGGGGACGGAGCTTTTGATCAAACCGGCAGCGAAGCTGGCCAAAGGGCAGAGCTATTTATTGGTCATTCCGCCGGTGTTAAAAAGCAAAGACGGCGTGGCGATGAAAAAAGGCGCTTACATGGAGATTCAAACCGCTGCTTCTACGAAATAAGGCCCTCCCGTCCAGATGCGTTGGATAGCCGTCTGCTCTTGATGGTGCAAAGTTCGGCTGCTTCGACTAAGGCTCGGCTGACAACGGGAGCGCAGTCGTTTTGAACGGAACGATGCAAAGAAAGCTGGCCTCCATCGGTCGTTTGGCGACCATGGGGGCCAGCTTTTTGCCGATTACGTTTCGCTTGATTGCGTTTCTTGCCTTTCGCTCTGTGCCGGGGAGGATGGGATTGTCACCTTCCAGGACGTCCAATCCGGTTCTGCTTTGTGCAGCAATTCCGGTGGGAAGAGGAACGTCCATGGTTTGCTGGTGTGGGCTTTCACTTCCAGATGGCACGGAAATAATCCGCGGGCGACCATGTCGCCAGCATGATCCCGCACTTCAAGCGGGATTTGTTCAAAATGGATATGTTTGTCGCTGCCGTTGCGAATGAGCAACGTGACGGCTAGTTCACCGGAAGGCAGCTGTTTCGCTTCAATGCCCATGAAGTTCACCTCCCCGGGAGCGGGAGGCGGAACCGAGTCAACGAGGGCTTGCAGCTGTTGGTGCTGCTTGGCCGACAGCGCCTGCTCCCAGCTTTCCTCTAGGTCGAGCCGATGCCGCGGTGTCAGTTCAAAGGCGATCTTCCATCCATCTTGAGGCAACTGATCGACGAGCTTGTCCTCGGCGGCGAACAAAAACCGCCACGGGCGGGCCGTCATCGGCGGCAGCTCGCCGAAAGCGCTCATATCAAACTCTTTGCGGGCGATCGCCGTGCCATCCTCGTCAAGCAGCAACAGGCGGATTCGTTCAAAGCGAACCGGCTTCGGCAGCGTGTTGCGCAAAATGGCGACAGCGACAAACCCATCGTTGTATTCGACCAGCTTGACGCCGGAAATGGAAATTTGGTTTGGCTGAAGCGGCGGCAGCTGTTCGTGGTAAAAGCGATAGACGTACGTTTCCTCTGGAGACAGCTGCCAGTCCGGATGAAACGACAGCGTCGTTTTCGTTCCGCCCTCCGGCTGTTCGACATGCTGCGCCGGCAGCTCGGCCTCCGGTTGTGTGCGTTGTTTTCGTCGGAAAATCATAGGGAACCTCCTTTACGAGTACGAGGCGGCGTGCTGCGCCGCGGTTATGGTTCGTTCGCGGCAGCGGCCGCTTCGTCATCGATGACAAACTGGCTTTTCAAATAGTTCATGGCTGTGGTGCAAATGCCGGCGTCGATCGCTTGCTGCAGCGCGACGAATTCGCGGTAGGCGTCCATTTCAAAGGCACGGTACGGATCCTCTTGGCCGTAGCTGCGCAAATGAATCCCCTCTTTCAATACATTCAGTTGATTTAAGTGGCGAATCCAGTGGGCGTCGATGGTTTCGACCATCAAATGCTTAAGCCGCATCGTTTGTTCTTCGTCGCACGGAAGATCGGCGAGCGCCGCTTTAAGCGATTTGTATTCGTCCCAAACAAGTTGGGCGATTTCTTCTTTTTGCTTATGGCGAAGATCCTCAATCGGATAGGCAAATTGGAAAAAGGCACGGCGCAGCTCGTTGTGCAGTCCTTCGATGTCCCACTCTTCAAACAAAACGTCTTCCGGACAATAACGGTCGATCGTTTGCGTGATATAACGCTGAATGTGCCGAAGGAGCTCGGACAGCACCTCTGCTTGCTTCAGCGCCAAGACGCGATCGCGCATATGGTAGATGACTTTGCTTTGTTGGTCAATCACAGTGTCCAGTTTCAATAAATGCAAACGCGCTGAATAATGGGCGTTTTCAATCGTTGTTTGTACTTTCTGGACGAACTTGATCGGGTCGGGCGACACGATGAGCCCGGTTTCATCCGTCTTGACTTTGCTTCGCCATTTTTCCAGCTCCTCTTGATCGTACAGCCGAAATAAATCATCCTCCAGCGAAATGATAAACTGGGAAGACCCCGGATCTCCTTGGCGTCCTGCCCGGCCGCGCAGCTGCATATCAATGCGATGGCTTTCATGCCGCTCTGTGCCGATGATGTGCAGCCCACCCAGTTCCTTGACGCCTTCCCCAAGCAAAATATCCGTTCCGCGCCCGGCCATATTGGTGGCGATCATCACTTGCCCTTTTTGCCCGGCGGTCGCGATGATGCGCGCCTCTTCTTCCTCCGTTTTGGCATTGAGCAGGTGGTGAGGGATGCCTGCTTTGGAAAACTCCGCTGATAACCGTTCCGACTGGGCGACTGACGTCGTGCCGATGAGAACGGGGCGGCCGATGGCATTCATTTTTTTCACTTCGTCAATAATTTTTCGTACTTTTGCCTCATACGTCTGGTAGACGAGGTCGTCCCAGTCGGTGCGGCGGGATGGCCGGTTTGTCGGAATCGTAATCACGCGCAGCCGGTACGTTTGCCAAAATTCTTCTTTCGACGGCGTAGCGCTGCCGGTCATCCCGGCTAGCTTCTCATACATGCGAAAATAGTTTTGGATCGTAATCGTGGCTTGGATGTCGTTTTCTTCGGTGATTTCCACACCTTCTTTCGCTTCAATGGCTTGATGCAGGCCGTCGCTGAACGAGCGCCCTTCCATCACCCGGCCGGTGAACGGGTCAACGATCATCACTTTGCCGTTTTTGACGATGTAATCGACATCCCGCCGCATGATAAACCAAGCGCGCAGCGACTGCATCGCGTGATGGAGCAGCACGTGATGCTCCCAGTCGTATAGATTGTCGATGCCAAACGCCCGCTCGATTTTTTGCGCCCCTTCTTCGGTGAGGAAAATTTGTTTCGTCTCCGGGGACCGTTCATACTCTTTTCCTTCTTCAAAGGTGCGGACGATGCGCGCCATAATCGGGAACAATTCCGCTCCGATCCCCGATTTATTGGCGATGATGAGCGGGGTGCGCGCTTCGTCGATTAAAATGCTGTCAATTTCATCGATGATGGCGTAATACAGCGGGCGCTGCACTTTATCTTCGAGGCGGTACACCATGTTGTCGCGCAAATAATCAAAGCCGAACTCGGTGCCGGTGCCGTACGTGATATCGGCCGCGTACGCTTCTTTTTTCTCGCTGGCCGTCATTTGCGACACATTCAGGCCGACGGTTAAGCCGAGAAAGCGGAACACACGGCCCATTTGTTCGCAGTCCCGGCGCGCCAAATATTCGTTGGCTGTAATAATGTGGACGCCTTTTCCAAGGAGGGCGTGCAAGTAGCTTGGCAAAGTGGCCGCCAATGTCTTTCCTTCCCCGGTCTGCATTTCGGCGATGTTTCCTTCATGCATCGCCAATCCGCCCATCAGTTGCACGTCGTAATGGCGCAGCCCGAGCACGCGCCGCGCCGCCTCCCGGACGACGGCAAACGCCTCGGTTTTTATGTCATCGAGCGTCTCACCGCGTTCGAGCCGTTCTTTGAAGGCAACCGTTTTTTGGCGCAGTTGTTCATCGCTCAGCGAAGAAATGGTGGGTTCCCATTCATTGATTTGCGCCGCCAGCTTGGCAAGACGCTGCACTTCTCGCGCGCTTTCGTCAAATAGTTGCTTTACTTTTGCAAACATATGTCCATTCCTCTCCTAGACAGGCATGATTCACACCAAGTGCTCTAAAACCTAATTATAGCACAAGATGTTTCCTGTGGAGGGAGGATGTAAAATGTGGAATCGTCCGCCGGATTGGCGCTCGGAGCTTCTCGCGGCAAGGGAAAAAGAAATTTTCCATCCTTGGGGACAAAAAAGGGGTGTAAAAAAAGATTGATTTACTCATCGTATATGGTAACATAAAGATGATGTGTGTTTCCGCGATTTTATAAGGCCAAGGTGATTGCACATGAATATGGAAGCATTTGCCGCATGTTTGGCTTCGTTTATCACAGTATTGGTCATCACCCCGTTCGTGATCAAGCTCGCGGTCAAAATTGGCGCGGTCGATCGGCCGAACGGAAGAAAAGTGCATACAAAAGTCATGCCAAGGCTTGGCGGATTGGCCATTTTTATCGGTGTCGCCGTCGGCTATTTTGTCGGCGGGGTGTATAAAGAGCAAGTGACGGGGATGACGGTCGGCGCCATCATCATCGTGCTCGTCGGGATGCTCGACGATTTGTACGAGCTGTCGCCAAAAGTGAAGCTGGCCGGACAGCTGCTGGCGGCGTTCGTCGTTGTTGCTTCCGGGCTGAAGGTCGATCTTTTGACCGTTCCGTTTGTCGGCACGTTTGAGGTGGGGCTGTGGAGCTACCCGATCACGATATTTTGGATTGTCGCGATTACGAACGCCATCAACTTGATCGATGGATTGGATGGATTGTCCGCGGGCATTTCCGCCATTGGGATTGCGGCCATTGCCGTTATGGCGGGCATGGCGGGCAAAATGCTCATTTTCACGCTCTGCTTGATCATCTTAGGCAGCGTCATCGCTTTCTTGTTTTACAATTTCCACCCGGCAAAAATTTTCATGGGGGATACCGGCGCGTTGTTTTTAGGATATGCGATTTCCGTCCTGTCGGTGCTAGGGCTTTACAAAAGCGTGACGCTCTTCAGCTTCGTCGTTCCGGTGATCATTTTGGGTGTGCCGATTTTCGATACGACATTTGCCATTATTCGCCGCATTGTGAATAAAAAGCCGATCTCGGCGCCGGATAAGTCGCATCTTCATCATCGGCTGCTGGCTCTCGGCTTTTCGCATCGCAACACGGTGCTGCTCATTTATGCGTTTGGCTTGATGTTTGCCATCAGCGCGATTTTGTTCTCCGCCTCGACGTTATGGCAGTCCATTCTCATCGTCTTTGCCTTGATCGTCTTCGGGGAACTGCTGGCTGAACTGATCGGCTTGGTCAATGATCAGTACAAGCCGTTTATGACCTTTATTCGTAAGCTGCTTCGGGGAAGCCGAAAAGTATACGGAAATGACCGATAAATAGCAAATGGGCCGTTTGTGTCATGAAAGGGACAAACGGCTTTTTTCAGGAATGGCCCGTCTTTGGAAAATTATACCCTTCTTTTTCGTTGTTTATGCAGCTTCTGCCGTTCCTTCGCTGATTTTTTTTGCGGCAAGGCCAAGATTGCCACAAAACTGTCATTATATATTGACGCAAATGTGATAAACTAAACATGTTTATTCTACATATTTTTTGGATTTGGAGGAACTTGCGATGAACGTGCCAATGTTGGATTTAAGCGAACAGTATGAACAATTGAAGCCGGAGATCATGCGCGTATTGGATGAAGTGATGCGCTCCTCCCGCTTTATTTTAGGAGATTATGTCAAAAAGCTAGAAGCAGATATTGCTGCCTACAGCCGGGCGAAACACGGAATCGGCTGCGGCAACGGAAGCGATGCGATACATATTGCTTTGCAAGCAGCCGGCGTCGGGCCGGGCGATGAAGTCATCACAACGGCGTTCACCTTTTTCGCGACGGCAGGATCGATTGCGCGGGCCGGCGCCAAACCGGTGTTTGTCGATATCGATCCGGTGACGTTCAACATCGATCCAGCGAAAATTGAAGCGGCGGTGACGGAGAAGACGAAAGCCATCATCCCGGTGCATTTGTACGGGCAAATGGCGGATATGGAGGCGATCGCCGCGATTGCCAAGCGGCATGGATTGGTTGTCATCGAGGACGCCGCCCAGGCGATCGGCGCGAAATACAACGGGAAATGCGTCGGCGAGCTTGGGACGGCGGCGACGTACAGTTTCTTCCCGACGAAAAACTTGGGCGCCTACGGGGATGGCGGCATGATCATTACGAACGATGACGAACTGGCGGAAAAATGCCGGGTCATCCGCGTTCATGGCAGCAAGCCGAAATATTACCATCATGTACTTGGCTACAACAGCCGCCTCGATGAGATGCAAGCGGCGATTTTAAGCGTCAAATTCCCGCATCTGGATCGGTGGACGGAACAGCGGCGCAAGCATGCGGCGACGTATACGCGCCTGCTCGAGGAGGCGGTCGGCGACCTTGTTGTGACGCCGAAAGAAGTCGACGGGCGCTATCATGTGTTCCATCAATACACGATTCGAGCGCCGAAGCGCGACGAGCTGCAAGCGTTTTTGAAAGAACAGGGGATCGCGACGATGGTGTACTATCCGCTGCCGCTGCATTTGCAGCCGGTGTTTGCTTCGCTCGGGTATAAGGAAGGGCAGCTGCCGGAGGCGGAAAAAGCGGCGAAAGAAGCGCTGTCGCTGCCGATGTTCCCAGAGCTGAAAGAGGAGCAGCAACAGTACGTCGTCGAGAAAATCGCAGAGTTTTACCGTCATTTCGCTTGATCGTCCAACCGGCCAAAGGAAACGTCACTTGCGCACAGCAATGGCGTTTTCTTTGGCGTTGGATCATTTGTTTTGTTCACAACACTTTGTTATTTTATGATAAGGGATGGTGGCCGGATTGACGGCGGAAAAACGACCGTTTGTGCTATACGAATATTTGCGCTTTTTTTGGCAGCGAAAATGGTGGTTTCTTCTCGTTCCGCTTGCGACGATCGTGTTGACCGTCATCGCAGGGCGGCTTTTGCTGCAGGGGGAGAAGTATACGGGGAAAGCTGTCGTGTTTACCGGATCGATTGATGTAAAAGAGTTGACGGATCCGAAAAATATAGAAGCGAAGTTTCCAGATGTGAAAAACTTGGATGTCGTCGTTCCTGAAGAACAGTACGTGCAAATCACGGTCAAAGGCGACGATGAACAAGACGTGAGTCGAGAATTGAAGCTTGTTGTGTCGGAATACAGCCAGGGGCTCAAGCGCCATTCGCAAGAGCGGATTGATGTCACCACGAAATACTTGCATGCGCTGGAAGAACGGGAGCGCGCCTTGCAGCAAAAAGTCGATTATTATAGCGAACAAATACAGTCGGGCCGCTTGAATCCGGAACAGCTCCATGACATCAGCGACTTGTTGGTTGAGTCGGAAAACAACTTGACTGAAGTGATGGAGCGTGTCAATCGCATCCGCGGCAATCTTGTCTTTTACGAAAAACCGGCCGTATTGTCGGAAACGGTGGCGAAATCGAAAACGTATACGGGGCAGCTGATGGCCGTCGGCCTTGTCCTCGGCCTGTTTTTGACGGTCGTTTGGCTCGTGCTTTGGAAGTATATATTGGACGCGAGGAGGTACTATTCTTCATGATCCGTTTTGCCATTGTCGGCATGGGGCATATCGCCAAAAAACATATCGATGCCATTGAAAAGGCGGACGGCGCCGAGCTGGCGGCCGTGTGCGACACGAATCCGGAACGTTTGCGCGACGTGTCGCATGTTTCGGTTTACACTGATATGGAGACGATGTTGAAGGAGAACGAACAGATCGATGTCGTCAACATTTGCGTTCCGTCTGGATTGCACGCGCGGCTGGCCAAGCTGGCGGCCCGCTATCGCCGTCATATCATTGTGGAAAAACCGATGGCGCTCCGTGTGAGCGACGCCGAAGAGATGATCCGCGCGGCGAAAGAAAGCGGCGTGAAGCTCGCGGTCGTTCATCCGAACCGCTTCCGTCCAGCGATTCGGAAGCTGAAAGAGGCGATGGAGCGCGGGATGTTCGGAAAACTGAGCCATGCGAACGCCACGGTGCGCTGGAATCGAAATCAAGCCTATTATGATCAGGCGGCGTGGCGGGGGACGAAAGAGTTTGACGGCGGCGTCTTGATGAATCAAGCCATTCACAATTTGGATTTGCTGCTTTGGCTGATGGGGCCGGTCAAGGCGGTGCAAGCGATGGCGGCGACAAGGCTGCGCAAGATTGAGACGGAAGACGTCGCGGCGGCGGTCGTCGAGTTTGAAAGCGGGGCGCTTGGCGTCATTGAGGCAGCGACGACGATTTATCCGCAAAACTTGGAGGAATCGATCGCCATTTTCGGTGAAACGGCATCGGTGAAAATCGGCGGCCGGACGGCCAACTTTATCGAAACGTGGGAAGCGGAAGGCGTCAGCGAGGAAGAACGGGCAAAGCTCATCGATGAGATCAACGCCGACCCGTTTGGCAAGCCGGGGCACCAATGGATCATTGAAGATATGGTGCAAGCGATTCGCGAAGACCGCGAGCCGATCGTCACGGGTTTGGACGGATTGGCTCCTGTTCGGCTGATCGAAGCGATTTTGCGTTCGGCGGAAACGGGGACAAGAGTGCAACTATCTGAGTAGAAAGGAATGAGAGGAATGAACTACGCGGAACGGCTGTTGCAAAAATTTGAGAAACGCGACGCGGTCATCGGCGTGGTCGGGCTTGGCTACGTCGGGTTGCCGCTGGCAGTCGAAAAAGCAAAAGCAGGGTTTCATGTCATTGGCTTTGACATCCAACAAAGCCGCGTCGATCAAGTGAACAATGGGATCAACTACATCGGCGATGTCGTCGATGAAGATTTGCATGAGATGGTCAAACAAGGGCGGCTTGTGGCGACGACCGATTACGCCCGGATCGCGGAAGTCGATGCCGTGGCGATCGCGGTGCCGACCCCGCTCGATGAGCATCATCAGCCGGATACGTCCTACGTCGAAAACTCGGCGAAGGAAATCGCTAAATACGCCCATGAAGGGATGCTTGTCGTGTTGGAATCGACCACCTATCCAGGTACGACGGAAGAAATCGTGAAACCGGCGCTGGAGAAAAAAGGGCTCGTCGTCGGGGAGACGGTGTTCGTCGCCTATTCGCCGGAGCGGGTTGACCCGGGCAACAAGCAGTTTAAGACGAAAAATACACCGAAAGTCGTCGGCGGCGTGACAAAGACGTGCACGAAAGTGGCAGCGGCGATGTATCGCGCCGTGCTTGAAGGCGATGTCCATGAAGTGTCGAGTCCGGCGGTGGCGGAAATGGAGAAAATTTTTGAAAATACGTTCCGCCATATCAACATTGCGTTGGCGAACGAAATGGCCATTTTGTGCGAACGGATGGGCATTGATGTCTGGGAAGTCATCGATGCAGCGAAAACGAAGCCGTACGGATTTATGGCGTTTTATCCGGGGCCGGGGCTTGGCGGCCATTGCATTCCAATCGACCCGTTTTATTTGACATGGAAGGCGCGCGAATACAACTACCATAC
The DNA here is from genome assembly GCF_004123125.1 of Geobacillus sp. PK12. Classification (NCBI taxonomy): domain Bacteria; kingdom Bacillati; phylum Bacillota; class Bacilli; order Caryophanales; family Anoxybacillaceae; genus Geobacillus; species Geobacillus sp. PK12. The sequence goes on from NZ_SDKL01000032.1 coordinate 23,420, forward strand.
GCGCTTGATCGAGCTGGCCGGAGAAATCAACAACGCCATGCCGGAATATGTCGTCAACCGCGCGATGCTCATTTTAAACGAAGAAGGCAAGGCGCTGCGCGGTTCGAAAGTGACGGTGCTCGGCGTCGCCTACAAAAAAGACATTGATGATGTGCGCGAATCGCCAGTGTTGAAAATCGTCGAGCTGCTCGAGCAATACGGAGCGGAATTTGCGGTCGTCGACCCGTATGTTCCGTCGTTCCGGGCGTGCAACCGGGTGATTGAGACGGTCGAGCTGACGCCGGAACTGCTTGCGCAGTCAGATCTTGTCTTGATTACGACGGACCATTCCAACATCGACTATGAAATGGTCGCTCGTCACAGCCGGGTCGTGTTTGACACACGCAACGCCATGAAAGATGTGTCGAAACCGGCCAAATACGTCAAATTGTAAGCGAAGGAGACGAAACCATGAACGTTGTCGATCCCTCTGTTGTTTGCGGTGAACGTGTCGAAATCGGCCATTTCACGGTCATCGAGGCGAATGTCAAAATCGGAAACGACGTTAAAATCGGACATCGCGTCACGATTCACGAAGGAACCGTCGTCGGCGACGGCGTGACGATCGCCGACGGAGCGGTGCTCGGCAAACCGCCGAAGCCGGCGAAAACGAGCACCGTCAAGCTGTCGGGCGAGCTGCCGCCGCTTGTCATCGGCGACCATTGCACGATCGGCGCCAACGCTGTCATCTATCGAGGAGCAGTGATCGGCGCCTACACATTGATCGCTGATTTGGCGAGCGTGCGCGAAAACGTGCACATCGGCCAATATGTGATCGTCGGGCGCGGGGTGTGCGTCGAAAACCACGTCCAAATCGGCGATCGGACGAAAATCCAGTCGAACTCCTACATCACGGCCTACACGACGCTCGAAGACCATGTGTTCATCGCCCCGTGCGTCACGACGACCAATGACAACTACATGGGGCGGACGGAAGAACGGTTCGCCAAAATCAAAGGGGCGACCGTCAAGCGCGGGGCGCGCGTCGGAGGCGGAGCGATTTTGCTGCCGGGCGTGACGGTGGCGGAAGAGACGTTTGTCGCCGCTGGGGCGCTCGTCACAAAAGATACGGAACCGAGGACGGTCGTGAAAGGATTCCCGGCGCGCTTCAGCAAAATGGTCGACGAGCGGGAGTTGTTATAAATTGTTCTCGGCATTCAAGCGTTTAGGAGCGGACTCGCTCCTTTACGCGTTTATGAACGTCGGCACGAAGCTGATTGCCTTTTTGATGCTGCCGATTTATACAAGCTATTTGTCCAAGGCGCAGTACGGGGCGGTCTACTTGATCGACCAATGGACGTCGATGCTGACATTTCTCGTCATTTTCGGTACGGATTCGGCGCTCTCTTTTTACTATTACGACACGGACGACAAAGAGAAGCGCCTTTTGTATGTGCGCAACGTCATGTACTTCCGGCTGTTTGTCGTCGCCATCTTATTTTTGGCTGTCGTTTTGGCCGGTCCGTGGATCGCAGGCGCGCTGTTTCAAGAACCTCGCTATGTCGATTTGCTGTACATCAGTATCGCGACGTTGCTGCTCGATACGATTTTCGTCATGGCGACGACGGTGCTGCGGTTTGAATTTCAGACGAAAAAAGTCGTGATTTGGACGCTCGTGAAAATGCTGCTTGTCGCTGTGCTGTCGTATGCGGCGCTCCGGTGGTTCGCGGCGACGCCGGAAGGGCTGCTCATCGGCCGGCTCGTGAGCAGCGCGCTCGTGTTTTTGTTGATGCTGCATTTGACCGTAAAGTATATGGTGTGGCGCGTGCGCTTTGACGTGTTAAAGGAGCTGCTTGCCTACGCCGCCCCGCTCGTGCCGACTTCGCTCGCCTTTTGGGTGATCGCCAACGTCAGCACGTTTTTCATCCAACGGTTTGCGTCGTTGGAGGAAGTCGGGGTGTTTGGGGTTGCCTTGCGTCTCGCGACCGTGATCACGCTCATCACGAGCGGCGTGCAGATGGCGTGGCGTCCGTATTCGATGTCGATGAAAGACCGGCCGGAAAGCCGTGCGCTGTTTGCGAAAGTGTATATGGCGCTTTTGCTCATTGGAGCGTTTGGGTTGCTTTTGATCGCCACGGCGAGCCCGTGGCTTGTGGAAACCTTTTTCAAACCGGAATATCGCGATGCAGCGTCCTATATCCCGTTTTTATCGGCCGTCACGTTTTTGAACTTTTATTATCTGATTGTTTCCACCGGCTTGTTTTTGACAAAGGAAACCGGCTATATTTCACGGGTGTTCACGCTAGCGGCGCTTCTTCATCTTGCGTTGAACGCCGTTTTGGTGCCGCTTTGGCTCAGCTGGGGGGCGGTCGCGGCCAGCCTCATGACGTATATGGTCGCTGTGGCTTTCATTTTTCGCAAAAGCCAGCAAGTGTATCCTGTGCCAGTGTCATGGAAAAAGATGGCTTTGGTTTTGGTCGGCACATTGCTCGCCCTCATCGTCATCGTCTACGTTCAGCAGGCGCCGCTTGCTGACGGCTGGGTGCTCGCTGGTTGGGGCCTGTTTGCCGCCACACTCTTTGCCAGCCGGGTTGATCGTGATTTGCGCCGTCCGGTGCGCACGATCGAGGATGAAAATGCGCAAAATACTTGATAACCGCTCATCTGATCTAGGAGGTGTTTCGGATGAAAATCGCCACCGTGTTAGGCGCCAGACCGCAGTTTATCAAGGCTGCCCCCGTCTCGCGCGTCTTGCGAAAACAATATACCGAAGTGCTGATCCATACCGGGCAGCACTATGACCCGAATATGTCGGCCATTTTTTTTGAGGAGTTGAACATTCCGACGCCTGACTACTATCTTGGGGTGGGTTCAGGCAGCCATGGAAAGCAAACGGGCGAAATGCTGATGAAAATTGAAGAAATTGTCATGCAGGAAAAACCGGATTATGTGCTCGTCTATGGCGATACGAACTCGACGCTCGCGGGCGCTCTTGTCGCAGCGAAGCTCCATATTCCCGTCATCCACGTCGAAGCCGGACTGCGCAGCTTCAACAAGCAGATGCCGGAAGAAATCAACCGCATCATGACCGATCATGTCTCCGAGCTCTTATTTTGTCCAACGGAGACGGCCGTGGAAAATTTACGAAAAGAAAATATTACGCGAAACGTCTGGAATGTCGGCGACGTCATGTATGACGCCATTTTGTACAACAAGGAGCTCGCACAGCGCCAATCGACGATTTTGGCTGATTTGTCGCTGGCGGAACAATCCTACTACTTGATCACCATTCACCGAGCGGAAAATACCGATGACCCCGACAAATTGAAAGCCATTTTGGCTGCTTTTCGGGATATTGCCGGAACGAAAGTGTGGCCGATTCATCCCCGGACGCGGCATAAGCTTGAAGAGTACGGCTTGGACGCTTCGGCGATTCCAGGGCTTCGGCTGATCGATCCGGTCGGTTATTTGGACATGCTTCGGTTAGAGAGCGGCGCGAAAAAAATCATCACCGATTCAGGAGGCGTACAAAAGGAAGCGTATTTCCTTCGTGTGCCTTGCGTGACGGTGCGCGAACAAACCGAATGGGTGGAAACGCTCGAAGGCGGGGCGAACATCTTAACCGGTACGGACCGCGAGAAGATCGTCGCGGCGGTCCACAAGGAAGTCGCCCCTGTTTATGCGGACGTCTTTGGCGATGGGCATGCGGCGGAGAAAATCGTGGCGGCGATCGGACAGCGATAAGGGTGCGTCGGCATGTTGGACGTGTTGATTGGGTTGATTGTTCTTGTCGCCTCCACCTTGATGTTTCGCTATGCAGCGGGGACGCTTTCATGGACGGCGCCGAATCTCGTGTCGATTGTGTACTATTACTCGTTCCTTCTGTCAAGCTTCATCGGCGCGCTGCTGATCGCCTTGGGGATGGACGATTACTACATGATTCGCAAGCTGTTTCGGCCTGAGGAATACCGGCAGATTGGATTTGCTGTCGTATGCTTTGTCATGATCGTGTTCCCGCTGTCGATGGTGGTCGTTTCAAGGCTGTGCGGATTTGAAGCGAGGCAGGAGTTTCGCGCCTATTTGCAAAAGCCGCTTTCTCCGTTGGCTGGAGCGACGGGCAGCCAAGTGTTTTATGCGTTTTTGGCGCTGTCGCTGCTCAGTTTTGCCGCCATTGCGTATATGATTTGGAAAACGCCGACGATTCCGGTGTTTGCGCTCTTGACAGGGACGGATGAGAGCTTGGCTGCGTTGCGCATTGAGGCGTCGCGCCATTTTGCCGGAAACGTGCTCGTTCGCAATATTTTTGCCATTACGCTCACGCCGCTTTTGTCGTTTATCGCTTATTTGTTTGCCGAGCTGACGCACGAGTGGCGGTGGAAGCTGCTGTTTATCTGTCTGTTTGTCGGGGCGGTGTTCGTCAATGTGTATGATTTGGCCAAATCGCCGATTTTCTTTTACGTGATGATGTTTTTGCTGATTCGCATCTACATTGGAAAAACAAGGCTGTCGGCGGCGAAATTGGCGTTGTATGGGGGAGTGGGGGCGGCGGTGCTCGTCGGCATGTACATCGTCATTCAAGGGGTGCAAGATGTTGCGACCTTTTTGTCTTACAACAAAGGCCCGATCGGCCGCATGATTTTGGCGCAAATCGCGCCGACGTTTCTTCATTTGAATTTGTTCGGCGAAGCGCTGCCATTTCTTTATGGAAAAAGCTTGCCCTCGATTTTAACAGGGTTGTTTGACGTCGAGAATGTCCGCTCCGCCCGCCTCGTGATGGCGCACGTGTTCCCAGAGCGGATTGAAGACGGGACAGGGGGAGTGTTGAACACCCTTTTTGTCGCTGAGGCGTATGCCAATTTCGGTTATGTGGGGATCGTCATCGGCACGCTGTATGTCGGTGTCGTGACGCAGCTGTTGTACATTGGGTTTCTACGGCTGCCAAAAAATCCTTTGTTTTTAAGTTTGTTCGTTTATTTTTCCATTAACATCCCCCGCACGCTCGTCGGTGGGTTCACCGATTTTTTGTTCAATCCGACCTGGGTGCTGCTCGTGGCGTTGTTTGGCGGAATGGCGTTGTGGCTGCGGGTGCAGGGGGATTTACGGGCATGGTTTGCAACGAAAAGGCGAATCACTGATGAGGGATGAATGATGAAAACCGTATTGATTTATTACCCGTTTTCACTCGCCGCGGAACGAAACAGCGGGTCAAAGCTGCGGCCGTATGAAATGCATCAAGCGTTTTTGCGCTGGGGAGCGAAAGAGGGAGTGGACGTTCTTCTGATCGCCGGCACGTCAGCCGAGCGGGAGAAGCAATTTCAAGAGCTCCGCAGCCAAGGCAAGCTCGATGATGTCTGGTTTTGCTATATGGAAAACCAGACGATTCCGCTTTGGCTCACGGACCCAGGACACCGGCCGCAACGTCCGTTCGTCGACCGAGACGTTCTCCGCTACTTGAAAGCCCGCAATGTTCCGATCGGCGTCTTTTACCGCGACGTCTATTGGAAGTTTCCTGATTTGTATCCGCTCCGCGGTTGGAAAAAAACGGCCATGCAAATGATGTACCGTTGGGAAGAACGGTTTTACGAGCGGTACTGCGATGTCATCTTTTTGCCGAGCCTCGAAATGGGAACATACGTCGCGATCCGCCGCCCGATGGTCGATTTGCCGCCGGGTGGGAAGCAAAAGCCGTTTCAGCGGTTCGGGACGGCGAAACAGCCGCTGAATGCCATTTATGTTGGCGGCATCAACAATGCCGACTATGGGCTTTTGCTCCTGCTTGAGGCGATTCGCTTGGCCAACCGCCGCAAGCCGCTTGTTTCGCTCACCGTCGTCTGCCGAAAAGACGAGTACGAGCGGCAGCCGCTTGCGGTGAAAGAAGAGCTTGCCGCCTTGCAAGTGCGCGTCGAGCACGTCAGCGGCGAAGCGCTCGACCGTTTGTATGCGGAGATGGATTTCGCCTTCATCCCGCGGCGGCGGAGCGAGTATAATGATTTTTCCGTTCCCGTCAAGCTGGTTGACTATCTGTCGAGCGGCCTGCCGATTGTCGCCACCGCTTGCTCAGCGCAAAAGCGGTTGATTGAAGCGGATGGGTACGGCGTCATTTGCGACGACAACCCGTCGTCGATGGCAGAAGCGATCGCCAAGATGGCCGACATGCTCGAGGAGTGCCGCTTGCGCATTGCGCAGACGTTTATGGCGAAACATTCGTGGGAAGCGAGAGTGGAAAAGGTGAAAGAAACGTTGGTGGGGGGCCTCCGATGAAAGTCGCCTTATTGGCTCCAAGCAAATCGATCCATACGCATAAGTGGGCCCGCTTTTACCAAACGCAAGGCATTGATGTGAAAGTCGTGACGTTTAAAGACCATTACGGGCCGGAGCAAGCGAAAGAAGTCGAGACAGTCGTGCTGCCGAAATGGCTGCCGGGGAAGTTGTCGTATTTTTCCACTGTCTTTTCATTAAAGCGGCTGCTCGCTTCGTTTCAACCAGATATTTTGCACGCCCATTATGCCTCCAGCTACGGGTTGATCGGGGCGCTTGCTTCGTATCATCCGTTTTACGTCTCCGTCTGGGGGCGCGACGTGTATCAGTTTCCGAATGCCAATCGTTGGAACCGATGGATGCTTGAATATACATTGCAGCGAGCGGATGTCATTTGTTCGACAAGCCATGTGATGGCGAAAGAAACCGGAAAGTATACGGACAAACCGATCGAAGTGACGCCGTTTGGTGTTGATGTCGCCCGCTTCAAACCGTTGCCGAAACAGCCGAAACGGACCGTGACGATCGGCACGGTGAAAGCTCTTTCCGACAAGTACGGGATCGCCGATTTGATTCGGGCGTTTGCCATTGTGCACGAGCGGCATCCGCAAACGGAGCTGTTGATCGTCGGCGACGGGCCGCAGCGGAGCGAATACGAGGAGCTGTGCGCCCGCCTCGGCATCCAATCCGTGACGACGTTTGCCGGCAAAGTTCCGAACGAACAAGTGCCGCTGTATATCAATCAAATGGATATTTTCGCCGTGCCTTCGACTGAAGACAGCGAAAGTTTTGGCGTTGCCGCCGTCGAGGCGATGGCGTGCGGCGTTCCCGTTGTCGTCTCCAACGTCGGCGGGCTGCCGGAAGTCGTTCGTGAGGGAACAACGGGGTTGATCGTGCCGAAAAACAGTCCGGAAAAGCTGGCGGAGGCGTTCGAACGGCTGCTGCTTGATGAGAGGCTGCGGCAACGAATGGGGGAAAACGGCGTCAACCATGTCCATGAACATTACGATTGGACGGAAAATGCGATGCGCATGATCCGATTGTATGAACAAACGTTGAAAGGCGGTGGAGGGAGTTGATGAGGAACAAAGCCGTCATGTCAGCCGCCGCGGTTGGTGCTCGTTTGTTGCCGAAAGCGGAGGCTAAGTCGCGAAGCCGGCGGCTTTCCGTTGGCAAGCTCATGATGACCGTCGGTTCGCGGCAACGATTATCCATCCAAGGACAGCGGGACGATGCCAGGGGGGCGTTTCCCCTTTTCCACGCCTCGTTTGCGCTCGCCTCTTGGCGCTCGAAATGGAACGTTCGTTTGCGATTTTTTGGGAAAGTGGTGTGGAGCGGGCCATGAGGATCATGTACCTATGCCAACACTTCCCGCCGGAAACAGGCGCACCGCAAATTCGTGTGTATGAGGTGAGCAAAGAGCTGATCAAACGGGGGCATCAAGTGGAAGTGCTCACGGCGTTCCCGCATCATCCGCACGGCGTCATCCCCAAGCCATACCGCGGCCTGTTTTATTTGTTCGAACAATGGGACGGCATTCCCGTTCATCGGACATGGATTTATCCGTCGCCAAAGGGGAGCTTTTGGAAACGGCTCGCTTCGTATTTTTCGTTTACGTTCAGCTCGTTTTATTCGCTGCTTGTGAAAGCGAAGCCGACGGATGTGATCATTTGCAATTCCCCGCCGTTGTTTTTAGGGATCACCGGGTACGTGGGTGCGAAGTTGAAACGGGCGAAGTTTGTTTTCAACGTCGCCGACATTTGGCCGGAATCGGCCGTTGAGCTCGGCATTTTGAAAAATCGGCTGTTCATTCGAATGGCGAGATGGCTCGAGCTGTTTTTATACCGGAAGGCGTGGAAAATCGCCGCCGCGACGGAAGGCATTCGCGATTATATGATTGAGCAAGGGAAAGCGCCCGAGGATGTCTTTTTATTGCCGAACGGCGTCAACACGGATGTGTTTCGCCCGTTGCCGAAAAACAAGAAGCTGCTCGCGGAATTAGGGCTCGAAGGAAAAGTGGTGTTTACGTACGCCGGAACGATGGGATACGCCCAAGGGCTCGATTCGGTGCTGCGGGCGGCGGCCATCGTCAAAGCGAAAGATGAACGGGCGCATTTCCTGTTTGTCGGCGACGGCCAAGAGCGGGAAAAGCTGATGGCGTTAAAAGAAGAGCTTGGCCTTGACAATGTGACGTTTTACGGATCCGTTCCGGTTGAGAAGATGCCGGAGATTTTCTCCATCACCGATTACAGCATCGTTTCGCTGCGCAACATCGACTTGTTTAAAGGAGCAAGGCCGTCGAAAATTTTCCCGGCGATCGCCACCGGAACCCCGGTGCTGTATTGCGGCGAAGGGGAGAGCGCAGAGATTTTAGAAACATACCATTGCGGAAAAATCGCTCCTCCAGAAAATCCCGAACAGATCGCCGCGGCGGTTCTCGAGCTGCTTTGCCTTCCGAGAGAGGAATACGAAAAGATGGCGGAAAATGGGCGCAAGTTGGCGGTGGAGCAATACTCATGGATTCGCATTGTCGACGATTTGCTTCACGCCCTTGGCGATGAAACAAAACGTGAATCCGTCAGATGGACAGAAAAATAGAAAAAGAAGAAAGGGCGTTCCGCTCACAAAGAAGGACGCCCTTTTTTGTTCCCGCGTGATGCCGAGGTGGAGAGCAAAATCCCGTATGACATCATGGACTCTGTCGCTAGAACGAGACTTCAGCACCGGGGAAGTAGTGTTCTAAAATTTGCTCCGCCGTCCATCCGCGCTCGGCGAATGCTTTTGCTCCGTATTGGCTCATGCCGACCCGGTGCCCCCAGCCTTTTCCCGTGACGGTGATCGAGCTGACCCCTGACGGCGAGGCGGAAAGCGGCATGATGCCATCCGTTGTTTGTACTTTGATTCCTTCGACGCCGGCGAGCGAAACCGTTCCGTTCTCTGTTTGGACAGAATAAGATGACAAGGAAGAGGCGGCGATGCTGCCGTTCGTCGTTTGAATCGACACGGATGGACCGCTTTTTTGCACTTGAATGTCGAACCAGTTGGACGGCAAGATGCCGTAAAATTGATTGCCGTCTAGCGGGAACAGTTTGCGGATGGTCGTTTCATTGCCTTTCACCGTTTTTTCGCCGGCCGAGGTTTCAATCGTGACGGCCCCCACTTCCCCGTTCGCGCCGGTTTTGGTGATCGAGACGTCGTATAAAACAACCGATGGATCGGTGAGCCCGAACGAACGCAGCAGCACAGACGGGGAGAAGGTGAACGACCAACGGCTGTACGGCGATGATTCATACGGGTCATCGACGCTCGCCAAATATGGGTAGGCGGTTTGCGACGAGTTCCAGACGTCGCTTACGTTGGCGGTTCTGCCGCCGCTTGTCGAGTGGTAATACGTTTCAATGACACTGCCATTATATTTAAGATACAATCCTCTTGTCGCATCCACTGCCTCGTTCGATCGGGGAGATTCTCCATCATATCCTTTATACGTCTGTGTGTTTGGATTGGTCGTCAAACTTGTTTTATGTTTATAGGCATAGTTTCGGGCTGCAATGGCTTGCGCCTTCAGCGCCTCAAGCGGCCAAGAGGCAGGCATCTCGCTCGGCACGACTCCTTTTAAATAATCTTCCATATCTAAAATATTGACAGCATACAAGGCGCTGTTTTGCAGGCGAATGTCGACGCTTCCCCGATACCGCGTTTGGTTCACCTTGACAAGGGACAACGGCGCCGCGCCGATTGTTTCTTGAATAGTAAATCCGGTGCTTGAAAAATCCGTCTTTCCATTGTACGTGACAAACACGGTCGAAGAGGAAGACCGAAATGTCAGATTTGTCCCGCTTGGCAACGGGGTGATCGTCAACGTCTCTTTATTGACGATTTGATAGTTTCCTTCGACGGCGGCTGTCACCGATGCTCCTTTATATAAAAGGACTTGCACGGGATTGTTGTACGTTTTCACCCCAGCGGCGTTCGAGGCGGAAGGAGAGGTGATGAGCCAAAACAGGACGACGGCCAACCACGCTAGTTTTTTCACCGTCTACTTCACCTCACCAAATTCAGCGGCCATCCAACCCCGCCGCCCGTCAGACAGCTGCACGTTGTACCATTTCTCTCCTTTGCTGTTGGTAAACGGCTGGATATAGACCATCTCTGTCCCTTTTGGAACGGTCGCAATAATCGGATAAGAAGTCGTCGCTCCTTTTCGAATATTGACCGCGGCCGTGGCGATGACGTGCTTGGTGCTGTCGCTGCTGACAGCGGATGTCGAGACATCGCCTGAATGGATCCATCCTTTCAGCGATGAAGATAGGACGACGTTGTACCAAAGTCCTTGGGAAGTAAGGTGCGCCCCGACGACTTGCAGTGAAGCCCCTGCCTGTTTATAAGTGATGACGCGGTAGCTCGTTGACGCTCCGCTGCGGACGGCCGCATTGTTTTTCGCTACATAGACGACAGAAGGCAAAGAAGGCGAAGCGGGTTTGCTGGCAAGTTGTTGTTGAAGTTGTTGAATTTGTTGTTGCTGGGCGGCCAGTTGTGCTTTCAGGTTGGCAATGTCGTTTTTCATCGGGTTGAGCTGGGAAGTCACCCAGTCGACGCTCGCTAACACGACTTCTTCCGATGCTTTCATCGCCGATGGCGTAAACAAGAGGGCGCCTGCCGTCATTCCGACCGCCAGGCTGGCAGCAACGGCCCATTTGGCTTTTCGTTTCATCATGTTCATCTCCCCCGTTTTTGGATATGGAAAGAAAGGAGAATAATAGCTTTCCTAAAAGGCCGGTGAAAAACAACGGATTCGCTCGGTTCATGAGGAATCGCAAGGAATGAAAACGCGATGCTGCCATGTTTCTCAGTTTGACGAACTCCGTCGTAAAGCTTTGCAATCCGTTGCATTACCGGCCTTCTCATGCTATTATTCTCCGAACGCGAACAAACTAGAATTGGCTGAAATACTCTTCCAGTCCTTCGCGAATGCCGACGGCCGCTTTTTGGCGGAACGCTTTCGTTTTGAGCAGCGCCTCTTCATTTGGATTGGAGATGAAGGCGAGCTCAACGAGAATGCTCGGCAGCTCGTTTTTCCGGTTGACGTAAAAGTCTTGCGTTTTATGGCCGCGGTCATATGTTCCGAGCTGTTGGACAAGATGTTTTTGCACGATGGCGGCCAACTGCTCGCTTTTTGGCCCATTGAAGTTGCTCGATACGTTGTAGTACGTTGTCGTTCCGCGAGATGTCCGCGAGTACGAGTCGGCGTGAATGCTGATAAAGGCGTCGTAGTCGGAACTGTTGGCGATCCATGTCCGTTCCGACAGCTCCAAAAAGATGTCGGTGCTTCGCGTCAATTTCACGATCGCTCCGGCCCGCTCCAATTCTTCTTTTAGCAATAAGGCGGTGTCCAGCGTAATATCTTTTTCCCGCGTGCCGCCAGGGCCGATCGCCCCGGTGTCGTGCGCCCCGTGCCCTGCGTCAATAATGATTTTTTTGCCCTTGAGTCCGGTCTCGAGAATTTTCAGCGCCAATCGGTCGCTGTAATGGCGAAGGGTGAACGTGTACCCCGGTTCAAAGGTGATGAGCAGGCTGCTGCCCGTCCACTCCACCGTTTGGATGCCTGGAATGTCGGTCGACGGGACTTCAGCGTAGGAAAACGAGCCGGTGATTTTCAGGCGATTGCCCGGCAACAACGAATAGGAGACGCGGAAATTAGACGTTTTTTTCCACGTCAAATAGGCATTGTCGTTGATGGTCGAAAACGTCGGTTCCACGAGACTATTTAAGGCGACGGTAGAGGTGCTCGATTCTTCCACCCATCCGCGGACGCCATTGGATGTTTCGACATTCAGCCATCCATGATATTCGTAAAGGACAGCAAGCCGCTCATTCGCTGCCAGCGTCTTCAACGATTGATAGTTTGAAGAGGCGCCTCGGCGCAGCGGAGTGCCCGCCTGTTTGACGTATACGTAGGATGGGGCGTTGACTTCAAACGCCGGCATCCATCCCGTTTTCCCCGATGCAGAGGTGACTTGCACCCAGTCGAACGGAGATGCTTCTGTCGTCTTCAAAACCGTGACCGTTCGGTTTTTCGCAATCCGCTCGATGACGGCGGCGCTCAACGAAGGTTCGGCAAACAGCGCCGCATTAGCGGTTGTCACCTGCTTTTGCTTCCCCTGGCTGGCTGGTGGGGAAAGGTAGGATTTGGTTACGACCGTCTCGTGCACCCAGCCGAGCGTTTTTCCATTGAGGGACACTTTGTACCAAAGCGCTCCCGACGCATCTTTGGCGCTTGACAGGCTGTTCAGTTTGGTTCCTTTTTTCAGTTGGGTGACGACTTTTGCTTTTAAAGATGGAGCTTGCCGCACATTGGCGACCGACACGCTGACCGTCAGCGGCTGGCCTGAGATGCTGGACGTATCCGAGACACCGCTTGGAACCGAAATGGTTGATGACATCGTCAACACTTTTTCCGACACCCATCCCCGGACATGTCCGAGATCAACGCGGTACCAAAGTTCCTGACCATTTGTGACGAACAAATCGATCACTTTGACAGATTGACCGCGTGACACTGTGGCGACGGCGCGGTAATGGACGCTCGCCCCGCGGCGAACCGGGGAGGACTGCACAACGTTCATGAATGTCGGCAAAAGTGTCGGAAGCTGTTTGGGTATGTAGATCTGTTCCGTTTTCACCCATCCTTTGACTCCCGCCCACTCCACACGCACATACTGTTCCCCGAGCGAATTGGTGAACTCGGCCATGATGGAGACGACATCGCCGTTAGACAGTGTTTTTACGACCGGATAGTAAGGGGATGCCCCCTTGCGCATCGCGATGTCGTTGGCGGCGATGACCGCACGCTTTCCGACGAGCATGGAAGGTGGTTGGTTGGAAAAGCTGTCCGCACGCGCCCAGCCGGTGACGCCTCCGTACTCGATGCGGTACCACGTTTCACCATAGGCGTTTTGAAACTCGTCTATGACGTTCACTTGTTGGCCAGCGGGAATCGAACCAACGGCCCGATATGAATCGGTTGCCCCTCTTTTCAGCAACGAGTCTTGCTTGGCGAACATCACGTTAGGGAAGGCGGAAGAGACATGCGCTTCAGAAAAGTCGTCTGCCCGCGCCCAGCCCGTGATGCCCTTGTATTCGATGCGATACCACGTTTCGCCAGCAGCGTTTTGGAACTTGTCGATGACCTTTACTTGTTGGCCAGCGGAAATGGATTCGACGATTTGATAGGAATCCGTCGCTCCTCTCCTCAGCAAAGCGTTATGCTCAGCGACCATGAGTGTCGGTGAGGATGAGGACGGACTTCCATCGGCGGCCAAGGCGGCCGACGGCCACAGCGGGCAAGTCGCCAACAAGACGGAAAGAAGCGTCTTTTTCAAGGACTCGATCCCATACCCGTCACGTTAGCGGTATAAAATTTTTAAGACGATACTCGTGTTCATCCCCGCAGTGACTGCTGT
>NZ_SDKL01000033.1:0-107316 GCF_004123125.1 Geobacillus sp. PK12
CCCACTTCAAATTTTCGCTAGAAAATTAAGTGGGGGTAGTTCACTGAATATTCCGTTTATCGCCGCCGCAGGCGATGCAGTGTTTTCCAATTTAGCGCTCATTTTCGCCATCGGCGTGGCGATCGGTTTTGCGAAAGATGGCAACGGCGCCGCCGCTCTGGCCGGCGCGATCGGTTACTTTGTCTTGACAAAAGGGGCCGCCGCGATTGATAAGGACATCAATATGTCTGTGTTGGGCGGCATCCTCTCCGGGGTGATCGCCGGGCTTTTATATAACCGTTATCATGATATCAAGCTGCCGGATTGGCTCGGCTTCTTCGGCGGCCGGCGGTTTGTGCCGATCGTGACATCGCTTGTCATGCTCGTGCTTGCCTTGATTTTTGGCTATGTATGGCCGCCGATTCAAGATGGCATCAACGCGGTCGGCCATTGGATCGTCGGCGCCGGGGCGGTTGGCGTCGGCATTTTCGGGTTCCTCAACCGGCTGCTCATTCCAGTCGGATTGCACCATGTGTTAAAACAATCGATTCAAGCGTCAGAAGGCAGGGTGATCGTCGCGGAAGTCGTCGGGGAATTTGCGCCGCTGTATCCGGCGGTCACCAACGCCGAACTGGCCACGGCGTTTGGGGCGGATTTGCTGTTGTTGAATTTTACCTGATCTTTTTGCGGCTCACGAACAAAGACTCCCGTCTAAGCGGGGAACTGTAGTCGCTTGTAAAGCCTGACGCCGTCATAAAAGGCGTCGGGTCTTTGATTTTTAGAGGCGATGAAACGTTTTTCCGATCTCGACGTATTACATAGATGAAAGGTATGAGATTACGGCGCCTTGTTAAGGCAAAACGCCGTTCATCCGCCAATAGGTGGGCGCCGATAAAACGTGGAAGGAGCCGGAGGAACATGAGCATGTTTGGAAAAGTCGCCGCCGATGTGCTTGGGCTAAGCGACATCGGCTCGGTTATTCAGCCGAAAGACTACGACAAAGTGGATGCCGATGATTATGTGATGCACGAGGATGGAGAAAAAATCTATTTTCTCATCAAGTCGAAATCCGATGAATATTGCTTCACAAACCGCGCGCTCATTCATCTGGACGGCACGAGCGCCGCGAGCAAAAAACGGACGCTGCGCCGCTACGATTACTATAAGCATCCGATTTCCGACGTGTCGCTCGAAACAGCCGGGACGGTCGATTTGGATGCGGAAATCAAATTTAAAATCGGCCCGCACGCATACTCGATCGATGTGCATAAAAAGCATATCGAGGAACTGAAAGACTTGTATAAATCGCTGCTGGCGATCGCGGACATTTGCCATGAAAACGAAACGAAGTTCAACTATGCGGAGCGGAGTTTGGAACTGGCGGCCAAGGTGTTTGCCAACATGCGCGGCGACGGCGCCAATGTGTCGGCGGATTTTCAGGCCGTGAATGAATACGCTTTTCGCTGGCTGACGGAAGCGAAAAAGAACTATACGGTCAAAGATTTTGGTTTTGTGTTTGACAAATATATTCAACAGTGACGAGTGGAGCCGGCAGTCAGAAAGGCGTCTTGCATAAAGGCGGGGCGCCTTTTCCTATGGCGGTTAGGCGGACGCTTGGCTGGGAACGCTGGTTTGGAGAGCTGGCTGCCAGTTTTCTATAAAAATAGTTGTCAAACGGCAAACGCTGTTTTAATATAAAAATGTCCATATCCCATAACTGAATCCATTTGCAGCAAGGTGCCGAAACGGCTTAATAGGGAATCCGGTGGGAATCCGGAGCTGTCCCCGCAACTGTCAATGCGGACGAAATGAAATCGCCACTGTACGGACAGATGGCTTGCGCTGTTTTCCGTACGGGAAGGCTTCAGAGTAGGATGAAGCATGAGCCAGTAGACCTGCCTTGCTTGCCGCAGTTTCCGAATCTTCGGGGGGTGAGACGCGGAAACAGTCGTACAGGGCATTGTTGTGCCCATTGGCGGTCTGTTTCGCGCTCATTCCCAGATTTAGGCGGAATGGGCGTTTTTTATTGTACATACATCACTGAAGGGGGAATGACGGATGAAACGTTGGACATGGCCGGCGGTGGTGGCGGTGTTCTTCCTTTTGGCCGCCGTGCTCGTCGGCTGTGGCGGGGCGAATGGCAGCACCGAGCCTGCGAAAAAAGACGAGCCGAAAACGGAACAAGCGGCGTTTCCAGTGACAGTGAAAGACGGGCTTGGCGAGGATGTCACGATCAAAGCGGAACCGAAAAAAATCGTCTCGCTCATCCCGAGCAATACGGAAATCGCCTATGCGTTGGGGTTGGGCGATAAGATCGTCGGCGTCAGCGATTTTGACAATTATCCGGAAGACGTCAAAACGAAAACGAAAATCGGCGGCATGGAGTTTAATGTCGAGAAAATCATTTCGCTCAAACCGGATCTCGTCTTGGCCCACGCGTCAAGCGCCCATAACTCGCGCGATGGCCTCAAGCAATTGAAAGACGCCGGCATTACCGTGCTTGTCGTCAATGACGCGAAGTCGTTCGACGATGTATATGCGTCCATCGACTTGATCGGCAAAGCGACCGGGACGACAGACAAAGCGAAGCAAGTGATTGATGAGATGAAAGAGAAGCTTGCGAAAATCAAAGAAAAAGCGAAACAAATCCCGGCGGACAAACAGGCCAATGTCTGGATTGAAGTGTCGCCGCCGCCGCAGCTGTATACGGCCGGCAAAGGGACGTTTATGGATGAGATGCTTCAAGTGATTTCAGCGAAAAACGTCGCCGGCAGCTTGGAAGGCTGGCCGATGGTGACGGAAGAAAAAGCCGTGGCCTATAAGCCGGATGTCATCATCACGACATACGGCGGAGCGAAGCAAGTGTTGGCGCGCGCCGCTTGGAAAGACGTGCCGGCGGTGAAAAACAAGCGGGTGTATGACGTCAACACCGACTTAGTAAGCCGACCGGGTCCGCGCCTTGTCGAAGGGGTCGAGGAACTTGCCAAAGCCATTTACCCGGATGTGTTCAAGTAAAATGTGGATGTATATATTGGCCGTCACCGCGGCCGTGTTATCGTTGCTCGTAGGGATATCGACAGGATCGCTGTCGATTCCCTTTTCTTCTATTGTCCGCATTTTGGCGGCTGAATGGTTCGGAGCGGCGCTGCCTCGCCACATTCCGGCTGATTGGGTGCCGATCGTGATGGCGATCCGCTTGCCGCGCGTCGTGCTTGCGTTTTTGGTCGGGGCGTCATTGGCGCTGGCCGGGTCCGCGTTTCAAGGGCTGTTAAAAAATGCGCTCGCCGATCCGTACACGCTCGGTGTCTCGTCCGGCGCGTCGGTCGGGGCGGTGCTCGTCATCTTTCTCGGCTGGCAATGGCCGTTCTTTGGCACGTTTACGCTGCCGGTCGTGAGCATCTTGTTTGGCATGGCGACGCTTGCCGCCGTTTTGGCGTTCACTCGCGCTGTGGAGCGGCGCATGTCGGTTGAGACGATCATTTTAGCCGGCATTATCTTCGGCGCGTTTTTCAGCGCGTTCATTTCGCTCATGATCGCGTTGACCGGGGAAGAATTGCGGCAAATCATCTCATGGCTGATGGGGAGCGTGGCGATGCGCGGCTGGAAATACAGCGGGCTGTTGCTGCCGTTTTTTCTCGTTGGGGCCGCAGTGCTCATCGCCAACAGCCGCGAGTTGAACGCGTTTGCCTTTGGCGAGGAGGCGGCGCTTCATGTCGGCGTTGATGTTACGCGCCGAAAAGTCATCATTTTGACGGCAGCGGCGCTGCTCACCGGCGCGGCGGTGTCGGTGTCAGGGACGATCGGCTTTGTCGGGCTTGTCGTTCCGCATATGGTTCGGCTTGTGTGCGGGCCGAACTACCGGGTGCTGTTGCCGCTGTCGCTCTTGTACGGCGGTGCGTTTCTTGTGCTTGCCGATGTGGCGGCGCGGACGATCATCGAACCGCGCGAACTGCCGATCGGCGTCATCACCGCGCTGATCGGCGCCCCGCTATTTGCCGTCTTGTTTTTCCGAAAAATGAAGCGAAAGATGGGATGATGATGCTCGAGGTGCGGGCCGTATCGCATCGGTATGGACCAAAGCAAGTGCTTGATCGTGTGACGTTTGCCGTGGAAAAAGGCGAAATATTCGGCATCTTAGGGCCGAATGGCAGCGGGAAAACGACTTTGATCAAACTCATCAGCAAAGAGCTGCCGCTGGCAAGCGGGGAGATCGTCATCGATGGCCGAAAGCTCTCGGCGCTGTCTGCGAAGCAATGGGCGCGGATGGCCGCCGTCTTGCCGCAGACAGCGGAGGCGGCGCCCGGCTATACGGTGAGGGAAACGGTGGCGCTCGGCCGCTATCCTCATCAGCGCGGCTTCTTTCCGACGTGGACGGAGGACGATGAAGCCGCCCTCCGAGACGCGCTTGCGGCCGTCGGCCTGACGGGGAAAATCGATGAACCGCTCGAACGATTGAGCGGCGGCGAGCGGCAGCGCGCCTATTTGGCCCGCGCACTCGCCCAAGAGCCCAAGCTGCTCTTGCTCGATGAGCCGACGAACCATATGGATGTGAGCGGCCAAGTCCGGCTTTTGGACCGGCTCGCCGAAGCGGCGCACGCCCGCGGCTTGACGGTCGTCGCCGTTTTCCACGATATGAATGCGGCGAGCTTGTATTGCGATCGGGTGCTCGTGCTGAACAAAGGGAAAATAGCCGCGCTCGGCGCCCCTGCGGATGTCATGACGCCGGCGTTGCTTGAGGAAGTGTTTGCCGCGCCGATTGTGCGTCTGGCCCATCCGGCGTCGGCAACGCCGATGTTTTCGTTCATGCCGAACAAGAAGCAAGGGGAATCGCCGGTCGGCGGGCTGCGGCTTTCCTTTCTTGATGACGCCGCTGTGCTTACTGCGGCCGCGCCGCTTCGCGTCCTGTCCTCGGCATTGATCGGCGCCGGATTTCAATGGGCGACCCATTTTGTCAACCGCCAAGTCGGGTTGGATTACGATTGCAGTGATGCGGAAGGAGACATGCGCCGCTATTTGGAGCAGCACGGGTTTCCGCCGGAACGAACGGTCGGCATGATGACGGCGGTTGATGTCCGGGATGCTGTTTGGCTTCAGAAAGAAGGGGAAGCGTTTTCGGTTGCGGTCATGGCGACCGCTGGCGTCGGCAATGCCGTCGATGCCGCTCGGGCGTGGCAGCATCAGCCGCTAGCGGCAAGACCGGGGACGATCAACATGGTGGTGGTCATTGACGGAGTGCTGACGGAAGCAGCGTTTGTCCAGGCGGTGATGACAGCGACAGAAGCGAAGGCAAAAGCGCTCGCCGACTGTTCGGTTTGCGACCCGGAAACCGGGACGCTTGCCACCGGTACGTCGACCGATTCGCTCGCTGTGGCGGCGACGCAAACCGGGCAGGTCTTTGCCTATGCCGGAACGGCGACGGAGCTTGGCCGGGCGCTCGGCCGGCTTGTGTATGAGGCAACAGTTGAGGCGCTTGGCCGCTGGGAGAAGCGGAGGAAACGGCGATGACCCATTTGGCCGCATTGACGTTGGCGCTGTTTCTCGATGCCCTCGTGGGCGATCCGCGCTGGCTGCCGCATCCGGTGCGCGGGATGGGAATGATGATTGCGTGGCTTGATCGCCGCTGGAATCAAGGAACAAAGCGGCGGACGAAAGGGGCGGCGGCCGTGGCGGTCGTGTTGGCCGCTGTTTACGGGATATCGGCGTTCATCGTTTATGTGGGCTACGCGCTGTCCGTATACGTAGGGGTGGCGATCGAGGCGGCCCTCATTTTCACCGCCATTGCGACGAAAAGCCTCGCTGAGGCGGCTGAGGATGTGCGCCGGCCGCTGGAAGCAGGCGATCTTCCTGCGGCGCGCCGCGCGCTGTCCATGATCGTCGGCCGCGACACCGAGCGGCTCGATGAAGCCGGCATCACCCGCGCCTGCGTGGAGACGGTGGCGGAAAACACGAGCGACGGCATCACCGCTCCGCTCTTTTATGCGGCCTTGGGCGGTGCGCCGCTCGCGTTATTGTACCGGGCGGTGAACACGTGTGATTCCATGATTGGCTACAAAAATGAGAAGTATCGCGAATTTGGCTGGGCGGCCGCGCGGCTGGACGATGCGCTCAACTACATTCCAGCGCGGCTGACGGCGCTTGTGATGGTGTTGGTCTTTGGCGGCCGCCGCTTTCGTTTGGCGCTGTCGATCTTATTTCGCGATGCCCGCCGCCACCCAAGCCCGAACAGCGGCTGGCTTGAGGCGGCGATGGCCGGGCTGCTTGGGGTGCAGCTCGGCGGAACGAATACATACGGCGGCGTGGTCTCGAGGAGGCCGACGCTCGGTGACCCGGCCGCCCCGCTTCGCGCCGCCCACATTCGCCAAGCGGTCCGCATCATGATTGGAACGGTGCTAGTGTTTACATTATTGCTATGGATTGGGGGGATAATCGTTGCGTTGGCCGGCGCATGGGGCGAATCCGCGCGCGTTGTATGAGCAATGCGGATTGGCCCCTCCAGACGAATACATTGATTTCAGCGTCAATACGAATCCGTACCGGCTGCCGCCGTCAGCTTGGCCGAGCGGTGAGGAGTGGATTCGCTGGGCCGGGGAGTATCCGGATTCGGAAGCGAAGGCGCTCAGGGAGCTCGTTGCCAAGCAGGAGCAGATTCGACCCGGACAAGTGCTGATGACGAACGGGGCGGCGGAGGCGATTTATTTGTTGGCCGCGCTATTTGCCGGTCGGCGCGTCGGCATCTTGGAGCCGACGTTTTCCGAGTATCGGCGCGCCTGTCTCGCTTATGGATGCGATGTGGAGGGATTCGCGGCCGATGAAGCGCGGGGCTTTTCTTATGACTTGGATGAAGCGACTGCCTGGGCAGGCAAGCAAGACATTATCTTTTTATGCCATCCGAACAATCCGACGGGGACGGTGATGGAGGAGGGTGAATTGAGATCACTGGTGGACGCGGCGCACACGGCTGGCACCTATGTAATCATCGATGAAGCATTTTATCCGTTTTGGCGCGGCGGGTTTACGGCGATGCGCTGGTTGGGACGCTATCCGCGCCTCATTGTGCTTCGATCGTTGACAAAAATCCATCACCTGGCCGGCGCGCGCCTTGGTTATGTCGCTGCTGACGAGGCGGTGATCGCTTCGCTGAAAACGCATCAGCCGCCATGGAGCACAAACGGCATCGCCCAACAATTGGCGCTTCGTTTCATGGCGATGGAATCGTTTGTCAAGTGGACGAAAGAACGGATCGCCGCCGAGCGGGAGCGCGTGTTTCGGTCGCTGCCGGCCGGCCGGTATGCCGTCTCGCCATCGGTCGTGAACTTTTATTTGTTGCGTCCGCGTTCAGGGCGGACAGAGGAGCTGTTTTTTCATTTGTTGAAGGAAGGGGTTGTGCCGCGCCATACGATGAATTTCCCGGGGCTTGACGGCCGCTACATCCGGCTCGCCGTCAAAACGCAGGTGGAGAATGACCGGCTGCTTGAGGCGCTTGCGAGGTGGGATGGATGATCGTGTTTGTGAGCGGCGCGGTGCGCAGCGGCAAAAGTGAAGCGGCAGAGGTGTGCGCCATCCGGCTGGCCGCTGGCGAGATGCTTCATTATGTTGCCACTGCCCGGGCCGTCGATGCGGAAATGAAAGAGCGCATTCGCCGCCATCAAGAGCGACGCATGAGGATGGCGGCGTCTTGGGTGGTGTGGGAAGCGCCTGATCAGTTGTTGGCGGCGCTTCGTCCGTCTGATGTTGTCCTTCTCGACTGCTTGACTATGTGGTGGGCGAATGTGTTATTTGCCGGAGATGAATGGAAAACAGAGGAAGGAGCGTTCGCCGCTGCCCGTTGCTTGCTCGACCAAGTGCAGATGTGGGCGGCGGTGTGCCGCGCTGTTGTCATTGTGTCCAATGAGTTGTTTTCTGGCGGCGTGCCGGATGACCTCGGCACGTTCCGCTACATGAAAACGCTCGGCTGGCTTCATCAACAGTTGGTCGCGGAAGCAGAAGCCGCCGCTATGGTGGAATGCGGTCTTCTTCGTGTGAAGAAAGGACAGTGGCCGCAATGAAGCGGGCATGGAATGGCTGGCTGCTGGCGCTGCAGCTGTTTACGATCATTCCGGTCCGGCGTTCGATTGAATGGAATGCCCCACATGTCCGCTGGCTTGTGCGCACCATGCCGTTGGCTGGAGCGCTGCTCGGGGCGCTGGCTGCCTTGGTGTACGGCGTCTGTGCGGCGCTTTCGTTCGGCCCGCCTTCTTTTTTGGCTCTCCTTCTTCTTTGGATTGGCATTTGGCTTGCCGGCGGGCTGCACGCCGACGGCTTTATGGATGTGAGTGACGCCTTTTTTTCGTACCGGGACGCCAAGCGGCGGCAAGAGATCATGTCCGATTCGCGCGTCGGCGCGTTCGCCGTGTTGTCGCTCGTTTGTTTGTTATCGTTCCGCTGGCTGTTTTTGCATGAAGCGATCAAAGCGGGCATTTCCCCTACCCTGTTTATTGCCATTCCACTGCTGTCAAGAGCTGGGGCTGTCTGGCTTCTTTCCGCCGGCAAGCTGGCGAAGCCGACAGGAATGGCGTCAGCGCTTCGCGAATATAGTTCATGGCGCGATGCAGCATGGGCGCTGGGATTGACATGCCTTGTGCTTTTGCTTCTTCCGGCGGCGGGCGTTCCGCTGGCGGTGGTTGCAGTGCTGGCCGCGGTGATGGCGCTTTGTTCCCTCGCGGCAAAGCCGTGGGCGGAAAAGCAGTTTGGCGGCGTGAGCGGCGATGTGCTCGGGGCGTTCATCGAAGGGGGAGAGACGGTGCTATGGGGCGTCATTTGGCTGTTACACTCATCCGCCATGGGATGACGGAACAAAACAGACGCCGAGCGTATATCGGCTGGACGGACGCACCGCTTTCGCCTGAGGAGCATCGCCGGCTGCGCGGCTTGCGGATCGAGTGGCCATGTCCGGTTGATTGTCTCGTGGCAAGCGATCTGCGCCGCTGCCAAGAAACGGCCGCCTTGCTGTTTGACGGCCGCAGGGCGGATTGGTGTACGAGCCGTTGGCGCGAACTTCACTTTGGCGCTTGGGAAGGAAAAACGTTTGCCGAGCTGGAAGCGGAGCCCGCCTACCGCCAATGGCTTGCGTCGCCGTTTTCCGCGGCGCCGCCCGGCGGGGAGCGTTATGCCGACTTCCGAGCGCGCATCGAACAAGCGCTGGCGGAGACGATTGCGTTCGCTGGGCGGATGGGCGCCCGCCATGTGGCGATCGTCACCCACAGCGGCCCGATCCGTTTCGTGCTTGAACAATATGCGCCGGACGTTCGCCCGTTTTGGGAATGGGAGGCGCCGTTTGCCGGCGGGTATACGCTGGAATCGACGATCGAGCGCTGGAAAGGGGGAGAACGGTGCATTTCGTTGTCGGCGGTGCGTTCCAAGGAAAGCGAAAATGGGTGCGGGAACGGTACGGAATAAGCGACGGTGTTCATATCGTATGGCATGACGGCTATCAGGATTCATACGGGTGGCCGGATGGCGCCAAGACGGCGAAAACAGTTGTCTTGGATGGGCTCGAAGCCGCCATCCGCCGCCTTCCGGACCCAGAGGAATGGGAGCGGTTTTTCTGCGCTTGGAAGCAGTGGGAGGAAGGAGCGGCCGGCCGCACGGTCGTCTGGATTGGCACCGATGTGACGCAAGGCGTTGTTCCGGTTGATCCACAAGAACGGCGCTGGCGCGACGCCGTGGGAATGTGCTACCAGCGACTAGCTTCCTTGTGCTGCCGCGTCGACCGCATTTGGTGCGGACTGGCGGAACGATTGAAATAAGGGGGAGAGGAAAAGTGAAATTGTATACGCGAACAGGAGACCAAGGAAAAACGAGTTTAGTCGGCGGGCGCGTTGATAAAGATCATTTGCGCGTCGAGGCGTATGGGACGATCGATGAGGCGAACTCGTTCATCGGCTGGGCGCTGGCCCTGCTCGCTGACGATGAACGGTTTCACGATCTTTGCGCCGAATTGCAAAAAATTCAGCATGAACTGTTTGACTGCGGCGGCGACTTGGCCATCGTCAACGGCAAGCTGCCGTATAAAGCGACCGAGGAGATGGTCGCCTTTTTGGAGCAGCGCATTGACGCCTATGTCCAAGAGGCGCCGCCGCTTGAAAAGTTTATTTTGCCGGGAGGGTCGAAGGCGGCTGCCGCGCTTCATCTGGCGCGCACGGTGACGAGAAGGGCGGAGCGCTGCATCGTTTCGTTGCAAAAAGCGGAGCCGATCAACGACGTTGTTCTGAAATATATGAACCGCCTGTCCGACTATTTGTTCGCTGCCGCCCGGGTTGTGAACGCCCGCTTAGGGGTGAAGGATGTCGAATATGAGCGGAGCGCCATTGTGTTCCGCGACAAGGAGGAGAAGCAATGAGCCGCCGCCTGGCTTGGATGGCTGTTTGTTTGGCGCTTTCGGTCGCCGGGTCGTTCATCAAGCTGCCGACGTTTGTCGGCAGCATCGCGTTAGACAGCGCTCCGGCGCTCGTTGCCGCCGCCATCCTTGGTCCGCGCGCCGGAGCGGCGGTTGCAGGGCTGGGGCACCTTATTTCGGCGGTGGTCGGCGGGTGGCCGCTCGGCCCGTTCCATTGGCTTGTCGCATTGGAAATGGCCGGGCTTGGCGCGCTGTTCGCCGTGCTGCATCAGCGGGGATGGAAAATGGGCAGCGCCGCCGCCTTTTTCATCGGCAATGCGTTGTTAGCACCGCTGCCGCTTGCGGTTTCGTTCGGCTGGCCGTTTGTCCTTGCCGTCATTCCGCCGCTTTCCGCCGCCGCTTTGGCCAACGTGTTGATCGCGCTGGCCGTTGCCCCGGCGGCTGCCCGTTTGATGACGAAGGCGGGGGCGCCGCATGCGTGATGTGCTCTTCCTTCCATTGACTGACGGCAGAGAGCTCGCCATTGCCGCAGACGGCTCGGCGGCGGTCGGGGAGAAGCCGGGCGATGCGGTATATGCTCCCGCGGAGACGGTCGCATATTTTGCCGCCCGCGTCGCCTTGATGGAGCTGCTGAGCGTCGGGGCGGAAGCGAGCGCCGTCATCTTGCAAAACTTCGTGGCTGATGACCGATGGGAAGCGCTTTGCCGCGGCATTGAACGAGCGTGCCATGAACTTTCCCTTCGCCTTCCGGTCACCGGCAGCACGGAATCGAATTTTTCCACCGTCCAGTCAGCGCTTGGCGTGATGGCGGTCGGAACGGTGGCGGCCGAACGGAAGCGGATCGGCGTCACGCCGGAGGGAGCGAAGTTTGCCGTCATCGGCCGCCCGCTCGTCGGCCCGGCTGTGCTGGCGCATCCTCAATGGGTCGCGCCGCTTTCGCTGTTTGTTGAGCTTCTCGCCTCTCCGTCTGTTTATGAGCTCGTTCCGATCGGTTCCAAAGGCATTTACTACGAATGGATGCAGCTGTTGGCCGCCAACGGCCGCCAAGGGCGGGCTTGCGCCTGCCCGCTGCCGCTTTTTGCTTCTGGCGGCCCGGCGACGTCGTTTTTGATCAGCTATGACCGGGCGGCAGAGGGCGCATTGCGGAAGCAAGCCGGCCGCCTCTTTTTTCCGCTCTTTGCCGAGCGATAGCCGGTTCGCTCGGCCGTCTTCCTTTTTCGTCCAAAAAAATGGTTCCCTTTTTGTATGGAACCCGTTATCATGAAGATAACGGAATGGTTCGGCTTTGGTCCATGGAAACGAATAGGGGGAGAGACACGATGGACCCCGTTTTTGAACAGTTGTACGAACAATATCACGATGATTTGTTTAATTTTTTGTTTTACATGGTGCGAAATCGAGAGCATGCCGAAGATTTAGTGCAAGAAGTGTATGTGAAAGTGCTGCGTTCGTACAAACGGTTTAAAGGGCAATGCAGTGAAAAGACGTGGCTGCTGTCCATTGCGCGCCATGTGGCGATCGATTTTTTTCGCAAGCAAAAACGGCGCCAGTGGGTGAAGGCATCGGAGTGGAGCGAGGAGCAGCTCGGCGCCGACGAGCCGATGCCGGAGGAAATCGCGATTCAAAACGAGGAAATTCAACTCATGTACCGCTGCTTGGCGCGCTGCACGGTCGACCAACAGCTTGTGCTCGTCCTCCGGTTCATCCAGTCGCTGTCGATTGCTGAAACGGCGGCTGCGCTCGGCTGGACGGAAAGCAAAGTGAAAACAACGCAGCATCGCGCGTTGAAGGCGCTGAAACAATATATGGAGGAAGAGGCCGAACGGGAGGAGTGGCGGCATGAAAAAATTTCCCTGGAATGAGCGATGCATCGAACATAACCTTGAGCAGCTGCCCTTGGTGAAAGACCGGCGCACAAAAGAGGCTGTTTACGAACGGCTTCAGCGCGCCCAGCGCAAGATGCGCTGGAGACGGCGCTGGCTTCCGGCGGCGTCGATGGCCCTCTTTCTTGCAGTTGTTGCCGTCGGGATGAATGCGGCCGTTCCGGAGCGCGCGGAACAGCAGCAGCGATCCTCGACCGTCAAAATGCTGCGAGCCGGGAGCGCTTCCCCCCAAGTCGAGACGATAATGGCCGCTGATGCGGCGCCGGCACAGGAAGATGCCGGCGTCATGGTGGTCGGCTTGCCTGATGAGGCAAACGGCCGTGTGGTGCCAGTGGCGGTTCCGCTCAGCGGCCGATTGGCCCCCGAAGAGCGGTTCACGGCAGCGCTGCGCGTGCTTGGGCGCTCTCCGCTGCGGGCGGCGTCCGCTTGGTTTAATGGAGTGGTCATTCAGCCGGCCGCCGGGGGGACGGGAGAATGGATGGTGCACGTCCCGGCTCATCACCGCGTGTTTTCGGCCAGCCGCAAAGAGCAGAAGCTGTTTGTCGACGCTCTCGTCGAAACAGCGCGGCAAATGGGGGAGCGGCGCCTCCGCTTTTTCACCGGAGAGAAGGAAGGGCTTGAGTTGCCGGCGCTCGGAATGGTAAAAGCGACAAAAATCAAGGAGCGGCAGCGAATGTATTATAAAAACAGCGCTTCGTTCGGCTATACAGTGCTCGTCCCGGCGCCGGTCAGCGCCCACACGTTTCCGGAGGCGCTGAAGCAGATGAAAACATCGACGATCCGCGGGCTCGAGCCGGCCATTCCGCCGGGAGTGAAAGTGGAGCTGGCTGATATGGATGCGCGGCATGCGACGGTCCGGATTCAGCTGGCCGCTCAGCCGCGTGCGGAGGACGCGGCGCGCATGGCGGAGGCTGTGCTGCTGACAGCGAAAGAGTTTGGCTTCCGTGAGGTGACGTTCGCGGCTGACGGTTTGTCGAACTTGGGCCCGTACCCGGTTGGAACGCGAATCCGC
This sequence comes from Geobacillus sp. PK12, assembly GCF_004123125.1. NCBI lineage: Bacteria > Bacillati > Bacillota > Bacilli > Caryophanales > Anoxybacillaceae > Geobacillus > Geobacillus sp. PK12. The sequence goes on from NZ_SDKL01000033.1 coordinate 13,250, forward strand.
GTGCCGGCCGGGCCGAACGCTCTGTTGATGGCGGCCGGCCGGTAGCCGCCGTTTGCGTCGTTTTGTTACGATCTTCACTTTGTTGTTCTATCGGGGATGATGTTGGCATAAGACATATATGGCGCAAAGAAGGCAAGGAGGGGTGGCAGATGGATGATCTCATGACACGGCTCTTGGCGGTCGCCGGCGTCGCGGTATGCGTCGGGCTGTTGTTTCTCGTCGGCGCGAACGGATGATTGGATGACGATTCGCCAAATGGTTGTCCTTTCTTGCGGTGATGCGTTATAATGAAAAAAACAGCAGGAGGGGAGAAACACTGTGCTGACTGATTATCACAACCATTTGGAGCGGGGGACGCTGACGCTCGATTATTTGCGCCAGTTCACTGATGAGGCTGCGAAAAAAGGCATTCAGCATTTTGGCATTTCCGAGCATGCGTACCATTTTTACCAAACGAAAAACATTTTGTCCAACCCGTGGGTGGAGGCGCGCCGGTGCTACGATATGGCCGACTATGTCCGCCTGTTCCATGAAGCGTGGGATGCCGGAATCGACGTGAAAATGTCGATTGAAATGGATTACACCCCCGGCAAACATGAGGAAATGGCCGCGTTTATCCGCTCGTACGAGTTTGACTATGTCATCGGTTCGATCCATTGGGTCGACGATTTCGGCATCGACTTAGTCGAGTTCCGCCGTGAATGGGAACGGCGCGATTTGTATGATACATATCGCAAATACTTCGATCAAGTCGTAACGCTCGCCGAGTCGAACTTATTTGATATTATCGGCCATTTGGATTTGGTGAAAATTTTTAAATACGTTCCGGAAGATGAAGAGTTTTTGCTTGAGCAATACGACCGGGCGACGACAGCGCTCGCCAATTCGAAAACATGCGTTGAGATCAGCACCGCCGGGCTGCGCAAGCCGGTCGGCGAACTGTATCCCGACCCGCGGCTGTTGAAAATGTGCTACGACAAAGGCATTCCGATCGTGCTGTCATCCGATGCGCACGTGCCGGGCGATGTCGGCGCCGACTTTGACAAGGCGGTCGAACTTGCCCGCAGCGTCGGCTATACCGAACTCATGACGTTCTCGAAAGGCGAGCGGAAAGCGGTGCCGCTCGGTTAAGCGGAATGGACGGCGGAAACAGGCCGCCATGCACAGAAGGCAGCCACAGCGCCTGTTGCAAGGCGCTGCGCCGCCAACGATGAAAAAAGCAGGCTTCCCGTTTGGGAACCCTGCTTGTTTTGTTTTCGTTACGCTTCGAGCCGTTTGACGGTTTCAATATCGTCAATTTGCGCCAGCGCTTGTAATACCGCGTCATCGACCGGTTTGTCGAGCGATAGGATCATCATGGCTTTTCCGCCCGCTTCTTGGCGGCCGACTTGCATCGTGGCGATGTTGACGTTATGCGCCCCGAGCACGTTCCCGACTTTCCCGATCATCCCCGGGCGGTCGTGGTGCTGAATGTAAAGGAGATGGCCTTCCGGCGCGAAATCGATCGTGACGCCGTCAAAATGGACGATGCGGTCGCCGTAGTTCGGCACGTGCGTTCCTTTGATCGTAAACGTTTTGTTCTCGCCATGGACAGTGAGCGAAATGCAGTTTGCATAGCCGTGCGTCTCATCAGAGAATTTTTCGCCGTACGTGATGCCGCGCTCTTTGGCGACCATGGCGGCGTTTACCTCATTGACGGTGGAAGCGACGCGCGGCCGCAGGAAGCCGGCAAGCAAGCTGCGAGTGATGTACGTCGTTTCCAAATCGGCGACCGTGCCGGCGTAGGTGACCGACAACTCTTGAACCGGGATGTTCATAAACTGCGAAGCAATTAAACCGAGCTTTCGGCCTAAATGATAGAATGCTTGAATTTTCTCATAGACGTCTTTCGACAGCGCCGGCAGGTTGATCGATGATGTGACCGGTTGCCCTTCAAAAAAGTGGAGCAGCTCTTCAGCGACTTGGGTGGCGACGTTCAGTTGCGCTTCGACGGTCGACGCCCCTAAATGCGGCGTAACGATGACATTATCAAACGCCAGCAGCGGGTGGTCGCCCGGCGGCTCCTGTTCAAAGACGTCGAGGGCGACGCCGGCGACATGGCCGCTTTCCAAAAACGGAATGAGCGCCTGCTCATCGATAATGCCGCCGCGAGCACAGTTGATTAAGTATACCCCTTTTTTCGTCTTCGCCAAATTTTCCGTGCCAAGCAAGCCTCTTGTTTCTTTCGTCAGCGGTGTATGAACGGTGATGATGTCGGCGGCTGCCAGCACCTCATCAAGTGAATGGATGGAGACGCCGAGCTTCTCCGCCCGCTCTTTCGTCAAAAACGGATCGTAGACGTGCACGGTCATGCCGAACGCCCGCGCCCGCTTTGCTACTTCTGATCCGATGCGGCCGAAGCCGATGATGCCCAATTTCTTGCCGAACAGCTCGTTGCCGACAAACGCCGAGCGGTTCCATTCCCGCGATTTGACCGAAATGTGCGCTTGCGGGATGCGGCGGACGAGCGCAGCCATCATGGCAAACGTATGCTCTGCGGCGGAAATCGTATTGCCGTTCGGCGCGTTAATGACGACGATGCCGCGTTTCGTCGCGGCGTCGACGTCAATGTTGTCGACGCCGACCCCGGCGCGGCCGACAATTTTCAGCTTCGGCATTTTCGCCAACAGTTCTTCCGTCACTTTCGTTGCGCTGCGCACAAGCAAGGCGTCAAACGTGTGCAATTCGTCCTCCGCTTCGCTCACGTTTTTTTGAACGATGTCGATGTGCGCCGATGTGCGGAGCGGCGCCAAGCCTTCTTCGCTAATGGCGTCGGAAACGAGTACGCGAACCACAGCAGGTGCCCCTTTCTGTTTCGAAGATGTTAAATTTCTGATAATTTAACATAGCAAAGCGCTTTCTGTCAATGGAAAGCGAAGAAGTCATACCAATGACAACGCTTTCTGTTTTGGGGAATGTTCGTGTTTCCAAAAGAAAACCGCCCATATCCAAAGATATAGGCGGGATTGTTCGGAAATAGCTGAGGTTCGCGTTGGATGTACAACGCTTCAGGCGATTATTTTTTGTTTTGTTCGTTGTAGCGGGCGATGCACTCATCGATCAATTTCGCCGCAGCTTCCGGCCCTTCCCATGTGCCGATTTCCGTCCGCTTGCCTTGCAAGTCTTTGTACCGTTCAAAGAAGTGGGCGATTTCTTTCAGCTTGTGCTGCGGCAGGTCTTCAATCGAGCGGACTTCATCAAAGCGCGGGTCTTCGACTGGCACGCCGATGAGCTTGGCGTCCTCCTCGCCGCTGTCGACCATGTTCAAAAAGCCGATGACGCGTGTATCGATGACGCAGCCCGGGAATGTCGGATTCGTTGTGATGACCAAAATGTCGAGCGGGTCGCCATCGAGCGCCAACGTATTTTGCAAGTAGCCGTACTCAGCCGGGTAAAACATCGGGGAGTACAAGACGCGGTCGAGTTTGAAAACGCCCCGCTCTTTGTCGAACTCGTATTTGTTTTGGCTGCCGGTTGGAATTTCGATAAACGCTTCGACAATTTTATTTTCGAATGCCACAACCCGTTCCTCCTTTTTTGGTTGTTATGTACGCATGAAAACTCGCCCGCCGGCGCGCAGGGCGGGCAAGACAATCTTATTGTAGCATGTTCCCTTGCGGCGCGCCACTTGTCAAATGGCATTTTTTCACGCTTTCGTCAAAAAACCCTCTTGCCGATTCGGCAAGAGGGGAGATTTCAGTCGAATTTATTTGGATCGCCGTCAAACGGCTCGTCAGCGACTTTGATCGACTCGGTCGGGCAGCCTTCAAACGCATCCATCATATCGTCGATTAAAATGTCCGGCACTTCGACAATCCCTTGGTTGTCGTCAAGCGTGACGTAGGCAATGCCGTCCTCGTCATAATCGTAAATGTCCGGAGCTGCCGCGCCGCATGCTCCGCAGGCAATACATGTTTCTTTATCGACAATCGTATACTTTGGCATAAAAATCGAACCTCCCCAATTTTTTGGAAACGGACGGGTCATCTCCGTGTTGCCTGCTCGGAAATGAACTTTTCACTTTTATAATAAGACCGTTCGCCCCGCTTTTCAACTAAAAAATTGTTCTCCTGTATTTTTACACATATGCCCCTTGTTTATTTTTGTTCCAAAATCGTTTTTTCATTGCAAACGGCTTGTGCGATTTTTGTTACAATAGAGGCGGGGAGGAATCAAAGATGCGGCACGGTTACGCCTCGTTTTTGCTTGCCCACTGCTTGCGCCGCCTAAACGGTGAACGGACGCTGGCAGCGGTGTACCATTTGTTGTCTGGAAAAAAATCAGCCCAGACGCTGCAAGACTGCAAATGGTTTCAACTTGCGCCGTTTTTCGGCACATGGAAAGACGTGACGATGGACCGATTGGAGGAGGCGGCTCTCGTGCTCGTTCGGAAGCAGCGGGCCGCGCCCGTCCATGACCGGACATATATATTGACGGAAAAAGGGCGGCATTGGCTCGATGAACAGGCGGCATGGTTCCCCCGCTATGTGAACGGCTGGCGCTACCATGAGATCGAGCCGCTTTTTTGGCAGCGGCTGTCGCTCATTGGGCAGACGCTGTCCAACCTCTCCCATGGACAGCGTTTTATCCCCATTTGCCGCGACGAGCGGACGCTGTTATGGGTGAAGCAGTATTTGCTGGGCAAGGGATCGCGCCAAACGTTGGCGCGGGCGCTTTATGACGAGCTCACCCGGCTGCTTGCGGCTGTTTCTGAAGAAGCGGCGACGGTGTTTGTGCTCCGGTTGACAAGCGCCCGCCGCATCGGCTGGACGGCGGAGCAAATTGCCGCTTGGCTGCAAAAAGATGTGCTGTATGTGCAGTTTCAGTTTCGCAACGCGCTTCATTATATGATGGCTGAAGCCGAAGCCGGGCGCGCCCCGGTGATGGCCGAGCTGATGGCCGGGCTGGCGCCGGTGCAGCTGACGCAATCGGCGCAAAAAACGTACGAATGGCTGCAAAAAGGAAAGACGATCGACGAAATCGCCGCCCTTCGGCGCTTGAAAAAAAGTACAATCGAGGATCATGTCGTCGAGTTGGCCGCCAATGTGCCCGATTTTTCGATCGCCCCGTTTGTCGCCGCCGAAAGGGCGGCGGCGATCCAGGCCGCGGCGCGGGCGCTCGGGACGCGCAAGCTGAAGCGTATTCGCGAGGCGCTTGGCGGAATAGCGAGTTATTTTGAAATTCGGCTCGTGTTGGCAAAGGAAGTGGGACGTTGGATGAATTAACGAAAACATTGCATGAGCGGTTCGGGCACGCGTCGTTTCGGCCCGGACAGCGCGATGTGATCGAAGACGTGCTCAGCGGGCGCGATGTGCTGGCGATGCTGCCGACTGGAAGCGGCAAATCGCTTTGCTATCAGCTGCCGGCGTATTTCCTCCCGGGGAGCGTGCTCATTGTCTCGCCGCTCGTCTCCTTAATGGAAGATCAAGTCGAGCAGCTGCGCCGGCGCGGTGAAAAGCGCGTTGTCGCGTTCCATAGTTTGCTTGATGCGGAAGAAAAATGGCACGCCCTCACCTCGCTTCCAGATTTTCGCTTTATTTATGCCTCACCGGAAATGCTGCAATCTGAAACGTTTTTGGCGGCGCTCCGGCGCGTGCGTGTTTCGTTGTTTGTCGTCGATGAGGCGCATTGCATTTCACAGTGGGGTTATGATTTTCGCCCGGACTTTTTGAAGCTCGGAGCGGTCCGCCATGCGCTCGGTTCGCCGCCGTGTCTGGCGCTGACGGCGACGGCTACGCCGGAAGTGCAGGAGGACATCATCCGCACGCTCGGGATGGAGCGGGCGCGTCGCCATATTTATTCCGTCGACCGCCCGAACATCGCCTTGGCGGTGGAACGTTGCTTATCGGTTGAGGACAAAGCTGCGCGCTTGGCCGAATGCGCGAAACGGCTCCGAGGACCGGGGATCGTGTACTTTTCAAGCCGGCAGTGGGCTGAAGAAATGGCGCGCCGGCTGGCGCAAAACGGGGCGGGGCGGGTCGCCTATTACCACGCCGGCATGGATGGGGAACAACGGCTGCTTGTGCAGCAACAGTTTTTATATGACGAGCTCGACATTGTTTGTTGCACAAGCGCGTTCGGCATGGGGGTGGACAAAGGAAACGTCCGTTTTGTGCTTCACTTTCATATGCCGGCCCAGCTTGAGGCGTATGTGCAGGAAATCGGGCGCGCCGGGCGTGACGGGGCGCCAAGCCTTGCTGTATTGTTTTACGCGGACGGCGACCGGGCGATCGCCCAGGCGGTCGCCGAAGCGGAGCTTCCCGACTCGGCTGCGCTCCGCGAGTGGTGCCGGCGGCTGCCGGAAGACGCCGTCCGTGGCGGATGGCGCGCTGCGGTTGATGCCGGCGGATTTACGGACATACAAAAACGGCTGTTGGCGTACTTTTTAGAATGGGGACAAACAGCGGCGCCCGAACAGCTGACGGCCGCGGCGAAGGAGCGGCTGTATGAACGGATGGCCGCTGCCATCGAGGCGCGGCGGCGTTGGAAGCGGAAAAAATTGCGCGAAATGGAGGAATGGGTGCACGCCTTTTCATGCCGGCGCGCGGCGATTGTCCGCGCGTTCGGGGAGGAGCTATCGGACAAACCGGATGCTTGCTGCGACAACTGCGGCCTGGAGACGGACCGTTTCATGACGGACGGCCGCCGTCCCGAGGCGGCGCCCGTCCGGCCTTGGCGCGAGGAGCTATGGCATATGTTTTTCGGCGGGAGGCGGCACGATGAGGCGGCAAAGTGAACAAATCAAACAGATGACAGACCGCGAAGTGCTCATCCATCTTTATATTACGCAAGGGTTGCTGCTGCTTTTGGCCGGCGGCAGCTCGCTGTTTTTATTTGCTCGGGAGGAGTGGCGTCGGCTTTGGCAGTTTGAGTTGCGCGATGTGCTCGTGTACGGAGCCGGCGGGGCGGCGTTCGTGCTCGCTGCCGAGTTTTTGGCGATGCGCTATTTGCCGGACGACTGGCATGATGACGGCGGCGTCAATGAAAAAATATTCCGCGGCCGCTCGATTCCGCATCTCTTTTTTTTATGCGCATTCATCGCGGTGACAGAAGAATGGCTGTTTCGCGGCATTGTGCAGACGCATTGGGGGCTCTGGGCGGCAAGCGCCATTTTTGCCGTGCTGCACGTCCGTTATTTGGAAAAATGGTTTTTGTTTATGGTCGTCGTGCTGCTCAGTCTCTTTCTCGGCGTCCTTTACGAACAGACTGACAGCTTATGGGCCGCCATCACCGCTCACTTTTTGATCGATTTTGTGCTTGCTTTACATGTGCGGCTCAAACGGGGGGCAGAGGAAGAAAGGGAGTGAAGCGATGGAAGAAGCATCGGGGCGCCTGGCGCGGAAAAAACGTCCACCGTCAAGCACGGGGGCGCCGCCATCGCGCCTAAAACGGCGGCGGCAAAAAGAGGAGCAAAAACGAAAATACATTCCCGCCCGTTTGCTCGCGTTTTTGTTTTTCACGCTGCCGGCTGCGGTGACGGCTGTTTACTATGCCCAGTCAAAGCCTGGAACGGTCACAGTCGTCCGCCATGAGGAAAGCGGCAGCCGGGAGACGGTGCGCATTATTCAAGAAGATGGCGCGAAGGCGGAACGAACATCAGAGCCGAAGCGCGCCGCGGGTGACGAGGCAAAAAGCGAATCCGACGCGCAGACCATCACCCATGTGGTGGCGGCGAACGAAACGCTTTATAGCATTGCGATGAAATATTACGGCACGCCTACCGCCATGGAGATCATCAAAAAAGAAAACGGCTTGTCAACGAGCCGGCTCGAGCCGGGGCAAACGCTGCGCATTCCACTCCCCGCTCAGACGGAATAAGCGGTTGCGCCCGCCGGCCGAAAAAATGGCCGCGCGCGTTCCCCTTTGTTCTAATCTGTCTGTTGCCCGCATATGATGGACAATAGAATACGGACAAGGGGAGAGCGCCATGACCCGGTTTCCGGATGAATTTTCCCTCGATGAAGTGACAAAAGAAATGTTGCTTGCCGTCATTGAAAAAAAGAAAAAATGGGAGCGGCTTGAAAAGCGGTCGACGCTTTTGCAGGCGGCCGCGTTGGCCGGCTTGGCCGCGTTCCTTCTTTATATCATTGCCAACGCTGCAGCGATCACGGCGTGGAGCGAACGATTCGCCTGGTTTTTTGCCGCCCCGGCCCACATTTTCATCTTGCTCCTGTTATGCACGGTGTATTGGCTGGCTGTTTATTATAAAGGAAAAAGTGAAAAGGCGGAAGACGACTTTCATGCCCTCCGCTGCGAAATTATCCAGAAAAGCATCGATTTATGGAAAAATGAAGAACAATGGAATGGGCGCCACCGGCTGTTTGAATGGCTGAAGCGGGAGTACGACATCAACCTATATTATGAAAACAGCTGAATGGAGGGTCCATCCAGCTGTGTTTTGTTTAGAATATTTTTTTCTGGCTGCGCTCTTCTTTCAAAATTTCCACTGCTTCGCGGAATCGTTGCGCATGGATGATTTCCCGCTCGCGCAAAAAGCGGAGCCCATCGTTTAAATCCGGATCGTCGCTCATGTTGATGATCCATTGGTAGGTGGCGCGCGCTTTCTCTTCAGCGGCGATGTCTTCGTACAAGTCGGTGATAGGGTCGCCTTTTGCTTGAATATACGTCGCCGTAAACGGGTTGCCGGCGGCGTTATGGTAAAAGAGGGCGCGCTCATGATCGACGTAATGAGGCTCAAGGCCGGCTTCTTTCAGCTGCTCCGGTGTCGCGTCTTTCGTCAGTTTGTACACCATTGTCGCGATCATTTCCAAATGAGCGAGTTCTTCGGTGCCGATGTCGTTAAGCAGCCCGATCACTTTCGGGGGCAGCGTATAACGTTGGTTTAAGTAACGGAGCGCAGCAGCGAGCTCCCCGTCCGCTCCGCCGTACTGTTCGATCAAATATTTTGCCAGCCTCGGGTTGCACGTGCTGACGCGGACCGGGTACTGCAATTTTTTTTCATAAATCCACATGATCCGTTCCTCCTTGCGCTCGTGATGGATCAGCTACACTTGCCAAGGCCACGGCGTGTCGTCCCAATTCCACGGGTAGTTCGAATAGCTATGGCCGAACTGCTCAAGCGGGCCGTAGGCGGCTTCAAACTGTTTTTTCAGCTGCTTCCGCTTTTGCGCGAGTTGGTTAAATTGTTGAATCGCCTGGTAATCGGTTGGATGGGTGTCTAAATAAAGCGTGAGCTCAACGAGGGCAAAGTCGACAGCCTGCAGCTCCTCGAGCTGCTCATAATACTCCTTTGGCATTTGTTTCATGAGCCATCACCTTTTGTCTTCGTTTCGTAAGGGCTGTAATACGGGTCGTAAAACACTTGCCAAAGCGTTCCTTTCATTAATGCTTCGCGAAGCGGAAATTGCGGCAAGTTTGGCGGCTGGAATCCGACGTACAAGTTCGGCGCGGTGACGTACGTTTTGACACGGATCGGCGGGCACGGGTCAAACGGGCTGATGTACGGCTCATATTGTTTGCGGGTCGTAAACATAAAACCCCCCCTTTTTTGGCAAAGTTCAGTCTATATGTATGATGGAGCCATGTCGTTCATGCCTGTTTGCCATGACGAATAATGAGGATCGGGTTAAGGAGGAAACCATGGGCCGTCTATCGATGACCGCCATGGCCGCTATTTTGTGCACGTATTTGTTTTTTCGCTGGCTGCCGCCGCTTGAGCCGTTCTCGCTGGAGCGATTTTTGACCGATTTGCTGTTTGCCCCACTGCGGACATGGCTTGCGCTCGTTTGCTTTTGGTTCGGGGCGGCTGCCAACGGGGCGCTCATCCGCGCGGTAGTCGGCGGGACGGTGCGCCTGTTGTCCGGCCGGCGGCTCCGCTTAGGCCAATGGTTGTTCAGCTTGGCGGCGCTCGGCCATTTTTATTGGGCGTTTCGGTTTCATTGGCGGTTGGCGGCGCTTTTTTTCGTTTTTTCCTTTTTTTATGGTATGATGACGATGAGAGACCGCCGGTTGACGAAAGATGACCGGCTTTAGCAGGAGGAAGTATGGTCATCGGGGGAATGATCACGAGTTTTCTTGTTTTGCTTGGTTATATGTGGAAAGAAGCGCACAGCAACCGGGTTCGTCATGTGACGCTGTCATTTCCTCATTTTCCCGACCATTGCCCGCCGCTTACAATTTTTTTTATTTCTGATATTCATCGGCGGGTCGTTTCGTTTCGCATGCTTGAGGAAGTGAGGAGAAAGGCTCACCTCGTCGTGATTGGCGGGGACTTAGTTGAAAAAGGGGTGCCGGAAGCGCGCGTCCGCGAAAATGTGCGCCGGTTGCAAGCGGTCGCTCCCGTTTATTTTGTCTGGGGAAACAATGATGACGAGGTCGACTACGATCTTCAATCATTGCTCGAGGAAGAGCGCGTCCATATGCTCAAAAACAAAGCGAAAGTATGGGAGCACGGCGGTGTGCCGGTCGCGCTCATCGGCGTCGGCGACGTAAGCCGGAAGGAGGCGGATATCGATCGGGCGCTTGAACACGTTCCGCCTCAATCATTTCGTATATTAGCCTGCCATAATCCGGCGATCGTCGCTCGCCTAAGAGAGGAGCAGCACATTTCACTCGTGCTGAGCGGCCATACGCATGGAGGACAAATTCGCTTCTTTTCCATTGGGTTTTATGAAAAAGGAGGGCTCAAATGGCAGGGCAGCACGGCGGTGTTGACGAGTAACGGCTACGGGACGACCGGGGTGCCGCTTCGCCTCGGAGCGCCGGCAGAGACTCATCTCATCACGATTGTGCCCGGAAAACCGACACTCGAGAAAAAATGCTTGTCTAAAACGGGGAAAACGATGTAAACTCATTAATAACAACAAACGAACCAATTGCCGATTGCGTCATACAATAACGGTAAGAGATGGCTCTGTAGGTAAGGAGGGGTGCCGATGCGTCTTGAGCGCTTGACCCACAACAAAATTAAAATTTTCTTGACGTTTGACGATTTGCTGGACCGCGGGTTGACGAAAGACGATTTGTGGAAGGACACGTTTAAAGTCCATCAGCTGTTCCGCGACATGATCGAGGAAGCGAGCGAAGAGCTCGGCTTTGAAGTGAACGGATCGATCGCGGTCGAAGTCTACTCTTTACCGGCACAGGGCATGGTCGTTATCGTCACGAATGAAGGCGACTACGACGACATCGAAGAAGAATTCGCCGACGACTATATCGAAATGCAAGTAACGCTCGATGAGAGCGATGACATATTTTACGAATTCCAAACGTTCGAAGATGTCATCCAGCTCGCTCATCGCCTGCATGCGGTCGGCTGCCTCGACGGCACGCTTTATTCGTACCAAGGCCGCTTTTACTTGCACGTCGCCGAGGAACCGCCGATTCCGCTCGACAACTTTGTCGCCTTGCTGGCCGAGTTTGGCAACCCGGCCACGATAACGATACACCGTGTGCAAGAATATGGGAAACAGTTGATCGAACGGCGCGCCATTGCGCAGCTCGTTCACTATTTCCGGGCCAACTAGGGCGCAGCCAAGACTCCTTTATATGGACAAGGAGTCTATTTTTTCGCGCGAAAGGCTTCCATAAAGCGGTTCGCGCGTTTCATCATTTTTCCTTTGCAGATGCCGACAGAAGGTGTATACTATGACATGGAAGGCGACAAACTATTACAGCGAGCTTATAGGAGGTTTACGTATGGCAGCCGATAAGCATACGGAAGAGAAGGGGCAACAATACGACGTGCTGGCGTCGACACAAATTGTTATACATAGAGCGTTGGAAAAGCTCGGCTATCCGGAAGAGGTGTATGAGCTCTTGAAAGAGCCGATCCGCGTGCTGACCGTTCGCATTCCGGTGCGCATGGACGACGGATCGGTGAAAATTTTTACCGGCTACCGGGCGCAGCATAACGATGCGGTCGGTCCGACGAAAGGCGGCGTGCGTTTCCATCCTGATGTGACGGAACGAGAAGTGAAAGCGCTGTCGATTTGGATGAGCTTAAAGTGCGGCATCGTTGACTTGCCATACGGCGGCGGCAAAGGCGGCATCGTCTGCGACCCGCGCACGATGTCGTTCCGCGAGCTTGAGCGGCTAAGCCGCGGTTATGTGCGAGCCATCAGCCAAATCGTCGGACCGACAAAAGACATTCCGGCGCCGGATGTGTTTACGAACTCGCAAATTATGGCGTGGATGATGGATGAGTACAGCCGAATTCGCGAGTTTGATTCGCCAGGGTTTATCACCGGGAAGCCGCTTGTCCTCGGCGGTTCGCACGGCCGGGAAACGGCGACGGCCAAAGGAGTGACCATTTGCATCCGCGAGGCGGCGAAAAAACGCGGCTTGTCGCTCAAGGGGGCGCGCGTCGTCGTTCAAGGGTTCGGCAACGCCGGCAGCTATTTGGCCAAATTTATGCACGACGCCGGGGCGAAAGTCGTCGGCATTTCCGATGTGTACGGCGCGCTGTACGACCCGAACGGGCTCGACATCGACTATTTGCTTGAACGGCGCGACAGCTTTGGCACGGTGACGAAGCTGTTTAAAAATACGATTTCGAATCAAGAGCTGCTTGAGCTTGATTGCGATATTTTGGTGCCGGCGGCCATCGAAAACCAAATTACGGCCGAAAACGCTCCGCGCATTAAGGCGAGCATCGTCGTCGAGGCGGCGAACGGGCCGACGACGCTTGAGGCGACGGAAATTTTGACGCAGCGCGGCATTTTGCTCGTTCCGGACGTGCTTGCAAGCGCTGGGGGCGTGACGGTGTCGTACTTCGAATGGGTGCAAAACAACCAAGGTTACTATTGGACGGAAGAAGAAGTGGAACAGCGGCTTGAAAAAGTGATGGTCAAAGCGTTCAACAACGTGTATGAAATGGCGCAGACGCGCCGCGTCGACATGCGCCTTGCCGCCTACATGGTCGGCGTCCGCAAAATGGCGGAAGCGTGCCGGTTCCGCGGCTGGGTGTGAGGCGAGCAAGCAGTGATATTTGCAAGCTTTGGTGAAATCCCCTATCATAAGATAGGGGATTTTTTGCTTCATGCGAGGTGGCAAAAACGATGAAAGAGGAGAAAATCATTATTGTCGGCGGCGGTCCGTGCGGGCTGGCGGCGGCGATTGCTTTGCAAGACGCCGGATTTTCGCCGCTGGTGATCGAGAAAGGAAACATCGTCCATTCGATTTATCGGTTTCCGACGCATCAGACGTTTTTCAGCACGAGCGACCGGCTCGAGATCGGCGGGGTGCCGTTTATTACGGAAAACCGGAAGCCGACGAGAAACCAGGCGCTTGCGTATTATCGTGAAGTCGTTGTCCGCAAACAGCTTCGCATCAATACGTTCGAAGAAGTGAAAGCTATTAAGCGCCAGGAAGACGGGACGTTTCTCGTTGAAACCTCAAAAGCGCTATATCGGGCCCGATACGTGGTCGTGGCCACCGGCTATTACGACCATCCGAACTATATGAACGTGCCGGGGGAAGAGCTGCCGAAAGTGATGCATTACTTTAAAGAAGCGCATCCGTACTTCAACACCGACTGCGTTGTCATCGGCGGCAAAAACTCGAGCGTCGACGCGGCGATGGAGCTCGTCAAAGCTGGGGCGCGCGTGACGGTCCTCTACCGGGGCGGGGAATATTCCAAAAGCATTAAGCCGTGGATTTTGCCGGAATTTGATGCCCTTGTGAAAAAAGGCGTCATTCGCATGGAGTTTCATGCCCATGTGAAAGAGATCACGGAAGATGCGGTCATTTACGAAGTGAACGGGGAGACGAAAACGATCAAAAATGATTTCGTGTTCGCCATGACCGGCTACCATCCGGACCATCGCTTCTTGATGAACATCGGGGTGCAGATCGACCCGGAAAGCGGCCGGCCGCATTATGATCCGGAGACGATGGAAACAAACGTGCCGGGGGTGTTTATCGCCGGGGTGATCGCCGCTGGCAACGATGCGAATGAAATTTTTATCGAAAACGGCCGCTTCCATGGAGACGCTATTGCCGCCTGCATCGCCAAGCGCGAACGGGAGGGGTCAGCCAAGCAGCTGCAGTAGCGCTTCTTGGCCAATACATCGACTGGGCATATGACGGCATGCCCTCCTCGAACAATGAACGCTTTGCGGGCAAATGACATTTGCCCGCCGGCGTTCTTGTTCGAGGGAAGAGACAGAAAAGCTTGTGTTCAGCCATATCATTCTTTGGCTCTTCACCAAAAGTTGTACTTGATTTTTTCTGAACATACCCTATTTACGCTTGTGAGGGAAAATCAACAAATCCGTGATTTTGGCACATCTTTGTGCAGGAAACCGCATTGCTTGTCAAGTACATGTTGTGGTGAAGAGCCCATTCTTTGTTTTTTAGTAAAATAATGGATCATCAACACTCGTGTCATGATGCGAAAGCGAGAAAGCGAGGGTGGCTTGCGTGACGAAACGGAAAGTGGTGCTCCTGACAACCGGCGGCACGATTGCGAGCAAGCGAAACGAACGTTCCGGCCGCCTGCGGGCTGGGGCGCTAAGCGGTGAAGAACTCGCGGCGATGTGCCATTTGCCGAAAGAAATTGAAATCATCGTGGAAAGCGTATTTCAATTGCCAAGCATGCATTTGACGTTTTCGCATTGGCTTGAGCTGAAAAAACGGATTGAGGCGCATTTCACCGATCCATCCGTTGATGGCATCGTCGTCACTCACGGAACCGATGCGCTCGAAGAAACGGCCTATTTCCTTGATTTGACGATCGATGACCCGCGGACGATCGTCGTCACCGGTTCGCAGCGGGCGCCGTCTGATTTGGGCAGCGATGTGTACATCAACATCCGCCATGCCATTTACGCCGCGTGCGCCGAGCCGTTGCGTGGGGCGGGGACGGTCGTTGTGTTCAATGAACGCATTTTTGCCGCGAAATACGTGAAAAAAGAACACGCCTCGAACATTCAAGGATTCAACGCTTTCGGCTTCGGCTATTTAGGCATCATTGACAACGATGAGGTGTACGTGTACCAAAAGCCGATCCGACGCGAATATTACAAGCTTGTGCGCCCGCTTCCGCCGGTGGACATTGTGAAATGCTACTTGGAGGCGGACGGCAAGTTCATTAAAGCGGCTCGAGAAAGCGGCGTCGCTGGCATTGTGCTCGAAGGGGTCGGCCGCGGGCAAGTGGCGCCAAAAATGGTCGATGAAATCGTCAAAGCCATCGAAGCGGGGATCAAAGTCGTGGTGACGACGAGCGCCGAGGAAGGGGCGGTGTATACAACGTACGATTACCCCGGCAGCGCCTACGATTTGCATAAGAAAGGGGTTATTCTTGGCAGCGACTATGACGCGAAAAAAGCGCGCATCAAGCTCGCTGTCGCTCTTGCTGCCGACGCCGCCGTTGATGGCTTGTTCGCTTATTAGGCAACAAGCGGCCCAGCAATTCCTCTTTTTTTCTCCCCTGTTTCGTGGTACGATGAAGGTAAAAATGCCAAAGAAACGGGGATCGAGGATGTTTTCGTTGATTTCCGCCGGCGTCGCCCCCGGGGTGGCGCTGCTTAGTTATTTTTATTTAAAGGACGAGTATGAAGCTGAGCCGCTTTCGTTTGTGTTGCGCATGTTTTTGTTCGGCGTCTTGCTTGTGTTTCCGATCATGTTCATCCAATACGTGCTGTCGGCAGAAGGGATCGTCGCGTCGCCGGCAGCCGAGGCGTTTCTTTCCGCTGCGCTCCTTGAGGAGTTTGTCAAATGGTTTGTCGTTTATTTTTTTGTGTATGACCACGACGAATTTGACGAGCCGTATGACGGCATTGTGTACAGCGCCAGCGTCTCGCTTGGATTCGCGACGCTGGAAAACATTTTGTACTTGTTGGCCAACGGAGTGGAGACGGCCATTGCCCGGGCGCTTTTGCCGGTGTCCAGTCATGCGCTCTTTTCCGTCATCATGGGGTTTTATTTCGGCAAGGCGAAGTTTGCCGTAAAAAAGCGCCGCTATTATTTATGGGCGTCGTTTTTGTTGCCGTTTTTCCTTCATGGCGTCTATGACTGGCTGCTGCTCGCCAAAGAGCGTTGGGGCTATTACATGGGTTTGTTTATGCTCGCCTTATGGTGGGCGGCGTTGCGCAAAGTAAAACAAGCGAAAGGATACGCCCGCCCTCAAGCGGTGCCGCCTGTGAAAAGCCAAGCGTAAAAGCTTTGGCTTTTTTCTTTTTTTCGCATAAAAAAGGGAAACGGAAGGAAAATAGGGGTAAAAACGGTGATTGTTGACGGGAGGTTCACATATGGCAAGAAAATGGGTTCTATTCATCGCATTGGCTGTTTGGACATGCATTTACCCATCAGGCCATGCTTTCGCGTTTTCCCCGCAAGTGATTCAGCGTGGAGCAGTTGGCGATGATGTCATTGAACTGCAGGCGCGGCTGCAATACCTTGGGTTTTACAACGGCAAAATTGACGGCGTGTTTGGCTGGCGAACGTATTGGGCGCTGCGCAATTTCCAATACGAATACGGCTTGCCGGTCGATGGACTAGCCGGATCGGAGACGAAACGGAAGCTTGTGAACGCTTCAAAATATTACGAGCAGTTTGTGAAAGAGCAAATCCGCCAAGGAAACGATTTCACCCATTACGGCGGCATTCCGCTCAGCCAGCAGGTGAAAAAACGCGGCGGAGGCGGCGGGCGAACGGTGAAAACGACAGCATCCAATGTGCCGAAAGGGTTTTCGCAAAACGACATTCGGCTCATGGCGAACGCTGTCTACGGCGAGGCGCGCGGCGAGCCGTACATCGGGCAAGTGGCGGTTGCCGCCGTTATTTTAAATCGGCTGGAGCATCCGTCGTTTCCGGATACGGTCGCTGGGGTGATTTTTCAGCCCGGCGCGTTTACCGCGGTCGCCGATGGGCAAATTTGGCTGACGCCGAATGAAACGGCGAAAAAAGCGGTGTTGGATGCGATCAACGGCTGGGACCCGACCGGCGGAGCGATTTACTACTTTAACCCAGCCACGGCGACGAGCGCTTGGATTTGGAGCCGCCCGCAAATCAAGCGGATTGGAAACCATATTTTTTGCAAATAAAAGGAGGGAGACGAGATGGTGCGAAACTTACTGATTGCAGCGCTTGTCGTCGCTGTCGTCGGCACTGGCTACTGGGGCTACCGCGAGCATCAGGAAAAAAACGCGATCTTAATTCATGCGGAAAACAATTACCAGCGCGCGTTTCACGATTTAGCCTATCAGATCGATTTGCTGCATGACAAGCTTGGAGCGACGCTGGCAATGAATTCGCACGCTTCATTGTCGCCGGCGCTCGCCGAAGTGTGGAAAATCGCGTCTGAAGCCCATTCTGATGTCGGCCAACTGCCGCTGTCTCTTTTGCCGTTTAACAAGACGCAAGAGTTTTTATCGAAAATCGGCGAGTTCAGCTACCGGACGGCCGTGCGCGATTTGGAAAAAGAACCATTGACGAAAGAAGAGTATAAGACGCTCGAGGCGCTGTACAAAAGCGCTGGCGCGATCCGCCAAGAGTTGCGCAACGTGCAGCATTTAGTGCTGGAAAACAATTTGCGCTGGATGGACGTCGAACTGGCGCTGGCGACGAACGACGAAAAAGGCGACAACATCATTATTGACGGCTTGAAAGCAGTGGAGAAAAATGTTGATACATTCTCAAGTTCGTCCGAGTTCGGCCCGTCGTTCATCGGCCTCGCCAATGAGGAAAAAGGCTTTGTCCGCGCGAAAGGGCGCCCGATTTCCAAAGACGAGGCGAAACGGATCGCCCGCGAGTTTCTCGGCTTAAAAGGAACAGAGAAAATCAAGGTGACGGACAGCGGCAATGGGGCGGATGAGCGTTTTTACAGTTTAACGATTCACGATCCGAAAACAAAGGGCGACATTTATATGGATGTGACGAAAAACGGCGGATATCCGATTTGGGCGTTAAACAGCCGGCCAATCGGCAAGCCGAAGATCAGCTTGCATGAGGCGGCCAACCGTGGGATGGCGTTTTTGCGACGGCATCAATTCACCGGCTTTGAATTGTACGACAGCACGCAATACGATAATGTCGCCGTGCTGACATTTGTCAAAAGCGAAAACGGCGTCCGCATTTACCCGGAAGCGATCCAAATGAAAGTGGCGCTTGACAACGGCCATGTCGTCGGCTTTACGGCGCGCGACTATTTGTCATCGTCCATTCCGCGTCCGTTGCCCAAACCGACGCTCACCGTCGAGGCGGTGAAGAAAAAGGTAAACCCACATTTGAAAGTGATGGAAGAGCGCCAGGCGGTCATTATGAACGATTTGCAAAAACCGGTGCTTTGCTATGAGTTTTTAGGAACGCTTGGCGATGAAACGTATCAACTGTTCATTAACGCCGCAACCGGCCTTGAAGAAAAAGTCGAGAAGCTTGAAAGCGTGGAGCCGAATTACAGATGAAAACAAAGGGAGGAAAAGCTGGGGCTGTCGGCTTTTCCTCTTTTTTTGGTCAAAGGCAGCCGGACGGTATGGTATAATCGTCATGGGACATCATGCGGGTCAGCGAAACGATCGCCGGTTCGGCAGCTGACTGAAAAGGGGAAAAGGAACCATGATGATCAAAATCGGAGATTCGATCCGGCTTGAGCCGTCGGACGGCTCAGCGCGGCAATACCGAAGCAAAGCGCTCGCCGTTGCTGACGGGGCGGTTCATATCAGCTATCCGATCGATGAACAGAGTGGAAAAACCGTTTATTTGTTGAACGGGATGCAGTTTAAAGCGACTTTTGTCGGGCAAGACGGCGGTTTATACATGTTTGATACCGAAGTGAAGGGAAAAATCCGCGATCCGTTGCCGATGGTCGTCTTGGCTTACCCGGGCGAGGAATACGTCGTGCGCATCCAGCGCCGCCGTTATGTGCGGGTGAAAGCGAATGTCGATGCGGCCGTCCATCCGTCTGACAGCGAGTTCGCTCCGTTTGTGACGATGACGGTGGATATCAGCGCCGGCGGCGCCGCCCTCCTTGTGCCGCCGGCGCACGCTCCGCTTCTTCGCCCCGGCATGGCGGTCGAGCTTTGGCTCGTGTTGGCGATGCGCTCCGGCGAATACCATTACGTGCAAACGAAGGCGTCGATTGTGCGCATGGCTGATGACGAGCGCGGCATGGCGAAAATGTCGGTGGAGTTCACAGACCTCGCCCCCCAAGACCGCGTCCGGCTCATTCGCTACAGCTTTGAACGGCAGCTTGAGGAGAGAAAATGGGAGAACGAACAGAATAAATGAGCTGGGCGCGTGGAATACTGCTAGAAAAAATGGGAAGCAGGAGGCTTGCGCCATGAAACGGATCGAACAGCTGTTGTGGAAGCTTGTCGTCATCCAGGCGATTTGTTTGCTAGTCGCCCAATGGCTTGTGTTGTACACGAAAGCGCCCTTGTATATCGGCAAGGTGTACGAATACGAAGGGGTAGCCAAGCCGGAAAAAACGAAAACAGTTGAAACGGCCGTCGACCGTTGACGGCGGATATGGTACAATGAACATGGAAACATGCAGGGTTTTCCTGCATTTTTCTTTGTGCACTCATCAAGCGATTTTCGGTAAAGCAGGAGGAAATGATGAAACGACGAATCAGCATCGCGATCGACGGACCCGCCGCGGCGGGAAAAAGCACGGTCGCCAAACGGATCGCTAGGCGGCTTTCCTACGTATACATCGATACCGGCGCCATGTATCGCGCGCTGACGTACCGGGCGCTTGCATGCGGCGTCGACATCCATGATGAGCAGGCGCTCCTGTCGCTGCTTCGCGATACATCGATTGAGTTGAAACCGTCGCCGCATGGACAGATCGTCCTAGTCAATGGCGACGATGTGACCGACATCATCCGCGGTGAGGCGGTGACGAATGCGGTGTCGCTTGTCGCGAAGCATCCGCTTGTGCGCGAGGAGATGGTCGCCCGCCAACGCGCCTTGGCGGAAGGGGGCGGCGTCGTCATGGACGGGCGCGATATCGGAACGCATGTGCTGCCGAACGCCGAAGTGAAAATTTTCCTGAAAGCGTCGGTCGAGGAGCGGGCGCGGCGCCGGCATGAGGAAAATCTTGCGCGCGGCTTTCCATCCGATCTTGAAAAGCTGAAAGAAGAGATCGCCCGCCGCGACCGGCTCGATTCGGAACGGGAGACAGCGCCGCTTCGCAAGGCGCCGGATGCGGTGGAAATCGATACGACATCGCTGTCGGTTGAGGAAGTGGTGGAGCGGATTATGGAGATTGTCAACGAAAGGATTGGATGACGGTGGACTTTTATTCATTCGCCAAGGGGATCGTCAAGGGAGTGCTCACCCCTTTTTACCGCATTCAAACGATCGGGATTGAACAATTTCCAAAGGAAGGCGGCGTGCTTCTTTGCGCCAACCATATCAGCAACCTAGATCCGCCGGTCATCGGCATTACGGCGCCGCGGCCGATTCGGTTTATGGCGAAAGAAGAGCTGTTTCGTGCTCCGGTCGTGAAAACGCTCGTCAAAAGCTTGCATGCCTTTCCTGTCAAGCGCGGCATGAACGACCGCCAGGCGCTGCGCACGGGGCTTGAGGTGCTGAAGCAAGGCGAAGTGCTCGGCATTTTTCCGGAAGGGACGCGCAGCAAAGACGGCCGGCTGAAAAAGGCGCTGCCCGGCGTTGGCTTTTTCGCTTTACGCACCGATGCCGCCGTTGTCCCGTGCGCCATTGTCGGCCCGTACCGTCCGTTTGTGCCGCTTAAGGTTGTGTACGGAGCGCCGGTCGATATGGCGCCGCTGCGCGCGCGGAAAGCGAGCCCAGAAGAAGCGGCCGATTACATTATGGATCATATCCGCCGGCTGCTGGAAGAGCATCAGCGGGCATGAAAGGAACAGGCTGTTTGAGGCATCCCTTCCGCCGCCTCAATGAGCATTATAGTACATGTTGATTGAGAAAATATGGTATACTAACTAGAAAAGCGTCCTTATTTTGCCGACAGCCGGCCGCGGCCTCGGCGCGAGGCGCGCTTTTGACAGTTGTCAGTCGATGAAGGAGGGTTTTTGCGATGACAGAAGAGATGAATGTGCAAGTCAATGTGTATGAAGTGGGCGATATCGTCCGCGGCAAAGTGGTGAAGCTTGAGGACAAGCAAGTGCTGGTCGAGGTGGAAAACAGCAAGCAAAGCGGCATCATTCCGATCAGCGAGCTGTCGAACTTGCATATTGAAAAACCGAGCGATGCCGTCGCTGTCGGCGATGAAGTGACGGCCAAAGTCAAAAAAGTGGAAGAAGGAAAAGACGGGGAAGAAGGGTTGCTCATTTTATCGAAAAGAGCGGTGGACGCCGAGCGGGCGTGGGAAGATCTTGAGCGCAAATTTGCAAGCGGCGAAACATTTGAAACAGTCATTAAAGACATCGTCAAAGGCGGTCTTGTCGCCGATGTCGGAGTGCGCGGCTTCATCCCGGCGTCGCTTGTCGAGCCGCATTACGTCGAAGATTTTTCCGATTATAAAGGAAAAACGCTCGCCGTGAAAGTCGTCGAGCTTGACCGCGAGAAAAACCGCGTCATTTTGTCGCATCGGGCGGTCGTTGAGGAAGAACAAGCGCGGCAGCAAAAAGAACTGCTCTCCCGCCTTGAGCCGGGGCAAGTGTTGGATGGCGTCGTCCGCCGCATTGCCGATTTCGGCGTCTTTGTCGATGTCGGCGGGTTTGATGGGCTCGTACATATTTCCCAGCTTTCCCATACGCGCGTCGCTCATCCGTCGGAAGTGGTGAAAGAAGGCGATGTGGTGAAAGTGAAAGTGTTGGCCGTCGATCCGGAGAACGGGCGCCTGTCGCTGTCGATCAAAGAAGCGCTGCCGGGCCCATGGGAAGGCCTCAGCGAAAAAGTGAAACCGGGTGATGTCGTCACCGGGACGGTGAAACGGCTCGCTTCGTTCGGCGCGTTTGTGGAAGTCTTCCCAGGCGTCGAAGGATTGGTGCATGTTTCGCAAATCGCCAACCGCCGCATCGGCTCGCCGCATGAAGTGCTGAAAGAAGGCGACGTGGTGAAGGCGAAAGTGCTCGACGTCAACGAAGCGGATCACCGCCTTTCCCTCAGCATCCGCGCGCTGCTTGAGGAAGAGGCGGCCGCGCCGGCCGAGGATTACAGCCAATACACAAGAACGTCGGAAACGCGCGGCTTTCAGCTCGGCGAAGTGATTGGCGAGCAGCTGAAAAAATTAAAGTAATGCAGAGCCGCAAGATCAACTAGCTGGCAAAACAAAGCGAAAGCTCCCTTCTGTCCGATGGCTTGAGCCATCTGGACGGAGGGAGCTTTTTTGCTTGATTCATTGCAACGGAATTGTGCGGCTGTTGCTCGCATCGGGACAAGGGCGGCCGCAAGGGAAGAGAAGGACCGCTTTTTCTTAATGGCGGTTCCGTTCCCGCGCTTCCTCCGGCGTGTCGAGCCGAGCCGCTCCTTTATAGGAGAGGGACTGATCCCGATCTGACTCGACGCGCCGCGATTGCTTCAGCTTTTTTTCCTGTCGATCTTTTCCCATTTCGCCATGGCTCCTTTCTGCTTCGGTACAGCGATCATTTTTACTATGAACGAATGCTGTTTTTTCTATACAGGAATGAACGTTCATAAAAGATGACATAATGAACATAATAAGGAGTGGAAAAGATGGAAGGAGCTTATTTTTATTTCTTTTTTTGGGCGTTATGGATTGCAGCGACATTTTTGATGAAAAAGACCGTCGAGCGGACGAAGCTGGCTGCATTTTCGCTTTTCATGATCAGTTCGGCCTCGATGACGGTGAAGATCAGTCCCATTCATATGGCGGCGTCCTTTTTTGTGCTTTTTTTCTTCTCTTGTTACGCGGCGGTCACACAGCGGCCATGCGGATGGCTGCGGATGGCGCTGTCAGCGTCCGGCTTGGCGTTTGCCTATGCCGCTTTTCGTCTGCTTGCCTTGTTTGATCCGGTCTGGATTTGGCTTGATGGCCAATGGATGCTTGGCTGGTGGATGGCCTTGATCAGCAGTCTGTTCCACCGCCGCATATCCGCCCGCCTTCTTTGTCTGGCGCTCGGCGGCTGTCAAGGGGAAGTGGTGTACGCCATGTCTATCTTGCGCATGGCGCCGGGTTATGTGCTTGGGTCGTTTTCCTTTTTGGATGCGCTCGCCATTAGCGCATCATCTTTGCTCGTTTGGGAATCGATCCGCTTCTTCTCGCTGCAGCTTGAGGAAAAACGGCCTGTAAGGAGGACGAGGCAGCCGTGAACGAATACACGTTTCCGATTTTATACGGTGTTGCCGCTGGGGTGTTGACGCGGCTTTATTTGTTGCGCACCGATTACCGGCAATATCCGACGTATTTGCACGGTCGGACGATCCATATCGCCTTAGGGGCCATTGCCGCCGGCCTGGGAACGGTCGCCGTGCCGGCGATTATGGAAAAAGAGTTCGCAGCGATCACGTTTTTGGCCTTGGCCGCCTCACAATTTCGCGACGTACGCAATATGGAGCGCAATACGTTGAACGAGTTGGATCAGTATGAGCTGGTGCCGAGAGGAAAAACATACATCGAAGGCATCGCGATTGTGTTTGAAGGGCGGAACTATTTAGTCATTTTCGTCTCCTTTTTATCGACGCTCTTTTATTTAGTATGGGACATTTGGGCCGCGCTTGCCGCCAGTATCATCGGCCTTATGACGGCGCGGCGGTTTATGAGCGGAAGCCGGCTGAAAGACATTGCCGAGGTCCAATATGTCAAGCCGCATTTTGAAGGGGCAGGGCTGTATGTTGACAACATCTATATCATGAACATCGGCTTGCCGGCGCGGCGCGAAGAAATTTTGCGCTATGGAATGGGGTTTATTTTAACGCCGAAAAATTTCAACGCCCGCACGACGATCGCCAATCTTGGGCAGCGGCAGGCGATTTTGCATGATGTATCGACCGCCCTCGGCATTTACCGCGACTCGGGAACGCCGGCGCTCGTGCCGCTCGCCAAGCGCGATTTGAATGACGGACGCGTCGGCATTTTTATTTTGCCGCAAGTCGAGGATGTCGAGAAGGCGAAGGCTGTCATCGAAAACGTGCCGGTGCTTGAGAGCGCCATCCGCATGCCGAAGAAACGGCGTTGGAAGCGGAAGGGGTGGAGCGGCGATGACGCATGAAAAAATAATTTTGGCCGTCATTACGATGAACGGCGGGCGCGTCGCCGGCGGTGCGCCGATCTTTATTTGCCAAACGAAAGAGGAAATGGAACAGATCGCCGCGAATTTAGAGGCGATTTTGGATGGCATCGCCCATGAATTGAGCGAGGGGCTTCTTATTATCGTCAAACATTAGTTGTTGAGCGTTTCGCTTTTTGATAAAATAAAGCAGTTGTAGCCTACCCTGGTTCATCGCTAAAAGATGCACTTGATTGGCAAAAAGTCATTTCCTTCCTAGCCTCGCAGTCAAGTGCCCTTGGCGTTGATGGACCGATGCCCTTCCGAAAAGGGCGTTTTTTTTCAGCGACAAAGGTAAGGAGAAAACGAAGATAAAGGGTGGTAGCATGGCAAATCCAGTCGTGGCCATTGTCGGCCGTCCAAATGTAGGAAAATCGACGATTTTCAACCGCATTGTCGGGGAACGCATTTCCATCGTCGAAGACGTGCCTGGAGTGACGCGCGACCGCATTTACAGCCGAGCCGAATGGCTGAACCATTCGTTTTATTTGATCGATACCGGCGGCATTGACATTGGCGACGAGCCGCTGCTTGTGCAAATTCGCCAGCAGGCGGAAATCGCCATCGATGAGGCGGATGTCATCATCTTTATGACGAACGGCCGGGACGGTGTGACTGCGGCTGATGAAGAGGTGGCCAAGCTGCTCCGCCGGTCGAATAAGCCGGTTGTGCTCGCGGTGAACAAAATCGACAATCCGGAAATGCGTGATTTGATTTACGACTTTTACGCTCTGGGCTTTGGGGAGCCGTATCCGATTTCCGGAGCTCATGGGACAGGGCTTGGCGATTTGCTTGATGCTGTTGTCCGTCATTTTCCAAAGGGCGGTGGACAAGAGTATGAAGAAGACGTCATTAAGTTTTGCCTCATTGGCCGGCCGAATGTCGGCAAATCGTCGCTTGTCAACGCCATTTTAGGTGAGGAGCGGGTCATCGTCAGCGACATCGCCGGTACGACGAGGGACGCCGTCGACACCTCATTTGTGCGCGAAGGGCAGGAATATGTTATCATTGATACGGCAGGGATGCGCAAACGAGGAAAAATTTACGAAAGCACGGAAAAATATAGCGTCTTGCGCGCGTTAAGGGCCATTGAGCGCTCGGACGTCGTGCTTGTTGTGTTAAACGCTGAGGAAGGCATCATCGAGCAGGACAAAAAAATCGCCGGATACGCGCATGAAGCGGGTCGCGGTGTCATTTTGGTCGTCAATAAATGGGATGCGATTGAAAAGGACGACAAAACGATGGTCGAATTTGAGCGGAAGATTCGCGACCATTTTCCGTTTTTGGACTATGCGCCGATTTTGTTCGTATCGGCGAAAACGAAGCAGCGGCTGCATAAGCTCTTGCCGCTCGTCCGGCTTGTGAGCGACAATCATGCGATGCGCGTCCAGACAAATGTGCTCAATGAAGTCATCATGGATGCGGTGGCGATGAATCCGACGCCGACGCATAACGGGCGGCGTCTGAAAGTTTATTACATGACGCAAGTCGCCGTCAAACCGCCCACGTTTGTCGCGTTTGTCAACGACCCGGAACTGATGCATTTTTCATATGAACGGTTTTTGGAAAACCGCATCCGCGATGCATTCGGTTTTGAAGGCACGCCGATTAAAATCATCGCCCGCCCGCGGAAATAAGAAAAGCGGAGGCCGCGCGCCCATCAGCGACACGCGCTGCGGGGCCGGCGAAGAGGCTCGAACCAAGGAAAGCTTGGTTCTGCGTGGGTGGTGTCACAGGAGCGTAAGCCATGTGTCGCCGCCGCGAAAGTCGGACGAACAGGAGCGAAGAGGCGGCGCGATTGCTATTTTTCAAGGTTGCGACAATCGGATAAAGGAAGTGGAAAACGATGGAGAACATCGCCGTATTGGGGGCTGGAAGCTGGGGGACGGCGTTGGCGCTCGTGCTGGCTGACAATGGGCACCACGTCCGGCTCTGGGGTCATCGGACCGAGCAGATCAACGAAATCAACGAAAAGCGGACAAATGAAAAATATTTGCCAGGCGTTCGCCTGCCGGACGCCATTATCGGCTATGACGACCTTTGCGCTGCGCTTGACGACGTTGCGATCGTTGTGCTCGCCGTGCCGACGAAAGCGATCCGTACGGTGCTTGCGGACGTGCGCGCCTGCTTGGCCAAGCCGATCACCATTGTTGCCGTCAGCAAAGGAATCGAACCAGGGACGCATAAGCGGGTGTCGGAAATGGTCGCCGAGGAAATGGGGGAATGGCTTGCAGATGTTGTCGTTCTCTCCGGGCCGAGCCATGCCGAGGAAGTTGTGCTCCGCCACCCGACGACCGTGGCGGTATCGTCGCCCAATATGGAAGCGGCGCGCCGCATTCAAGACATCTTTATGAACCATCACTATTTTCGCGTGTATACGAACCCGGATTTAATCGGCGTCGAAGTCGGCGGGGCGCTGAAAAATATCATCGCCTTGGCCGCCGGCATCAGCGACGGGCTTGGCTACGGGGATAACGCCAAAGCGGCCCTCATTACGCGCGGGCTCGCCGAGATTGCCCGCCTCGGCTGCGCCCTCGGCGCCAATCCGTTGACATTCGCTGGTTTGACGGGAGTCGGCGATTTGATTGTCACGTGCACGAGCGCTCATTCCCGCAACTGGCGAGCCGGCTACATGCTTGGCCAAGGAAAAAAGCTGGACGAGGTGCTTGAGAGCATGGGGATGGTCGTCGAAGGGGTGCGAACGACAAAAGCCGCCTATGAGCTGGCGAAAGAGCTTGGTGTGAAGATGCCGATCACCGAAGCTCTCTATGACGTATTGTTTGCGGGAAAAGACCCGAAAGAGGCGGTCGATTCGCTCATGGCGCGCGGAAAAAAAGAAGAAATGGATGACTTAAACAACATTTTTGCCGAACAAGAATGATGAAAATAGGCCAATGGCGGTACAAGTCGTCTTCGTTCTGCATACAATATGGCGAACCATCATCGGCTTGAGCTTCCGGAAGGGTATGAGGGGATGCTGAAGTAAAGAAAGCCCCGCTTTACTTCAGCTTTTTTTTGCCAATGCTATAATGATAGTTGTCGAAAAAAAGGAGGAGCGTCCATGTCACCGGCGTTAGCGAAAATGTGGATCGCCATCGCCTCGATGGTGTTTATGTTTATTTCCGTCGGCTTCATTTACTTAAGCCGCTACAAAGTCAAGATGAAATGGCTTCGCTTTCTGTTGGCGCTCGTCGCCTACATTCTTTTGATTTTCGCCGGCATCATCATCATTTTCGTCGTATTCAGCGGACCGACACCGCAATAGGCAAAAAGGTGGGAAAGATGAAACGAATCGCTCGCTTGTTGTTGTCATGTATATGTTTGGCGCTGCTTTCCGGCTGCTTGTATCCACAAGAGCGGCTGAAACAAAACCAAATTCCTTACAAAGACCAAGTGGCGGCCGTCCAATCGGCGGTGGATGAGTACCGGAAGGCGACCGGCGGGCTTCTGCCGATTAAAACACGCGACATGAACACGCCGATGTATTTGAAGTATCCAGTCGATTTTCAAAAGCTCGTTCCCCGCTATATGCAGGAGCCGCCGGGAAACGCCTATGAAAGCGGGGGCGTCTTCCAGTATATGATCATCGATGCGGAAACGAACCCGACGGTCAAGCTGCTTGATCTGCGCTTAGCCGAACGCATCCGCGATCTGAAGCTGCGGCTTAGCATGTACACGGACAAGCATAAATATCCGCCGTTTCAAGACGTCGTTGCGCCGGGCGTATTTACGCTCGATTACAAAAAGCTCGGCTATAAAGAGCCGCCTTATGTCGTCAGCCCGTTTTCCGGCAACAACTTGCCGTTTGTCATCGACGGGAATGGAGAAATTTACATTGACTACCGTTCTGATTTGTATGCGGCGTTGAAAAAATATCCGCACCACTACAAGCCGGGTGACGATATTCGCCCGATTTTGACCGACCATTCGCTGTTTGTGCCGGCGTATTCGTTGCCCTATACGATCGACGCCAAGACGAATGAACCGATTTTTTTCACAAAATGAGTCATCTTCCCTTCTCTAGGAAAATACATTCTAGAGAAGGGATTTTTTCTATTTTAGTCATAACCGAATCGGACAACATCATATGCATATAGTGTCCGACTATGCTAGCTCATTCCACTGTTTCTTATAACGACCGAAGGACTGGAGGGGAGTCATTTGGAAAAGGTCGATATTTTTAAAGATATCGCCGAGCGGACCGGCGGCGACATTTATTTAGGGGTTGTCGGCGCCGTCCGCACCGGAAAATCGACGTTTATTAAACGGTTTATGGAGTTGGTCGTGATTCCGAACATTAAAAACGAAGCCGATAAAGCGCGCGCCCAAGATGAACTGCCGCAAAGCGCCGCCGGCAAGACGATCATGACGACAGAACCGAAGTTCGTGCCAAACCAGGCGGTGACGGTGAAAGTTGATGAGGGTCTTGAAGTCAACATCCGTCTTGTCGACTGCGTCGGCTACGCCGTGCCCGGCGCAAAAGGATATGAAGACGAAAACGGGCCGCGGATGATCCACACGCCTTGGTATGAAGAGCCGATCCCGTTCCAAGAGGCGGCGGAAATCGGGACAAGAAAAGTCATCCAAGAACATTCGACGATTGGAGTTGTCATTACGACGGACGGCACGATCGGGGAAATTCCGCGCCAAGACTATGTCGAAGCGGAAGAACGGGTCATTAGCGAGCTCAAAGAAGTCGGCAAGCCGTTCATTATGATCGTCAACACCGTTCGGCCACACCATCCGGAAACCGAGGCGCTTCGCCGCGAGCTCGCCGAAAAGTACGACATTCCGGTGCTCGCCATGAGCGTGGAAAGCATGCGCGAAGCCGACGTGTATAACGTGCTTCGCGAAGCATTATATGAATTCCCGGTGCTTGAAGTGAACGTCAACTTGCCGAGCTGGGTGATGGTGCTGCGCGAAGATCATTGGCTGCGCGAAAGCTACCAAGAAGCGGTGCGCGACACCGTCAAAGACATCAAACGGCTGCGCGACGTCGACCGGGTTGTGCAGCAGTTTGCCGAGTACGATTTCATCGAAAAAGCGGCGCTTGCCGGCATCGAAATGGGGCAAGGGATCGCCGAAATTGACTTGTATGCACCGGATGAGCTGTACGATCAAATTTTAAAAGAAATCGTCGGCGTCGAGATTCGCGGCAAAGACCATCTGCTTCAGCTCATGCAAGACTTCGCCCATGCGAAAGCGGAATATGACCAAATCGCCGACGCGCTGAAAATGGTCAAACAAACCGGCTACGGCATCGCTGCGCCCGCTTTGTCTGACATGAGTCTTGACGAACCGGAAATCATCCGCCAAGGGTCGCGCTTTGGCGTCCGTTTGAAAGCCGTTGCGCCGTCGATTCATATGATCAAAGTTGACGTCGAATCGGAGTTTGCCCCGATCATTGGCACGGAAAAGCAAAGCGAAGAGCTCGTCCGCTATTTAATGCAAGACTTCGAAGACGATCCGCTGTCGATTTGGAACTCTGACATTTTCGGCCGCTCGCTCAGCTCCATCGTCCGTGAAGGCATTCAGGCGAAACTCGCGCTCATGCCGGAAAACGCCCGCTACAAGCTGAAAGAAACGCTTGAGCGCATCATCAACGAAGGCTCTGGCGGCCTCATCGCGATTATTTTATAGAAAAGCGGAGGCCGCGCGCCAAGCTCCCGAGGCAAAATGTTCTCCGCCCGCAGAAGTGCTTGCACTTCGAGGGCGGAGGTTATTTTGCGGAAGGGAGCTAGCGGCCGCAGCTAGACAATAAGAAAAGCGGAGGCGCCGAGATTAGCTCTCGAAGCCAAATGTTCTTCACCCGCAGGGGGTGCTTGCACCCCGAGGGGGAAGGTTATTTGGCAGAAGAGAGCTAGGCGCCGCAGCTAGACAGAAAGAAAAGCGGAGGCCGCGCGCCAAGCTCCCGACAAGGGAGCTTTTTTGATGCCATTTTTTCAGTTGCTAAGTGGCAAAGGGAAAAAATCGCCAAAACCCTTGAGAAATCAGGATTGGCACTTGATTATGGGCATGGCGTTATGGTAATCTTTTATCTGAAATCGTTGTTTTGGTGAAATATGCCTAAAATTGGCCGTTTTTGCGAAAAAAGATGTTGAATTTCCGCGGTCAATTGGTTAAGATTAGGCATGTCACCGCCTGTTGGCGGGAAGAAGGCGGTTTTCCTCGCCCTTGGCTTCGTTTGCGCCCGGCGAAAACAGGAGGAGCCCAAACTGTTGGGAAGGGGCTTCAGCCGGCGGCATAGACGCATCTTAGGCGGACTGTCGCGGGGCAAACATAGAATGATTGGCTGCGCCGGCGCGGCGCGCGGGCCTTCTTGCCGCTGGAATTGGATGTCTATGTATAGAAAAGCAGAAAAGTGTGCACAAATGGTAGTAAACAAGACCAGCCCCTTGGGAGGAGGTGAATGGCATGAACAAAACGGAATTGATCAACGCAGTCGCTGAAACAAGCGGTCTTTCCAAAAAAGATGCGACAAAAGCCGTTGATGCGGTGTTTGATTCGATTACAGAAGCGCTGCGAAAAGGCGATAAAGTGCAATTAATCGGTTTTGGAAACTTTGAAGTGCGCGAGCGCGCCGCCCGGAAAGGACGCAACCCGCAAACGGGCGAAGAAATGGAAATTCCGGCAAGCAAAGTTCCTGCATTCAAACCGGGCAAAGCATTGAAAGATGCCGTCAAGTAAGCCTACATAGCAGGAGCGCAGGAGGGAAGGGCAGGTGATCCACCGGCCCTTCTTTTTTGTTTTTTTTGGCTCCCTATGCTAGAATCGGATTACATGCAGCTTTTATGATGCAGGAGGATGTTGTTTGTATGCCAGAGATCAATTTTGCGCAAATTGAATATGCGGTCCGCCTCATTCTTGAGGCGATCGGGGAAGATCCAAACCGCGAAGGGCTCGTCGATACGCCGAAGAGGGTGGCGAAAATGTATGCCGAGGTGTTCGCTGGGCTGCAGGAAGACCCGAAGCAACACTTTCAAACCGTATTCAGCGAGGAACATGAGGAGCTTGTGCTCGTCAAAGATATTCCGTTTTATTCGATGTGCGAACACCATTTAGTGCCGTTTTTTGGCGCTGCCCACGTCGCCTATATTCCGCGGGAAGGGAAAGTGACCGGGCTGAGCAAGCTCGCTCGAGCCGTTGAGGCGGTGGCGCGCCGCCCGCAGCTGCAAGAGCGCATCACGGCAACGATCGCTGATTCGATCGTCGAGGCGCTTGAGCCGCATGGGGTGATGGTCGTTGTTGAGGCGGAGCATATGTGCATGACGATGCGCGGGGTGAAAAAACCGGGAGCCAAAACAGTGACAACAGCGGTGCGCGGCGTGTTTGAAACAGATGCCAACGCCCGCGCTGAAGTGCTTTCGTTAATCAAAGCGTAAGGAGGGAAGAGGATGTACACAAACAGTGATTTTGTCGTCATTAAAGCGCTCGAAGACGGGGTGAACGTCATCGGGCTGACGCGCGGCGCGGACACAAGATTTCACCATTCGGAAAAGCTTGACAAAGGCGAAGTGTTGATTGCTCAGTTCACGGAACATACGTCGGCGATCAAAGTGAGAGGAAAAGCGTATATTCAAACGCGCCACGGTGTGGTTGAATCGGAAGGGAAAAAGTAAACCGGCAAATTTCTAGCAAACTAGAGCGTTTTCGACAAAATTATGTTATAATGGAGTCCGTCATGGCGGTGCGGATATTTTTTGGGGGACAAGGGTGAGAAGAGTGAATGACATCATGGTGAAATTGGCGTCATTGAAGGAACAAATCGAACGGCTGCTTGACCATTCGTATTTGCGCGCGCATGTGCCGGCGCCGGCTGTTGATGAAGACCGGCTGCTGCTTTCGCTGTCGATGATGATGGATGCTCCGGCGGCGCCAAATGAGCCGGACCGGTGCATCATCGCCATGATGCTCATGCAAATCGCCCTTGACACCCATGATCAGGTGACAGACCGCGGCGGCGATTTGCGGACGCGGCAGCTTGTCGTTTTGGCCGGCGACTTGTACAGCGGGCTTTATTACGACTTGCTGGCGCGCTCGGGCGATGTTGCGCTCATCCGTTTGTTCGCCGAAGCGGTCCGCGAGATGAATGAGCAAAAAGTGCGGCTGTATGAAAAAAAGGTGGAGCGGATCGAGACGCTGTTCGCCGCGGTCGGCACGATCGAGTCGGCGTTGCTTGCGAAGCTTGCCGAGCGCATCGGGGCGCCGCAATGGGGGGGATTTTCCGGCCATTACTTGCTGTTGCGGCGCTTGCTGCTTGAGCAGGAAGCGTTCGTCCGCACTGGGTCATCGATGCTGTTTGAGCAAATGGCGCATATCGCCTTTCCATGGGCCAAAGGGCTGACGAAAGAACAAAAGCGGCATTTGCTTCGCCTTTGCGAGCGTTATATTGACCATTGCAAGGAAGCGCTGCTGGCGGCGAATTTGCCGATGAACGACCTGCTGCGGTTTCGCATGGCGGAACTTGCCGGCGGATTTCAAGCCATCGTCAAAAAGTCGGTGGAAGAAGGGTAGAACGATGCATCAATCGAAAGAAGAGCGAGTCCATCGCGTATTTGAAAACATTTCTGCACATTATGACCGGATGAATTCTGTCATCAGCTTCCGCCGCCATTTGAAATGGCGCGAAGACGTCATGCGGAGGATGAATGTGCAAAAAGGGAAAAGGGCGCTCGACGTTTGCTGCGGAACGGCCGACTGGGCGATCGCGCTGGCTGAGGCGGTCGGGCCGGAGGGGGAAGTGTACGGCCTTGACTTCAGCGAAAACATGCTGAAAGTCGGCGAACAAAAGGTGAAGGCGCGCGGCCTCGGCAATGTCAAGCTCATTCACGGCAACGCCATGCAGCTGCCGTTTCCCGACAATTCGTTCGATTATGTGACGATCGGCTTTGGCTTGCGCAACGTTCCTGATTATATGACGGTGCTTAAGGAAATGCACCGCGTCACCAAGCCGGGCGGCATGACCGTCTGTCTGGAAACGTCGCAGCCGACGTTGTTTGGTTTCCGCCAGCTTTACTATTTTTATTTTCGGTTTATTATGCCGCTGTTTGGCAAGCTGTTGGCGAAAAGCTATGAGGAATACTCGTGGCTGCAGGAATCGGCGCGCGAATTTCCAGGGCGGGACGAGCTGGCCGAGATGTTCCGCGAAGCCGGTTTCGTCGATGTCGAGGTCAAACCGTACACGTTCGGCGTAGCGGCCATGCATTTAGGCTATAAACGATGAGTCAAGGTGAACACCATGAAGTTAAAGGCGATGTATTCGTTTTTAAGCGATGATTTGGCGGCGGTCGAAGAGGAGCTGGAGCGGACGGTCCGATCCGAATACGGGCCGCTCGGGGAAGCGGCGCTCCATTTATTGCAAGCGGGCGGAAAGCGCATCCGTCCCGTTTTTGTCTTGCTGTCCGCCCGCTTTGGCCATTATGATTTCGAACGGATTAAACATGTAGCCGTAGCGCTCGAACTCATCCATATGGCATCGCTCGTTCACGACGATGTCATCGATGACGCCGACGTGCGGCGCGGCCGGCCGACGATCAAGGCGAGATGGAGCAACCGCTTTGCCATGTATACAGGCGATTACCTCTTCGCCCGTTCGCTTGAGCGGATGGCGGAGCTTGACAGCCCCCGCGCTCATCAAGTGCTGGCGAAAACGATCGTTGAAGTGTGCCACGGGGAAATCGAGCAAATCAAGGATAAATACCGATTTGATCAGCCGCTTCGCACGTACTTGCGGCGCATCCGCCGAAAAACGGCGCTATTGATCGCCGCCAGCTGCCAGCTTGGCGCCCTTGCCGCCGGCGTGCCGGAGGCGGTGGCCAACCGGCTGTATTGGTTCGGCCATTACGTCGGCATGTCGTTTCAAATTACCGATGACATTCTCGATTTCACCGGCACGGAAGAGCAGCTCGGCAAGCCGGCCGGAAGCGACTTGCAGCAAGGAAACGTCACCCTCCCCGTGCTGTATGCCCTTTGTGATGAACAGGTGCGGGCAAAAATTACGGCCGTCAACGCGGACACGGATGCCGAGGAGATGGCGGCGGTGCTAGCGGCCATTAAACAGACAGACGCCATCGAACGATCGTATGCGCTAAGCGACCGCTATTTGGAAAAGGCGCTTCGCCTGCTTGGCGAGCTGCCGGCCAACGAAGCGCGCACGCTGCTTCATGATCTCGCCCTCTACATTGGGAAAAGGGATTATTAGCGCTTTCAAGGACGCTGTTGCCAACGGCGGAAAACAATGATACTATGATGGGTGGGAATCCGTTTCCCAGTACATACGACAGTAGAGGTGGAGAGCGAATGGCAGAACGGACATTCATCATGGTAAAACCGGACGGGGTTCAGCGCAATTTGATCGGCGAGATTGTCGCCCGTTTTGAAAAAAAAGGCTTCCAGCTTGTCGGCGCGAAGCTGATGCAAGTGTCGCGCGAACTCGCCGAGCAACATTACGCTGAACATAAGGAGCGCCCGTTTTTCGGCGAGCTTGTCGACTTTATCACCTCGGGGCCAGTGTTTGCCATGGTGTGGGAGGGCGAGAACGTGATCGCCGCCGCCCGGCAAATGATGGGGAAAACGAATCCGCAGGAGGCTGCTCCTGGCACGATCCGCGGCGATTTCGGCTTGACGGTCGGCAAAAACGTTATCCACGGCTCCGACTCGCCGCAAAGCGCCGAACGCGAAATCAGCTTGTTCTTTAAAGAAGAAGAGCTCGTCAGCTATTCGAAACAGATCAATGCATGGCTGTACTGATGCGAAGACCGGCCGCCATTCGGCCGGTTTTTGCCGTTTTTGTACATTGACAGGGGAGAGGGACAGGCGACGATGGACGATTATGCGCAGTTCATTGCCAAAGTAAAGCGAAAAACAGGCATTGACTTATCGCTATATAAGGAAGCCCAAATGAAGCGGCGTTTGGCGTCGTTGTACATGAAAAAAGGGCTAAAAAGCTTTGCCGAGCTGTTTGCAGCGATGGAGAAAGAGCCGGCGCTATGGCATGAATGCTTGGATCGGATGACGATCAACGTCTCGGAGTTTTACCGGAACGCCAAGCGTTGGGAGGTGCTTGAGCACACCATTTTGCCGCGGCTATTGGCGGAAAACCCGCGCCCGAACGTGTGGAGCGCTGCCTGCTCAACCGGCGAGGAGCCGTATACGCTCGCGATGGTGCTCGCAAAACGATTGCCGCTTCACCGCGTGTCGGTGTTGGCGACCGACATTGACGATAATGCGCTCGCCCGCGCGCGCCTCGGTTTGTACAGCGAACGGTCGCTTGTAGAGCTGCCCGAGGAAATGAGAAAAAAGTTTTTTACGAAAGAAGGCGAATATTATAAAATAGACGAAAAGATTAAACAAACGGTCAAGTTTCAAAAGCACAACTTGCTCGCAGATCCGTTTCCGCGCAACATGGATTTGATCGTCTGCCGCAACGTGCTCATTTATTTTACGGAAGAGGCGAAGCGGATGCTGTATCGCAAATTTCACGACGCGCTCCGGACGGGAGGCGTGCTGTTTGTCGGCAGCACCGAGCAGATTTTCAATCCCGGCCTGTACGGTTTTGAAGTCGAAGAGACGTTTTTTTACCGAAAAAAATAGCTCCGCGCCGGCTTCTTTTTTTCCTGAAACTATTTTCATTTTTCGAATTTATGATATATTTTTACTTAAACGCGTTAAAGACCTGAAGGGAGAGACAAACATGCGGTATTTGACGGCAGGGGAATCGCATGGGCCGCAATTGACGGCCATTTTGGAAGGAGTGCCGGCCGGGCTTGAGCTGCGCGCCGAGCACATCAATAAAGAGCTGGCGCGCCGGCAAAAAGGATACGGACGCGGCCGCCGCATGCAGATTGAAAAAGATGAAGTGAAAATCACAGGCGGCGTTCGGCACGGGAAAACGCTCGGCTCGCCGATTGCGCTCGTTGTCGAGAATCGTGATTTTAAACATTGGCAAACGATTATGGCGGTTGAGCCGATTGATGACGAAGCGGAAGTGAAGCGGAAAGTGACGCGTCCGCGCCCAGGGCATGCCGATTTAAACGGCGCCCTGAAATACGGACATCGCGATATGCGCAACGTGCTGGAGCGCTCGTCGGCGCGTGAAACGACGGTGCGCGTGGCGGCTGGAGCGGTGGCAAAACGCATTTTGGAGGAGGTCGGCATCCGCGTCGCCGGTCATGTCATCGAAATCGGCGGCGTGCGCGCAAAGAAGCTCGATTATCGTTCGCTTGAAGAATTGCAGGCAGTGACGGAAGAATCACCGGTGCGCTGCTTTGACCCGGAGGCGGGGCAAAAAATGATGGAAGCGATCGATTGGGCGAAGAAAAACGGTGATTCGATCGGCGGCATCGTTGAAGTGATCGTTGAAGGTGTTCCGGCCGGAGTGGGCAGCTACGTCCATTACGACCGAAAGCTTGATGCGAAAATCGCGGCCGCGATCGTCAGCATCAACGCGTTTAAAGGCGTTGAATTCGGGATCGGCTTTGAGGCGGCGCGCCGCCCGGGAAGCGAAGTGCACGATGAAATCATTTGGAGCCCAGAACAAGGCTTTTCGCGCCGGACGAACCGGGCGGGCGGCTTTGAAGGCGGGGTGACGACCGGGATGCCGATCGTCGTGCGCGGAGTGATGAAGCCGATCCCGACGCTGTACAAGCCGCTTCAAAGCGTGGATATCGAGACGAAAGAGCCGTTTGCGGCAAGCATTGAGCGATCGGACAGCTGCGCCGTGCCGGCGGCGAGCGTTGTCGCTGAGGCCGTTGTCGCCTGGGAAGTGGCGGCGGCGATCGTTGAGCAGTTTGGGCAGGATCGGATGGACTTGATTAAGGAAAATGTGGAACGCGCCCGCCGCTATGCAAAGGAGTTTTGACGATGATCGAACGGACGATTGAAACGGCGACGAAGCGCTATCCGCTTCTTTTGGGCGATGGGGCGGCCCGCGTGTTGCCAAGCTTGCTTCGGTCGCTCTCCTGTCCGCCAGGGACAAAACTTTTCATCGTTACCGACGATACTGTGGCGCCTCTTTATTTGGATGAGGTGCGGGCGTTGCTTGCCGCCGCTGAGTATGACGTGTACGCCTACGTCATTCCAAGCGGGGAGGCGGCCAAGTCATTTGATCATTATTACGCTTGCCAGACAGCGGCATTGCAGTGCGGCCTCGACCGCCGCTCGGTTATCATTGCGCTTGGCGGCGGCGTTGTCGGCGATTTGGCTGGGTTTGTCGCCGCCACCTATATGCGCGGCATCCGTTACATTCAAATGCCGACGACACTCTTGGCCCATGACAGCGCCGTCGGCGGCAAAGTCGCCATCAACCATCCGCTCGGCAAAAATATGATCGGCGCCTTCCATCAGCCGGAAGCAGTTGTGTATGACACCTCCTTTTTGCGCACGCTGCCCGAGCGCGAGCTTCGGTCCGGGTTTGCCGAGGTGATCAAACATGCGCTGATCCGCGACCGCCGCTTTTACGACTGGCTGCGCGCGGAAATCAAGACGCTCGCCGACTTGCGCGGCGAGAAACTCGCCTATTGCATTGAAAAGGGCATTGACATTAAGGCGTCCGTCGTGCGTGAGGATGAAAAAGAAACCGGGGTGCGCGCCCATTTGAATTTCGGCCATACGCTCGGCCATGCGCTGGAAAGCGAGTTAGGCTACGGCGCGCTCACTCACGGGGAGGCGGTTGCGGTTGGCATGCTGTTTGCCGTCTTTGTCAGCGAACGGTTTTACGGCCGGTCGTTCGCTGAGCATCGATTGGCCGACTGGTTCGCCGGATACGGCTTCCCGGTGTCGCTGCCGACAACGGTTCAGACGCGCCGCCTGCTTGAGAAGATGAAAGGCGACAAAAAAGCGTACGCCGGAACAGTGCGGATGGTGCTTCTCTGTGAGATCGGCGACGTGGAAGTGGTGGAACTCGAAGACGACAACCTGCTCACGTGGCTGGACGAGTTTTCCAGACAGGGGGGGAAAGGATGATTCGCGGCATTCGCGGAGCGATTACAGTGGATCGAAATGACGCCGAGGAAATCGTGGCGGCAACGGAAACGTTGCTTCGTGAAATGATCCGCGCAAACGATGTCGCCGCTTCTGATGTGTCGTTTGTGCTCATTTCCGTCACCGACGACATCACCGCCGCGTTTCCGGCGCAGGCGCTGCGCCGTTTGGACGGCTGGACATATGTGCCGGTCATGTGCACGAGGGAAATTCCGGTGCCCGGTTCATTGCCGCGCTGCATTCGCGTCATGATGACGGTGGCGACTGAGAAACAGCAAGAAGAGATCTGCCACGTGTATTTAAAAGGGGCGGTCGTGTTGCGCCCGGATTTGTCGTTGACAAAAAAAACAGAAATGTAATATAGTGAAAATAACCTCTTTGCCCCTGAGACATCGGGGGCGTTAGAAGTGGAGCGAGAGTGGAGAGCGAGCGTAGGGTAGATGAGAATGAGCGAGTTTAGCTGAGGTGAGCGTTTTTTCATTCGCCGACATCTGCCCAAAGACGGTCGTCTTTGGGCGTTTCTTTTCCCTCTCTTTTTTCGCCTCATAAACCCTCATTCTCCGCCCGCTGATCATGAAGGGAGGAGAAGTGATGTCTGCTGATGGGCTGGCCGCTTTTTTGACGGAAGCGAACGAATTTCGAACCATCCCGATTGTGCGCAAATTTGTAGCCGATGTCATTGAGCCGCTCGGCGTGTTTGCCAATTTGCGCGAGGAAGCCGTGTTTTTGCTTGAAAGCAAGGATGACGAATCACCGTGGGCGCGCTATTCGTTCATCGGTGTGGCGCCGTTTTTGACGCTGGAGAGCGAAACCGGCGAAACGTTTTCGGTGAAGGACGAAAACGGGAACGAACAAATCACCGCACCGACGCTGAAAGAAGCGTTTCAATGGGTCGAGCGGACGCTTGCCGTCAAGCCGCTTGCCGAGACGGTGCCGTTTACAGGCGGTGCAGTTGGGTTTTTAGGTTACGATTTCATTTCCGCCATCGAAAAAGTGCCGCGCCACAAAAACCGCGATGTGCCGATGAAGACGGCCTATTTCGTATTTTGTGAATCGCTGTTTGCGTTTGACCAAAAAAAGCGTGAGTTGCTCGTCATTCACTATATTCGGTTGAGCGGCAACGAAACGGAGGAAGAGAAAATCGAAGCGTACCGCGCGGCCGAACGGCGCATGGCCGATCTCGCGGCGAAAGCGGCCCGCCCTCAAGCCGAGCAGCCGCTCTTGCCGGCGGAAAGCGAATCGGGGCGGACCGCCTCGTTTGCCAAAGCGGTGTCCAACTATGACAAAAAACAGTTTTTGCGCGATGTGGAGGCCGTGAAACGGTACATCGCGGCCGGCGATGTGTTTCAAGCGGTTCTGTCGCAGCGTTTCTGCGTGCCGGTTCAAGCCGGAGGCTTTGCCATTTATCGGCTGCTCCGATACATCAACCCGTCGCCGTACATGTTTTATTTCCAGCTTGATGGTGTGGAAATTGTCGGCAGTTCGCCGGAAAAACTGATTCAAGTGCACCGTCGGCGCGTTGAAATCGATCCGATTGCCGGCACACGGCGGCGCGGCCGATCGCCGGAGGAAGACGAGAGGCTGGCTGATGAGCTGTACCACGACCCGAAAGAACGGGCTGAGCATTATATGCTTGTCGATTTGGCGCGCAACGACATCGGCCGGGTCGCCAAGTACGGAACGGTCGAGGTGCCGGTGTTGCTTCAGATCGGCAAATTTTCACACGTGATGCACTTAATTTCCAAAGTCGTCGGTGAACTGGACGACAACGTCCACCCGATCGATGCACTCCTTGCCGCCTTTCCGGCTGGAACGGTGAGCGGGGCGCCGAAAGTGCGGGCGATGCAAATTTTGCAGGAACTCGAGCCGACAGCAAGGGGGCTGTATGCCGGAGCGATTGCCTATATCGGGTTTGATGGCAACATCGATTCGTGCATCGCCATCCGGACAGCGGTCGTGAAAGACGGCTATGCCTATGTGCAAGCCGGCGCCGGCATTGTCGCCGACTCCGTTCCGGAACTGGAGTGGAAAGAGACGCGCAATAAGGCGAGCGCCTTGATGAATGCGATTGAACAAGCGGAACGACTATTTGCGAAAGGGGAGAGGGCCGTATGTTGAAGCAGCTGCTTGTAAAATGTGCGGAAGGGAAAGCGTTGACGGAAGACGAAGCGTATGCGGCGATGAATATCATCATGTCCGGCGAGGCGACGGACAGTCAAATCGCAAGTCTGTTGTCCATGCTCCGCCTGCGCGGAGAGACAGTCGATGAGCTCGTCGGATTTGTGCGGGCGATGCGCGACCGGATGACTGCCATTGAGGCTAGTGATGATGTTATCGATACGTGCGGCACGGGCGGCGATGGGGCGGCGACATTCAACGTTTCCACCGCCGCGGCGATCGTCATTTCATCGCTTGGCGTCAAAGTCGCCAAGCACGGCAACCGCGCTGTTTCGTCAAAAAGCGGCAGCGCTGATGTGCTCGAGCGGCTCGGCATCGACATTCAAACGTCGCCGTCGGCCGCCAAACAGGCGTTGGAAACGAAAGGGCTGGCGTTTTTGTTCGCCCCGCTCTATCACGCGGCGATGAAACACGCCGCCGGGCCGCGGAAGGAAATCGGTTTCCGCACCGTTTTCAACTTGATCGGCCCGCTCGCCAATCCGGCGCGCTGCAAGCGGCAAGTCGTCGGCGTCTATTCGACCTGCTACGCTGAGAAATTGGCGGAGGCGATGCGCCGCCTCGGCTCGGAACATGTGTTGTTTGTCACCGGGCGCGATGGGCTTGATGAATGCAGCATCGCTGCAGAAACGGATGTCGTGGAGTTGAAAGACGGTGCGATCCGCCGCTTTGTCATCGCACCAGAAGACGCCGGCTTGCCGCGCGGCGAGCTTGCCGATGTGCAAGTGCGCGATCCGGAAGAGAGCGCCGCGCTTCTTGAGGCGGTGATGGCGGGAACAGCGCCGGAGAGCGCCATCAATATCGTTGCGCTGAACGCCGGCGCCGCCCTGTATGCCGCCGGCAAAGCTGAAACGATTGCCGAAGGAGTGGCGATGGCGAAAGAGGCCATTTTGTCCAAAACCGCATACGAACAACTGCAACGCCTGCGGGCGAAGGAAGTGATTCATGATGCTTGAGCAAATTTTAGCAGCCAAACGGGAAGAAGTGGAAACGTTGACGCTGCCGGCGCCATTGCCAGAGCGAAAGCGCCGGCCATTTGCGGCGGCGCTCCGTCGGCCGCGGCGGATGCTTGGCTTGATCGCTGAGGTGAAAAAAGCGTCGCCGTCAAAAGGCATCATTCGCCCGGATTTTGACCCGGTGGCCATCGCGAAAGCATATGAGCGCGCCGGTGCCGACGCGATCAGCGTGCTGACGGATGAACGGTATTTCCAAGGGCATCGCCGCTATTTGCGAGCGGTGAAAGAAGCGGTTAACGTTCCCGTGCTGCGCAAAGATTTCATCATCGATCGGCGGCAAGTCGAGGAAAGCGTCCGACTCGGGGCGGATGCGATTTTATTGATCGGCGAGGCGCTCCCGCCGGAAACGCTCGAGGAGCTCTATCATGAAGCGTACAGCTTGGGGCTCGAATGTTTGGTCGAGGTGCATGCGAAAGAGACGCTCGAGCGGATTTTCGATCGGTTTACGCCGGAGATCGTCGGCATCAACAACCGCGACTTGCATACCTTTGTGACAACACTTGAGGCGACCAAAACGCTCGCTCCGCTCATCCCGCCATCGTGCGTCATCGTCAGCGAAAGCGGGATCGGTTCCTTCAATGATGTGAAGACGGTCAAATCGTACGGAGCGCAGGCCATGCTCGTCGGCGAGTCGCTCATGCGCCAAGATGATGTGGAGCGAGCGGTCTACCGGCTGTTTGGGGAGGAAGATGGGGATGATTCGAATTAAATATTGCGGCAACCGTTCGGCTGAAGACGTGCAGGCCGCTATCGCGAGCGGGGCTGATTACCTCGGCTTTATTTTCGCCGAAAGCAGGCGGAACGTCTCTCCGAGTGAAGTGCAGCAATGGCTTGAGCCCCATAAGCTTGGCGCAAAGCAACTTGTCGGCGTCTTTGTCAACGCCCCTGTTAGGCGGATCGCCGCTGTCGCCGCCGAGCTGCCGCTTCATGTCATCCAATGCCACGGCCGTGAAACGCCGGCGGAGCTGGCGGCGGTGAAAGAGGCGGTGCCGCTTTCCGTCTGGAAGGCGATCCACCATGGCGACGGTGCGCTTGCGGCGATGAGGCAGTACGCTGGCATTGCCGATGGCTACGTCGTTGACAGCCGCGCCGCCGGCGCCTGGGGGGGGACGGGCGTCGCTTTTGATTGGGAGGCGGTGCCGCACTATTTGGAAGAGGCGGCCCGCCAAGGCGTGCCGTGCTTCATCGCCGGCGGCATCACTCCGGACAATATCGAGCGGCTGCTTGTCTACCGCCCGGATGGCATCGATATCAGCAGCGGCATTGAAACGGACGGACGCAAAGATCCAACGAAGATGAAACAAATCGAAGAAAAAATAAAACATCACGGGTGTCGATGATCCGTTATGTACGAAAAAACACAGAATGATATGGCTGAACACAATTTTCTGCCTCTTCCCTCGAACAAGAACGCCGGCGGGCGAATGACATTTGCCCGCAAAGCGTTCATTGTTCGAGGAGGGCATGCGGCAGCATGAGCGAGCCGCTTGCCGACTACGGCAGAAAAGCTCGGACTAGAGCCTTCTCAACAGACTTTTTATTGGTTCATCAACACACCTGATAAAAAAATAACAAAGCGAAGGGCCAAAAGACGGCGCTGACGCTCGGACGGTTAACAAACACAGGCACTTTGAAGAAATGCGGCTCTTCGTCTTTCAACTTTTATGAAGGAGAAGGTGGGGTTAGATGATGGAACGCGTTCCGAATGAATACGGCCGGTTTGGCGATTTCGGCGGCAAGTTTGTCCCTGAGACGCTCATGCTTCCGCTTGAGGAAATCGAAGCGGAGCTTGACAAAGCGCTTGCCGATGAATCGTTCAAACAAGAATACATCCGCATTTTGCAGCATTACTCCGGTCGCCCGACCCCGCTCACGTTCGCGCCAAATTTGACACGGCAAGTCGGCGGCGCGAAAATGTATTTAAAGCGCGAAGATTTAAACCATACGGGCGCCCATAAAATCAACAACGCGATCGGCCAGGCGCTTTTGGCAAAACGGATGGGCAAGAAAAAGCTGATCGCTGAAACCGGAGCCGGCCAGCACGGCGTCGCCGCGGCGACGGTGGCCGCCCATTTCGGCATGGATTGCATCGTTTTTATGGGCGAAGAAGACATCAAGCGGCAGGAGCTGAACGTGTTTCGCATGAAGCTGTTGGGCGCCGAAGTCGTGCCGGTGTCAAGCGGCAACCGAACGTTGAAAGATGCGACGAACGAAGCAATTCGCTATTGGGTCGCCCACTGCGACGACCATTTTTACATGATCGGCTCGGTCGTCGGTCCGCATCCGTACCCGAAAATGGTGCGCGAGTTTCAGCGCGTGATTGGCGATGAAGCGAAAGAACAGTTTCTCGCCCGTGAAGGGAAGCTGCCGGATGTCATCGTTGCCTGCGTCGGCGGCGGCAGCAACGCCATCGGCATGTTTTACCCGTTTTTGCAAGATGACGTCCGCCTCGTCGGCGTCGAGGCGGCCGGCAAAGGGATCGACACTCCGCACCATGCGGCGACCATCACAAAAGGGACGAAAGGGGTCATACACGGGGCGATGACCTACCTGTTGCAAGACGAGTACGGACAAATTCTCGAACCGTATTCGATCTCAGCCGGCCTTGATTACCCCGGCGTCGGCCCGGAACATGCGTATTTGGCGAGCATTGGCCGCGTCCGCTACGAAAGCGCGACCGATGCCGAGGCCGTCGCTGCGTTTCAATTGTTGGCGCAAACGGAAGGCATCATTCCGGCCATCGAGTCGGCCCATGCGGTGGCGAAAGCCGTCGAGCTCGCCCGCGAGATGCCGCCGGATGAAACGGTGCTCATTTGCCTGTCCGGCCGCGGAGATAAAGATGTGCAAACGATGATGCGCCATCTTGGTGCGAGGGAAGGTGAAGACATTGCCACTGTCCGTTAATCCGCCGCTATTTATCCCGTTTATCGTTGCCGGTGATCCGGCTCCCGATGTGACGATCGATCTCGCCTTGGCGCTTGAGGAGGCCGGCGCTGACATATTGGAGCTTGGCGTGCCGTACTCCGACCCGCTCGCTGACGGACCGACGATTCAACGCGCCGCCGCAAGGGCGCTTGACGGGGGCATGACGCTGCCGAAAGCCATTCAGCTTATTGGCGAGATGCGAAAAAAAGGGGTAAACATTCCGATTATTCTCTTTACGTATTACAATCCTGTGTTACAATTAGGAGAAGAATCCTTTTTTGCTTTAGCGCGGGAAAATGGCGCCGACGGCGTGCTCATTCCCGATTTGCCGTTTGAGGAAAGCGGTCCGCTCCGCGAACTTGGCGAACGGTTTGGTCTCCCGCTCATTTCGCTTGTTGCGCCGACGTCGAAGCAGCGGATCGAGCGGATCGCTTCGGCGGCGCAAGGGTTTTTGTATTGCGTCTCCTCGCTAGGCGTTACAGGCGTGCGTGAGACGCTGCCGGAGACGCTCGGCGATTTCCTCCGCGAAGTGAAGCGGCATAGCCGCGTCCCGGTCGCCGTCGGCTTTGGCATTTCGGCGCCGGAGCAAGTCGCGATGTTGAAAGAGGTGTGCGACGGCGTTGTCGTCGGCAGCGCGCTCGTGCAAAAAGTCGAGCAGCTGGCTCCGAGG
Source organism: Geobacillus sp. PK12 (assembly GCF_004123125.1). Classification (NCBI taxonomy): domain Bacteria; kingdom Bacillati; phylum Bacillota; class Bacilli; order Caryophanales; family Anoxybacillaceae; genus Geobacillus; species Geobacillus sp. PK12. The sequence continues at coordinate 58,171 of NZ_SDKL01000033.1, forward strand.
TTGCAGGCGCCGGACGAAAGGGAAGCGGCCGTCGCCGAGTTTGCTGCCTACGCCCGTTCGCTTGCCGCGCCGCTTCGAGAAGCCTATTCTTCGCGCTAAAAGTTCCGAATTGAAGGAGTTGGCGACAATCATGCAAGTAAAGGAATCGCTCCGGGGTCTTTCTCCGTACCAGCCGGGAAAATCGATCGAAGAAGTCAAACGGCAATATGGCTTGCCTGAGATTATTAAACTTGCTTCTAACGAGAATCCGTACGGTTCGTCGCCATCGGCAAAAGCGGCCATCGCCGCTGAGCTTGACCGCCTCGCCGTCTATCCGGACGGCTGCGCCCGCACGTTGCGCGAAAAGGTGGCGAAGCATCTTGGCGTCAAGGAAACACAGCTTCTGTTTGGCAACGGTTCGGATGAGGTGGTGCAAATTCTTTGCCGCGCCTTTTTAGAGCCGGGGGCGAATACAGTGATGGCGGCGCCGACATTCCCGCAATACCGGCACAATGCCATCATCGAGCGGGCCGAGGTGCGCGAAGTGCCGCTTGTTGATGGGCGTCATGATTTGGAGGCGATGCTTGCTGTGATCGATGAAAACACGCGCATCGTCTGGATTTGCAATCCGAACAACCCGACGGGCACGTATGTGAATGACACCGAGCTGCGCGCCTTTTTGGATCGCGTGCCGCGTCATGTGCTTGTCGTCGTGGACGAAGCGTACTACGAATATGCGACGGCGCCCGACTACCCGCAAACGGTGCCGCTTTTAAACGAGTACGAGCAGCTTGTCGTCATGCGCACGTTCTCGAAAGCATACGGGCTCGCTGCGCTCCGCGTCGGCTACGGCGTGGCGAGTGAGACGCTCATCCGCGCCGTCGAGCCGGCGCGCGAGCCGTTTAACACGTCGACCATCGCCCAAGCGGCCGCGGCGGCCGCACTTGACGATCAAGCGTTCATCCGCGCCTGCGTCGAACGAAATCGCGCCGAGCTTGAGCGGTATTATCGCTTTTGCGAGGAGAACGGCCTGAAGTATTACCCGTCGCAGACAAACTTTTTGTTCATTGATTTCGGGTTGGATGGCGACGAAGTGTTCCGCTATTTGCTGGAGCGCGGCGTCATTGTCCGCTCGGGCCAAGCGCTTGGGCTGCCGACCGGCGTGCGTGTGACGGTTGGCACGAAAGAGCAAAACGACCGGGTGTTGGAACTCGTTTCGCAACTGCTTCGGGAAAAACAGCTCGCCTGACCGTTCAGCGGCGGGATGGATAGAAAAGATCGGCCCGTTGCTTTTCAAAAGCAGCGGGCGCACGTTTACATAAAGTAGGTGGGACGATTGGAAGGAAAAGTGTTCATTGTCGGCCTCGGCTTGATCGGCGGATCGATTGCATTGGCGATTAAAAAAGCGCATCCGGAGGCGATGATCATCGGCTACGACGTCAATGAGCGGCAGCTCGGCTTGGCGCGTTCGCTCAAGGTGATCGACGAAGCCGCCCATTCGCCCGAAGACGGATACGGACAGGCGGATTTGATCGTTCTGGCCGTTCCGGTCATGCAGACGGAGGCGCTGCTTTCATCGATGCCGCTCGAGCGGTTGAAGCGCGGCGTGATCGTGACCGATGTCGGCAGCACGAAGCAGCGCATCGTCCAAGGCGCCCGCCGCCTGTTGGATCATGGCGTAGCGTTCATCGGCGGCCATCCGATGGCCGGGTCGCATAAAAGCGGTGTGGCGGCGGCAAGGGCTCATCTGTTTGAAAACGCCTTTTACATTTTGACGCCGACGGACGATGTGCCGCCGCAGCAAGTCGAGGCGTTGAAACAGTGGCTTGCGGGAACGAAAGCGCAGTTTGTCATCTTAACGCCCAAAGAGCATGACCGCATCACTGGCGTAATCAGCCATTTTCCGCATTTGATTGCGGCGAGCCTCGTTCATCAGGCGCGCGAATACGAGTGCGAAAACGCCCTCGTCAGCCGGCTGGCGGCCGGCGGCTTCCGCGACATCACCCGCATCGCGTCGAGCAATCCGGAAATGTGGCGCGATATTTTTATCCATAACAAGCATGAACTGCTTGCGCTCTTTGACCGCTGGATCGCCGAAATGGAGCGGCTGCGTTCGTTTGTCGAAGAAGAAAACAGCATCGCGATTTACCATTACTTTTTGGAGGCGAAACAGTTTCGCGACGGGCTGCCGTCGAGAACGAAAGGAGCGATTCCGTCGTTTTACGATTTGTATGTCGACGTGCCGGATTATCCGGGCGTCATCTCCGAAGTGACCGGCTATTTGGCCGAAGAAAACATCAGCATCACGAACATCCGCATCATTGAGACGCGCGAAGAAATTTACGGCGTGCTCCGCCTCAGCTTCCAAAGCGAAGACGATCGGGCGCGGGCGAAAGCGTGCCTCGCCAAACATACGAACTATGCCACCTATGAAGGGTAGCAAGGAAAAACAATGGAGGGATTTTGCATGCAGTTGCCAACCAACGTGTCGTCGCTCCGAGGAATGATCGAAGTCCCTGGCGACAAATCGATTTCCCATCGCGCCGTCATGCTCGGGGCGCTTGCTTCTGGACGGACGGTGATTGACCATTTTTTGCCTGGGGCGGACTGTTTAAGCACGATCGACTGTTTCCGGAAACTCGGCGTTGACATTCGCCAGGACGGGACGACAGTCGTTGTCGAAGGAGCCGGCCCCGGCGGGCTGCGCGAGCCGGCTGCGGTGCTTGATGTCGGCAACTCGGGAACGACGGCGCGCCTGCTTTTGGGCATTTTGGCCGGCCAGCCGTTTCACGCCTGCCTTGTCGGCGATGAATCGATCGCCAAGCGACCGATGGGGCGGGTGACGAAGCCGCTTCGCGAAATGGGAGCGCGTATTGACGGGCGTGAGGGCGGCAATTATACGCCGCTTTCCATCCGCGGCGGCGCGCTTCGCCCGCTTCGCTACACTTCGCCGGTGGCGAGCGCGCAAGTAAAATCGGCCATTTTGCTCGCCGGCTTATTCGCTGACGGTGTGACGTCTGTTGCTGAGCCGCACCGCTCGCGCGATCATACCGAGCGGATGGTTCGGTTGTTTGGCGGTGAAGTGAATGTGGATGGCTTGACCGTCTCGGTGGCCGGTCCGCAACGCTTGCGCGGGACGCACATTTACGTTCCCGGCGATATTTCGTCAGCCGCCTTTTTCCTTGTCGCCGGCGCCATTGTGCCAAACAGCGAAATTACGCTGAAAAACGTCGGCTTAAATCCAACGCGGACCGGCATCATCGATGTGCTTACACAAATGGGGGCGGATATTGCGATTGACAACGTCCGCCACGAGGAAACCGAGCCGGTCGGTGATATTACGGTCCGCACGTCGACGCTTCGGGCGGTCGAAATCGGCGGGGATCTGATTCCAAGATTGATCGACGAAATTCCGATCATTGCCTTGCTCGCGACGCAGGCGGAAGGAACGACCGTCATCAAAGACGCGAGCGAACTGAAGGTGAAAGAGACGAATCGGATCCATACGGTCGTCACCGAGTTGAAAAAACTCGGCGCTGACATCGAAGCAACCGACGACGGCATGATGATCCGCGGCAAAACGCCGCTTTATGCCGACGGGATTGTTGTCGACAGCCATGGCGACCACCGCATCGGCATGATGCTCGCCGTTGCTGCCTGCATCGCCAAAGGGACGGTCCGCCTCGAGCGTTCGGAAGCGGTCGCCGTTTCCTATCCGGCGTTTTTTGCCGACCTCCGTTCGCTGCTGTAAAAGGCCTCCCGCCCCAAGCGGGCGGGCGGTCATATTTTGCGTTGTTCGTTCATATATTGTCAGTGAGAGGAAGGGCTCCGTATTTTTTGAAAGCGGATACATTTCCTGTTTCTGGATGAAAAAACGACGCACCTTCCAGACGGCGAGCGGTTTGGTTGCGGAAACGGCCATGATCGATTATCATCATTCATGTTCCCATTGTAACAGTACATAACGATTTGAATGGCAAAGGCGGATGGCCGCCTGCCGCAAGAGAGGGCTGACGAAACGATGACACGCGTCGAACAAATCATTCGCTTAGTGGAAAACGGAAACGTCGACCAAGCGTTGGCGCTCGTGCCGAAAGTGAAAAAATATGGAAGTGATGAAGAAAAATACGCGCTTGCCGACTGCTTGTACGGATGGGGAATGCCGGAAGAGGCGAAGGAGCTGCTTGAGGAGCTGGCTGCCCGCTATCCGGATGACGGCGACATTCGCCTGTTTTTGGCGGAAGTGTATACGGAGCTTGAAGCCGAAGAGGAAGCGCTCGCCATTTTGTCGGAGATCGACGAAGACGATCCGCAGTTTGTCCGCGCGTGCCTTCTTGCCGCCGATTTGTACGAAATGCAAGGGCTGGCGGAAGTGAGCGAGCGGAAGCTGCGTCAAGCGTACGAGAAAGCTCCAGATGAGCCGATCGTGCAGTTTGCGTTGGCTGAGTTGTATTTTTCGCACGGGGAATACTCAAAAAGCGTGCCGCTTTATGAACAGGTGCGGAAGACGAATAAGGAGATGGCCGGCGTCTTGATCACTGAGCGGATCGCTGAGGCGCTCAGCCGTTCCGGGGAATTCGAGGCGGCGCTTCCGTATTATGAGGAGGCGCTCAATGAAAAAATGGACAGTCGGACGCTGTTCGCCTACGGATTCACCGCGTTGCAGGCCGGCTATACACAAACGGCCATCGATAAGCTCAGCGCTTTAAAAGAGCTCGATCCGGACTACACTCCGCTTTACCTTTATTTGGCGAAAGCGTATGAACAAGAAGGACGGCTCGTGCAAAGCTATGAGACGGCGCTTGAGGGCATCGGCGTCGACGAATGGAACAAAGAGCTCCGTCTTTACGCAGGCAAGCTGGCGCTCAAGCTGAACAAGCCGGAGGAGGCAGAGGAACATTTGAAAAAAGCGCTTGAGATCGATGGCGGGTACATCGAGGCGCTCACGGTTTTATCGGCGCTTTGGCTAAACGAACAGCGCTATGAGGATGTCGTGGCGCTTCTTGAGCAGGCGATGGCCGATGGCGAGTACGATCCGCAGTTTGAATGGGACCTTGGGCGCGCCAAACATCGGCTTGAGATGTACGACGATGCATTAAATCATTACAGCGAGGCATATAATTTCTTTAAGCACAATGTCGAGTTCCTCGAAGAGTACGGATATTTTCTCATCGAGGAAGGAAATCGGGCGGCGGCGAAAGAAATATTTCAACAGATCGTCCGTCTCGACCCAACCCATACGGAGGCGGCGGAGATGCTGCTTGAGCTCGAAGAGTAGGGGAGAAGCGGTGGCCCAACCTCTTTCTTGGAAACCGATCGAGGGGGAAGCGCACAATGACGCACGTATCCGTCAATGAGAAAAAAGAGTTTATCCGTTGGTTTTTAAGCCACTATCAGTTGAAGCGGCGCGAGTGTGTCTGGATTTTAAACTATTTGATGAGCCATGACCAGCTCATGCAAAAGGTGCATTTTGTCGAGAATGCCCAATATTGCCCGCGCGGCATCATTATGTCGACTCACTGCGTCGACGATGTGCCGTTCCGTTTTTACAAAGGCAATGTGATGACAACCGATGCAGAGAAATCGTTCCATGACATCCGTTTAAACCGCGACGAAGATATTTACATTCAACTGAATTTCCGCGCTTCTTTTCACTCGCCGCAATATGTCGCTGTGCTTGAGGAAAACCCGTATGCGCCGAAGCAGGCGCAAGTGAGCGAAAACGACCAGCGCCTCGCCGAGCAGTTTTTGGAACGCTCCATTTACGAATTCCGGCGCGGGCGGCTCATGAAGCTGATCGATGAGGCGCTTGACCGCCATGATGAAGAGGCGTTCCGCCGCCTGACCGATGAATTAAACAAATTGTAAAAACCTTGCCGCCGGCAAGGTTTTTCTTTTGCCGAAAAATATGGTATGGTGATGAAGGGAAGAAACTTTGAGGAAAAGGAGAGTACGAATGAAGTGGACAGGCGAGGACGTCGCCCTCTATGAACGAGAGCGCGACTACATCGACACGGCGCTCCTTCCGCTTTTGCCGGTGGCTTTCGGCCAAGGAGCGAAGCGGCTCGCTTCCGGCGGGGAGCTTGTCGGGCTCATCGCGGCCGAGGTCGAGCGGCAGCTGAAGGGCCGGTTGTTTTTGATGCCGTCGTTTGTGTATTTTGCCGATGAGCCGCGGGCGCTGCTTACCGAAAGGCTGGCGGATTGGACCAACCGGCTTAAGCGGGAAGGAATGAAGCATCTGTTTTATGTGACGTGCGACCGTGCGTGGCAAGAGGGCGAAGAAGCTGACCGCGTTTGGTTCGTTCCGGTTGTTCCGCTCGAGAGCATGGGTGAATCGTACAAGCACGAGCTTGTCAGAGAGCAGGCCGCCGAGCTGCTCCGCTTTCTCATCGGTCGATGGGCGCAAGAGTAGACGCGGCAAAGTCCGACGTTTTGCCGCCTGCGATATTGACCTTGTCCAGCAATTGAGCTATCATTAGAATGTCCTAGTTTTCCATATGTGTTATACATACAATCGTCCGGTGCGGACTTGATTTTGCATAGAGGGGGGAAGACGATGAGCGACAACAAACATCGTGTAACGAGACGTCAGTTTTTAAACTACACGCTGACCGGCGTCGGCGGTTTTATGGCGGCAGGAATGCTGATGCCGATGCTCCGTTTTGCTTTCGATCCGATCTTGAAGGATGAAGCAGGGACGGAGATGGTCGCGGTAGCAGACGTCAAAGAGATTACGACCGAACCGAAGCGCTTCGACTTTAAAGTGAAGGTGAAAGACGCTTGGTACGAGTCGGAAGAGCCAAAATCAGCATGGGTGTATAAAACGGACAAAGGGGAGATCATCGCCCTGTCGCCGATCTGCAAACACCTTGGCTGTACGGTCGACTGGAACACGGACAAAGAGCATCCGAACCAGTTTTTCTGCCCATGCCACTATGGGCGCTATGAGAAGGACGGCACGAACGTTCCGGGGACGCCGCCGCAAGCTCCGCTTGACCGTTACGAGTACAAAGTGAAAGACGGCAAGCTGTATTTAGGCAAGGCGAAACCAAGAAAGGAGGCGTAATGCGTGTTAAACAAGCTGTATGACTGGGTCGATGAACGCTTAGATATTACGCCTTTATGGCGGGATATCGCCGATCACGAAGTTCCGGAGCACGTCAACCCCGCCCATCACTTTTCCGCCTTTGTCTATTGTTTCGGCGGGCTGACGTTTTTTGTCACGGTCATTCAAATTTTGTCAGGCATGTTTTTGACGATGTACTACGTCCCGGATATTAAAAACGCGTGGGAATCGGTGTATTACTTGCAAAACGAAGTGGCGTTCGGCCAAATTGTGCGCGGCATGCACCATTGGGGGGCGAGCTTGGTCATCGTCATGATGTTTTTACATACGCTGCGCGTCTTTTTCCAAGGGGCTTATAAAAAGCCGCGCGAAATGAACTGGATCGTCGGCGTATTGATCTTTATGGTGATGATGGGTCTTGGCTTCACCGGCTACTTGTTGCCGTGGGATATGAAAGCGCTGTTTGCGACGAAAGTTGGTTTGCAAATCGCGGAAGCGACGCCGCTCATTGGCCCGGCCATTAAGACGCTGTTAGCTGGGGACCCGGAAATTGTCGGCGCGCAAACGTTGACGCGCTTTTTTGCCATTCACGTCTTCTTCTTGCCGGCCGCTTTGCTCGGCTTAATGGCAGCGCACTTTTTAATGATTCGCAGACAAGGCATTTCCGGTCCGCTATGATCGGTCGGCCCGCGTTTAGAGGCGATAGAAAAAAGGAGGGAACCACGCAATGCATCGCGGAAAAGGAATGAAATTCGTCGGCGATTCCCGTGTTCCCGCGGTGAGAAAACCGAATATTCCAAAGGACTATTCGGAATATCCCGGGAAAACGGAAGTGTTTTGGCCGAACTTCCTGCTCAAGGAATGGTTGGTCGGATCGGTCTTTCTCGTCGGTTTCTTATGCTTGACGGTCGCCCATCCGTCGCCGCTTGAGCGGATCGCCGACCCGACGGACACGACGTACGTGCCGCTGCCTGACTGGTATTTCTTGTTCTTATACCAATTGCTCAAATATTCGTATGCGTCTGGTCCGTATACGGTCGTCGGCGCGATCATCATCCCGGGGTTGGCGTTCGGCGCGCTCTTATTGGCGCCGTTTTTGGACCGCGGCCCAGAGCGCCGTCCTTGGAAGCGTCCGGTCGCGACCGGGATGATGCTGTTGGCGCTTGCGGCGATGATTTATTTGACATGGGAAGCGGTCGTCACACACGACTGGAAAAAAGCGGCTGAACAAGGGAAAATTCGGGCGGAAGTGAAAATTGACACGAACGCGGAAGGCTATAAAATCGCCCAAGCGAACACATGTACATCGTGCCACGGACAAAACTTGTCCGGCGGTGCTGGTCCGTCGCTCATCGGCACCGGCTTGAAACCGGAAGAAATCGCGAAAATCGCGAGAGAAGGGAAAGGCAACATGCCGCCCGGCGTCTTTAAGGGCACGGATGAAGAGTTGAAAAAACTGTCCGAATTCATCGCTGGACTGAAAGCGGAATAATCGTTTCGACACGAAAAAGCTGACTCGCGTTAGTCAGCTTTTTTCGTGCCAACATGAAACCGAGGCGAGGTGCAGATGATGGCATGGCTTTATGCGCTGTTGGCTTCCCGGCCGGTTGTTTGGCTGCTCTTGTTCGTCAACGCGGCCGGCACCATCTATGGATATTATTGGTATCGTTATCAACTTGCCGATACGCCGCCCGTCTTTTTGCCGTTTGTTCCCGACAGTCCGACGGCGAGCCTTTTTTTTCTTGTCGTCCTTGTGGCATGGCTTTTCGGCAGGTCGGCGCCGCTTTTTGAAGCGTTGGCTTTGGTGACGCTTGTTAAGTATGGAATTTGGGCGGTCGTGATGAATGTGCTCGTTTGGCGCGTCACCGGCACGCTGGATTGGGCCGGCTGGATGCTCATCGTTTCGCACGGGGCGATGGCGATCGAAGGAATGATGTACGCCCGGTTTTATCGATTCCGCTTCCTTCACCTTATGCTGGCGGCCGTGTGGACGCTGCATAACGATGTCATCGACTACGTTTTTGGCATGATGCCGCGCTATAGTGTGCTGGCTGACTACGCCAACGAAATCGGCTATTTTACGTTTTGGTTGAGCATCGCATCGATTGCCGCTGCGTATCAGCTTGGCGTCCGCCTCCGGCGCCAGCCGCTTCTGCCGGGCGGCATGTCTTTCCGGCAGGCATCAGAGTAGAGCGTGGAACACAAGGAGGAACGTTGGGCGGCAGCTTTCTATATAGATGCAACGAAGGAGTTTCACATATCCTTGACGGAAAAGCGGTTTGTCCATTTTCGACTGTCGAAGGCAAGCCACAGGCTTGCCTCCGTCACGCCTTGGCGTGACGGAAGACCGAACAACCGCCTGCCCCCCCTAGACCCATATATGGGTCTGGAAGCGGCGTTGTTCGGTCCCCCGACAGTCGATCAAATACTCGGTAAAAGGTGCAAATGGCAAAGCTTCGAATTGCATCTATATAGCAGTTGCCTGGTCTACTCTTGTCCACTCCTTCATACATTGTACTAGTGGATGAGGGAGGGACGATGATGAAGCGAATCGGGCTAGCCATGTTGTTGTCGCTCGCCTTTTTATGGCCAGCGCCCATTGGCGCGGCTGGACAAACAAACGGTTGGGAGCAGTTGGACGATATTTCCGACGAGGCGCTGCAATTGGCGAAAAACGGTCGTTTTGCCGAAGCAAAAGAAGTGCTCCGCTATTTTTCCGAGCGGTTTTTCACCCTTGGGGCAAAAGAACGGTTGAAATCGGCCGATGAATTGCGGGCGGTGACCGTGACGCACGAGCAGGCAGTCAAGGCGATGACGGCGCCGATCTCCGCGGAAGACAAAGTGGCGGCGATCACCCAGTTTCGCCTTGTTGTTGACGCCATCCATTCGACATACCAGCCGCTTTGGACGGAGATGGAGCCGGCTGTCATGGAGGCGTTTGCCGCGGTCGAAAAGGCGGCACAACAAGGCGAGCAGAAAGCGTATGCCGCTGCCCTCCGCCAGTTGCTTGACCGCTATACATTGATCGAGCCGAGTGTGAAAATCGACGTGCCGCCGGATATCGCGACAAAGGTCGATGATGATCTTGAGGCGTTGCAGGCCGCCGCGTTTTGGCAACGCGGCGAAGACGAGCAGCGCGAGCAACTCGCCGATGCGCGTCAAGATCTTGAAGCGCTGTTTGCCGGGGTGAAAAAGGACGAAGCTGATCCGTCGCTGATTTGGGTGATGATTTCCACTGGCGGAGTGATCGTGTTGACGCTGACGTACGTTGGCTGGCGGAAGTACAAAGGAGAAAAGGAAGAGAAGCGGGCGCGGCAGCCGGAAGACTAAGCACCGGCGCTTTTTGCGAGGGGGAAACATTTCCCCCTCTTTTTTGTTTTCCCGTCGCTTTGTGCAAGCACCGCCCCGGCACTTTCAAGCGGCGCTTGCCGGGCTTGTCCCGGTTGGGCTTTCGCGCCAGCGGCTTTTCATGGTTCCAGCGGCCGCTTTTGTTCATCGAGCGTAAACCCTTCGCCGAGCACATCATGCACATCGGTGACGGCGACGAACGCATGCGGATCAACGGATATAATGACACTTTTTAAGCGCGGCAGTTCGTTTTTGGCGACGACGCAATACAAGACGTCGCGGTCGCGCTTCGTATACGAGCCGCGCCCTTTGAGCACAGTGACGCCGCGCTCCATCTCTGTCAAGATCCGGTTGGCGATCTCTTCGCTTTTTTCTGAGATGATGGTCGCCCCTTTTGCCGCATAGCCGCCTTCCTGCAGAAAATCAATGACCCGGGCGGCGATAAAGACGGCGACCAACGTATACATCGCCTCGCGGTATGACAGGTAAAGAAGAAGCGACAACGTGATGACGGTGGCGTCAAAGGCAAACATCGTTTTGCCCATGCTGATGCCTTTATATTTATGGACGAGGCGGGCGATAATATCGACGCCTCCGGTTGTGCCGCCGTAGCGGAAAATAATGCCGAGGCCGACGCCGATAAAGACGCCGGCAAACAAGGCGGCGAGCGTCATGTCATGTCGAAGCGGCATATGAATCATGTAGCGTTGAAAGATGGACAAAAAGACGGAAACGGCGACCGTGCCGATGACGGTATAGAGAAACGTCTGGCGGCCGAGCAGCTTCCAGCCGATGAAAAAGAGCGGAATGTTGAGCGCCAAGTTGGTGATCGCTGGATCCAGTCCGAACAAAAAATAAAGAAGAAGCGTAATGCCGGTAAACCCGCCTTCCGCCAAATTGTTTTGCATGTTGAAATGAACGAGCCCGAAGGCGAAAATGGCGGCGCCAAGCAAAATAAACAGGCAGTTTTTGATCTTTAGTCCAAAAATCATACCGTCCCTCCGTCCGCAAAAATAGTCGGCGCCCTTAATTATAGAGGAACTTGTCCATATAGGCAATGACGAGCGAAAACGGACGGAATTGACAGCGGGCGAAAACATTTGTCAAATGCGCCGCTTTTCGCTAACATGAAAACAGGCGAGGTGACAAGCCATGCAGGAGAAAACGATGAAACAAATGCAACAGGAAGTGGATGACTATATCAGTCAATTCAAAGAAGGCTATTTCAGCCCGCTCGCCATGCTGGCGCGGCTGACGGAAGAGCTCGGCGAGCTGGCGCGCGAGGTGAACCATTACTACGGGGAAAAACCGAAAAAGGCGACCGAACAAGAAAAAACGGTGGAAGAAGAGCTGGGCGATTTGCTGTTTGTGCTCATTTGCTTCGCCAATTCGCTCGGCATTGATTTGCAGGCGGCGCACGACCGGGTGATGGACAAGTTTCGCACCCGCGACCGCGACCGCTGGACGCGGAAGGAGGAAGGATCATGACGATTCGCATTGTCATCGCGGGGCCGCGCGGCCGCATGGGCCGAGAAGCGGTTGCGCTCGTGCAGCAAACCGATCACTTTGAACTGGCTGCGGTCATCGACCGCCGTTACGATGGACAAAATTTAGCGGAGATCGACGGATTTTCCGGCGTCAACGCCCCGATTTACACCGATGCGGCCCGCTGTTTTGCCGAGGTGAAGCCGGATGTATTGATCGATTTGACAACGCCGGAAGCCGGAAAGCGGCACACCGAGCTGGCGCTGCGTTACGGCGTTCGTCCGGTCGTCGGCACGACTGGATTTACGCCGGAAGATATCGAGCGGCTCACCAAGCTGGCGGAAGAGAAAGAAATCGGCGCCATCATTGCGCCGAACTTTGCCGTCGGAGCGGTGTTGATGATGAAATTCGCCCGCATGGCGGCCAAATATTTCACTGATGTGGAAATCATTGAATTGCACCATGATCAAAAGCTTGACGCACCGTCCGGAACGGCGTTGAAGACGGCGCAGCTCATTGCCGAAGTGCGACCGTCGAAAAAGCAAGGCCACCCGAACGAAAAGGAAACGCTTGCTGGCGCGCGCGGCGCGGAATATGACGGCATCCCGATCCACAGCGTCCGTCTGCCGGGCTTTGTCGCTCATCAAGAAGTGATTTTCGGCGGCAACGGCCAGACGTTGACGATCCGCCACGATTCGTTCGACCGCCGCTCGTTTATGTCCGGGGTGAAGCTGGCAGTGGAAACGGTGATGCATTTACATACGCTTGTCTATGGGCTGGAGCATATTTTGGAATAGTGTGCAAACTGCGCAAACGGGGGAGAATGGAATGAAAATCGCGTTAATTGCCCATGACCAAAAAAAGGAAGAGATGGTCGCATTTGCGACCGCCTATGCGCCTGTGCTTGCCAACCATGAATTGTACGCCACCGGCACGACCGGCTTGCGCATCCAGGAGGCGACCGGTCTTCCCGTTCATCGCTTCCAATCAGGGCCGTACGGAGGCGACCAAGAAATCGGGGCGATGATCGCCCGCAATGAAATGGATCTGGTCATTTTTTTCCGCGATCCGCTCACCGCCCAGCCGCATGAGCCGGACATCAGCGCATTGATGCGGCTTTGCGACGTCTATGCCGTGCCGTTGGCGACGAACATCGGCACGGCCGAGCTGCTCATCCGCGCGTTGGAGCGCGGCGATTTGGCATGGCGCAGCATTGTGCGCGGCCAAACAAAAGGCGGGGAGGAATCGAAAACAGAAAGGTGACAGCGATGAAGGAAACGTGTGACTTGTTGGCGTTCGGCGCCCATCCGGATGATGTCGAAATCGGCATGGGAGGGACGATCGCCAAATACGTACGCCGTGGGTACCGTATTGTCATTTGCGACTTGACGCAAGCCGAGCTGTCGTCCAACGGCACGGTCGACGAGCGGCAGAGAGAGGCGGCCGAGGCGGCCCGCCGGCTCGGTGTATCCGAGCGGTTCAATCTTGGGTTGCCTGACCGCGGCCTTTACGTCGAGGAAGAGGCGATCCGCCAGATCGCAGCGGTCATCCGCCGCTATCGGCCGCGCCTTGTATTCGCCCCCTATTGGGAAGATCGACATCCGGATCACGGGCGATGCGCCCGCCTTGTCGAGGAAGCGGTCTTTTCCGCCGGCATCCGCCGCTATGGCGCCGGAGAGCTTGGCGATGCGCACCGCGTTCGGGCGGTGTATTATTATATGATCAATGCCTTTTGCCGCCCGCATTTTCTCATCGATATTAGCGAAACGATCAATGACAAGCTGGACAGCCTGCGCGCGTACGAAAGCCAGTTTCAAAAACGGCCTGGCTCGGTTGACACCCCGCTGACCAACGGCTACATCGAGATGATTGAAAGCCGCGAGCGCTGGTTCGGTCAACAAATCGGCGCGGCGTATGCGGAAGGGTTTTTGACGAAAACGCCGATTCATCTTTCCAATTTGTTTGAGGAGGAGCGATGAAGCTGAAAATCGGGATTGTTTGCTATCCGACGGTCGGGGGCTCCGGAGTGGTCGCCACTGAGCTTGGCAAGCTGCTGGCGGAGCGGGGGCATGAGATTCACTTTATCTCATCGAGCATGCCGTTTCGTTTGAATAAAGTGTACGGCAACATTTATTATCATGAAGTCAGTGTCAACCAATATTCCGTCTTTCAATACCCGCCGTACGATTTGGCATTGGCAAGCAAAATTGCTGAGGTGGCAAAGCGGGAACGGCTCGATGTGCTTCATGCCCATTACGCCGTTCCTCATGCCGTCTGTGCGGTGTTGGCGCGGCAAATGGTCGGCGAGCTGCCGATCATCACGACGCTGCACGGCACGGATATCACCGTGTTAGGCTATGACCCGTCGCTTTCCGATATGATCAAATTTGGCATCGAGCAGTCGGATATCGTTACGGCGGTGTCTGACGCCCTTGCCCGGCAGACGTATGAACTGCTCGATGTGCAAGCGACGATCCATACCGTCTACAATTTTGTCGATGAACGCGTCTACCGTCGTCGGGAAGCGGGCCATTTACGGCGCGAGTACGGCATTCGCGACGATGAACGAGTTGTGATCCATGTCTCGAATTTCCGGAAAGTGAAGCGTGTGCCTGATGTAGTGCGAGCGTTTGCCATCGTGCGCCGGCACGTGCCAGCCAAGCTCTTGCTTGTCGGCGACGGTCCGGAAATGACCGTCGTCTGCCGGCTTGTGAAAGAGCTTGGGCTGCAAGATGATGTCCGCTTTTTAGGAAAACAGGATAAACTCGAAGAGCTGTATTCGATCAGTGATGTGATGATGCTTTTGTCCGAAAAAGAAAGCTTCGGGCTCGTATTGCTTGAAGCGATGGCGTGCGGCGTTCCGTGCATCGGCACGGCCATCGGCGGGATTCCGGAAGTGATTGAGGATGGGAAAACCGGGTTTTTATGCCCGCTTGGCGATGTCAAAGAGGCAGCAAGACAGGCGATGGCGCTGTTGACAGACTGCCGGTTGCACGCTGAGATGGCAAGACAGGCGGTGCAAACGGTTGAGCGCAAGTTCCGCTCGGCCGACATCGTCGGCCAGTATGAACAGCTGTACGCTTCGCTTGCGGCAAGGAAGGTGAAACGATGAAACCGCCGTTTGAACAGGCGCTCGGCATTATCCGACAATTGAAGCGGCATGGCTATGAGGCGTATTTTGTCGGCGGCGCGGTGCGCGACTTGTTGATCGGGCGTCCAATTGGCGACGTCGATATTGCGACAAGCGCTCTGCCGGAAGAAGTGATGCGCTTGTTTCCGAAAACGATCGACGTCGGTTCGAAACACGGCACGGTCGTCGTCGTGCATGAAGGAACGGCGTACGAAGTGACGACATTCCGCACGGACGGCGATTATGAGGACCATCGCCGTCCGGAGTCGGTGACGTTCGTTCGTTCGCTTGAGGAAGACTTAAAGCGGCGCGATTTCACGATGAACGCCATCGCCATGGATGAACGCGGAACGATCATTGATCCGTTTGGCGGACAAGAGGCGATCGAGCGGCGGCTCATTTGCACGGTCGGGGCGGCGGACGAACGG
This sequence comes from Geobacillus sp. PK12, assembly GCF_004123125.1. Classification (NCBI taxonomy): domain Bacteria; kingdom Bacillati; phylum Bacillota; class Bacilli; order Caryophanales; family Anoxybacillaceae; genus Geobacillus; species Geobacillus sp. PK12. The sequence continues at coordinate 73,607 of NZ_SDKL01000033.1, forward strand.
TTTCGCGAAGATGCGCTCCGCATGATGCGGGCTGTTCGCTTCGTCAGCCAGCTCGGATTTGCGCTCTCTGAGGATACGAAGAGCGCGATTGTCCAAAACGCACCGCTTATGGCCCACATTTCTGTCGAACGGATGACCATGGAAATGGAAAAACTGCTCGCCGGTCCGTTCGTTGCCGAGGCGCTGCCGCTGTTGGCCGATACCGGGCTGTTCGCTTATTTGCCTGGGCTGGCCGCAAAAGTGCAGCTGCTGCGCTCGGCCGCCGCCTTTCGCTGGCCGTGGCTTACAAAGCGCGAAGAGCGCTGGGCGCTTCTTTGCCGCGCGCTTGATGTCAAAGACATCCGTCCGTTTTTGCGCGCCTGGAAGCTTCCCAACAAAGTAATCGATGAAGCTGGCGCCATTTTGGCGGCGCTCGATGATGTCCCTAGGCCGGAGGAGTGGACGAACGAACAGTTGTTTTCAGCCGGCCTCGAGCGGGCGCTATCGGTTGAAGCGGTGCGCGCCGCGCTTTGCGGCGCGCCGTCTGAACCGCATCATGAGGAGCTCCGCCGCCGCTTTGCGGCGCTGCCGATCAAAACGAAAGGGGAGCTTGCCGTCAACGGGAAAGACGTCATTCGCTGGGCTGGAAAACCGGCCGGTCCGTGGGTGAAAGAGACGCTGGATGCCATCTGGCGGGCGGTCGTCAGCAGCGAAGTCGAAAATGAGAAGGAGCGGATTTACGCATGGCTCATGGAGCGCAATCGGACACACGAAAAAAACTGTTAGAGTTGTTTGCCGAAGCGAACGGCGAGTTTTTGTCCGGGCAAAAAATCAGCGAACAGCTCGGCTGTTCGCGGGCGGCGGTATGGAAGCATATCGAGGAGCTGCGCAAAGAAGGATTTGAACTCGAAGCAGTGCGCCGCCTTGGCTACCGGATTATCAGCACGCCGGATAAAGTGACGGCCAACGAAATCCAGCTCGGCTTAAAAACGGAAAAACTTGGCCACACGATCCACTTTTTTGACGAAGTCGATTCGACGCAGCGCATTGCGGCAAGGCTCGCGTATGAAGGGGCGCCGGAAGGAACGCTCGTCGTCGCGGAAGAGCAAAAGGCCGGGCGCGGGCGTTTGGATCGGAAATGGTTTTCCCCAAAAGGGACGGGCATTTGGATGAGCCTCATTTTGCGGCCGGCCATCCCGCCGCAGCGGGCGCCGCAGCTGACGCTGCTTGCCGCGGTGGCCGTCAGCCAGGCGATTCAGGAAGTGACCGGGCTTGTCCCAGACATTAAATGGCCGAATGACATTTTGCTTGACGGCAGAAAGTGCGTCGGCATTTTAACAGAGCTGCAAGCCGACCCTGACCGCGTCCATTCGGTCATCATCGGCATCGGCATCAACGTCAACCAAACGATCGAGCAGTTTCCGGAGGATATCCGGACCATCGCGACATCGCTGGCCATTGAAAAGGGCGGGCCCGTAAAGCGCGCCCCGCTCATTCAGGAAATTTTGTTCCGGCTTGAGCGGCTGTATGAGCAATATTTGGCGCATGGCTTCCGTCCGATTAAGCTTCTTTGGGAAGGGTACGCCGTTTCGATCGGCAAGCCGGTGACAGCGAGAACGCTGAACGGCGTGATTCACGGCATCGCCCGCGGCATCACCGACGACGGGCTGCTCATCCTTGAAGATGAGCAAAAGGACATCCATTACATCCATTCTGCCGATATTCAGTTCTAATTTGCCACTAGAAAAATTGTAACAATTTTGTTAAAATACAAAGCGAGGAAAAGGGCAGTATCTTTCGCAAGAAGAACTGCACCGAGGCCGACAGCACGAATAGGTGAAGGAAATGATCTGCCTTGATCCTTTTTTGAAGGACTAGGACAGAGGGATGAACGAAACCGACGGCGGTTTTATGGCGTCCTTCTTTCTCAAGGCGGGAAAGAAGGACGTTTTGTTTCGGGCGGTTCATCTCCTCTGCAGTCAAAGAGGAGGGAACGAAAATGAAAGCGAAAACCGATTTTTTCCACATGAAGCAGGCGGGTGAGCCGATCGTGATGGTGACCGCCTACGATTTTCCGTCCGCGAAGCTTGCCGAGCAAGCCGGCGTCGACATGATTTTGGTCGGCGATTCGCTCGGCATGGTTGTGCTCGGGTATGATTCAACGATCCCGGTGACGGTCGATGATATGATCCACCATACGAAGGCGGTTCGCCGCGGTGCGCCGAACACGTTTATTGTCACCGATATGCCGTTTATGTCGTACCATGCGTCCAAAGAAGAGGCGCTGCAAAACGCCCGCCGCATCATGCAAGAGTCAGGGGCGAACGCCGTTAAAGTCGAAGGAGCGGATGAAGTCGTCGATATGATTGCCGCGCTGACGAAAGCCGGCGTGCCGGTCGTTGCCCATCTCGGGTTGACGCCGCAATCGGTCGGCGTTCTTGGCGGCTATAAAGTGCAAGGCAAAGATGCCGAAAGTGCGAAAAAGCTGCTCGATGATGCGAAACAATGCGAGCAGGCGGGAGCGATCGCCCTTGTCTTAGAGTGTGTTCCGAAGCAGCTCGGGGCGGCCATGGCCCGGGAACTCACCATTCCCGTCATCGGCATCGGCGCCGGGGCGGAAGTCGACGGCCAAGTGCTCGTGTATCACGATTTGCTTGGCTACGGTGTCACCCGCGTGCCGAAGTTTGTGAAACAATACGCGTCCATCCAAGAGACGATCGTTGAGGCGTTAGCCAACTACGTCGCTGATGTCAAACTGCGCCAGTTCCCGGAGCCGGCGCACACGTTTACGATGAAGGAAGAAGAATGGGTGGCGCTTTACGGAGGAAAGCAAGGATGATCGTGATGGATCAGATTGCAGCGATGCAGGCGCTCATGCGCCAATATCGCCGTGAAGGAAAGACGATCGGGTTCGTTCCGACGATGGGCTATTTGCATGAAGGGCATACCTCCCTCATCGATCGGGCGCGCGCGGAAAACGACATCGTCGTCCTAAGCGTTTTCGTCAACCCGCTTCAGTTCGGACCGAACGAAGACTTTGCCCGTTATCCGCGCGATTTCGAGCGCGACCGGCGCATCGCCGAACAGCATGGAGTCGACGTCTTGTTCCATCCGGAAGCGGACGAGATGTATCCGGAGCCGCTTACCGTACGAGCGATCGTTCAAGCGCGCGCCGACGTGCTGTGCGGACGGTCGCGCCCCGGCCATTTTGACGGCGTGGCGACGGTGCTCATGAAGCTGTTCAACATTGTGATGCCCGACCGCGCGTACTTTGGGATGAAAGATGCCCAACAGGTGGCGGTCGTCGACGGCTTGATCCGCGATCTCAATTTTCCGATCGAGCTCGTGCCGGTGCCGACGGTCCGCGAGGCGGACGGGCTGGCGAAAAGCTCGCGCAACGTCTATTTGTCGCCGCAAGAACGGAGTGAGGCGCCGGCGCTGTATGCAGCGCTTCAAGCAGCCGCTTCCGCCGTCGAACGAGGGGAGCGGAGCGCAGCGGCCATCCGCCGGATGGTTAGAGAGCATATTGAAGCGCATACGCACGCTGAGATCGATTATGTCGAAGTATGTTCATATCCGGACTTGACGCCGCTTGAGACGCTCGCCGGGACAGTGCTGATCGCTGTCGCCGTCCGATTTGCGAGCGCCCGGTTGATCGACAATATCATGATTGAGTTGCCCAAAACCGGCGAACAAGGGGATGGAAAGGGGGAGCAAGCATGTTTCGCACGCTCATGAACGCCAAAATTCACCGCGCTCGTGTAACAGAGGCCAATCTCGATTACGTCGGCAGCATCACGATCGATGAAGATATTTTGGATGCCGTCGGCATTGTGGCGAATGAAAAAGTACAGGTAGTGAACAATCATAATGGAGCCCGTTTTGAAACATACGTCATCCCCGGTGAGCGCGGCAGCGGTGTCTTTTGCCTAAACGGCGCCGCCGCCCGCCTTGTGCAAAAAGGGGACGTTATTATCGTCATCTCATATGTGCTCGTTCCAGAGGAAAAAATCGCCGCCCATCGACCGAAAATCGCGATTATGGACGAAAACAACCGAATTGTGCAGCTCATCGCCGAAGAGCCGGCGCATACGGTTTTATGAGGGCAAAAAGGGGCTTTCCGCCCCTTTTCGTTTTGAGGTGATCGTTTATGGCAACGCGCTTTGTCATCATTGACTTGGAGACAACCGGAAATGGGCCGAAAAAAGGCGATCGGATCATCCAGCTCGGCATGGCGGTCGTCGAAGATGGCCTGATTGTCGAACGGTTTGCCAGCTTTTTTAACCCGGAACAGCCCATTCCGCTGTTCATTCAGCAGCTGACGAACATCAACGAACAGATGGTCGAAGGAGCGCCGCTGTTTGCTGACAAGGCGGGCGAGATCGCCGCCTTGATGCACGGTGCTTACTTTGTCGCCCATAACGTCGACTTTGATTTGCCGTTTTTGCAGGCCGAGCTTGAACGGGCTGGCTGGCCGCCGTTTGCCGGTCCGACGATCGATACGGTCGAGCTCGCCCGCATCGTGTTGCCGACTGCCGAAAGCTATAAGCTCGGCGATTTGGCGAGGCAGCTCGGCCTTCACCACGATCGTCCGCATCAAGCGGACAGCGATGCGGAAGTGACCGCCAAGCTGTTCATTGCCTTGCTCAAGCGGCTCTCCCGTCTGCCGCTTATGACGCTTGAGCAACTGCGCGGTCTTGCCCGCCACTTGAAAAGCGATATTTACTTGCTCCTTGATGCGGTCATCGCCAAAAAGCGGAACAAGGCGCCGGCCGACCGCGCTGTCGCCGTATACCGCGGCATTGCGTTGAAACAACCGGCGCCGGAGCCAGATGAGAGCGATCGGCGCCCCGCTTTGGCTTCGTTCGCTGCCTTTTGCGAACAGGAGCCGCCCCTTCCGCTTCCCGGCTACAAGCGGCGCGCGGGGCAGTGGGAGATGATGCGGCTCGTTTATGAGGCGCTGTCGACGTCCCAGCACGCGCTCATTGAAGCAGGGACCGGACTTGGCAAATCGCTCGCCTATTTGATTCCCGCTGCTTTTTTTGCCTGTGAGCAGCAAGAGCGGGTCGTCATCAGCACGCATACCCTCCAGCTGCAGGAGCAGCTCATTCGCCGCGATTGGCCGGTATTGCGGCAAATCGCGCCGTTTCCGCTCCGCGTTGCCGTTTTGAAAGGAAAGCAAAATTACTTATCCCTTGACAAGTTCGCTTCGTTTTTGTCGGAGCCGTCTGACACGTACGATGCGGCGCTCTTGAAATGCCAGGTGCTCGTTTGGCTGCTTGAGACCGACAGCGGCGACTTGGACGAATTGAATGTGTCATCCGGCGCCCGTCTCCTATTGTCCGCGCTTGCCATCGGCGAAGAGGAAGACGGCGGGCGGCATCATTTTTTCGCCCGGGCGAAAGAGCGCTCCGAACGGGCGGATGTGGTCATTACCAACCATGCGCTTTTGCTTCATGATTTGACCGCCCCGGCGTCGCTTTTGCCGCCGTTTCGCCATCTGATCATCGATGAGGCGCATCGGCTTGAAGATGCCGCCGCCCGGTGTTTTGGCGAGCAGATTGGCTATGTGTCGTTTCGCCTGCTGACCGCCAAAATCGCGCAGACGATCGCGAAATGGCAAGAAGCAGAACAGGACGCACCGAATGGGGCTCTTGTCCGTTGTCAGCAGCGCCTTGAGGAGCTGCAGTTTGAAGGGGACGAGCTGTTCCGCCTGTTGCGCCGCTATGCGTTGGACAAAAAGCCAGCTCGCGCTGGACGTTGCCGCTATCGCTTTTCGCCGACGGACGAACAGAGCCGGGCGTGGCAGGCGGCGGTGGAGTTATGCTGGCGCCTGCGCGATTTGGCGGCGGCGCTATCCGCTGAAGCGAAGCCGCTTCTATCCGCTGATACGAGTGGCGATTTCCCACCATCCGCCTTGCTGTCGGCTGATTTGGCGGCTCTCAACCGGCAAATGGCTGCGCTTGTGCGTTTGCTGACCGAAAAGGAGCCGGGTGTCGTCCGGTGGATCGAAGCGGACGAAAAAGGGGCGGCGAACGCTGTCCGCCTTTACTCGCAGCCGGTTGACCTTGCTGACTTTTTCGCCGATCAACTGTTTATGAAAAAACGGAGCGTCGTTTTGACGTCGGCGACGCTCACTGTCCGCGGCCGGTTCACGTATATGGCGGCGCGTCTCGGTCTTGAGGATTTTTATCCACTTTGCCGCTCGTTTCCGCCGCCGTTTCGTTACGAGGAGCAGGCCGCGCTCTTCGTGCCGGCGGACATGCCGCTCGTTTCTGCCGTGCCGCTTGAAGATTACGCCGAAGCGGTCGCCGCTTCGGTGCTTGCGATCGCCCGACGCCTCGGACGGCGGGTGCTTGTGTTGTTCCCTTCGTATGAACTGTTGAAACTGACGGTTGATGCGTTGAAGACGGAGGAAGAAGGCGAGCCGTTTGTTTTGATCGCTCAAGGGGTGCAAAGCGGCAGTCCGGCAAAGCTCTTGCGGACGTTTTTGCAGTTTGAGCATGCGGTGTTGTTTGGGACGAGCAGCTTTTGGGAAGGGGTCGATCTGCCAGGTTCAGCGCTCGATGTGCTTGTCATCGCCCGCTTGCCGTTTGCGCCCCCGGACGATCCCGTGATGGAGGCAAAAAGCGAGCGCATTCGCCTAGAAGGCGGCGATCCGTTTTCCGAGCTGGCGCTTCCTGAGGCGGTGCTTCGTTTTAAGCAAGGGTTTGGCCGCCTCATTCGCACGGAAGACGACAAAGGAGCCGTATTTGTGCTGGATCGGCGGCTTTTGGCTTCCCCGTACGGCGCGGATTTTCTCGCTTCCTTGCCGCCGCTTTCGGTGCATGAAGGCGCGCTTTCTGAGCTGCTCGACAAGGCGGAAACTTGGCTTTCTTAAAGCGCGCTTTATTTCTCATAAAGATGGACGAAACGGCGCAATCTAAAGGTGTCAGGCGGCAAAAAACCCCGCATGAAGCGGGGGGAAAGAAGCAAATTGGCGTTGACGGTGTAGGCGGGCAAATTTGTTATGAAATGATCGGACAAACCTGCTATAATAGGGAAGAAGCACAACTGCGATGACAGTTTGCGCCTTGCCGTTTGGCTTTGTCGGCTTGGCCGCAGAGGTGCGAAGAAGCACGCCTTTGATGTCACCTTCGCTGTATTTGTATTGTTGCCGGAGCCGCCGGCGTGTATAAGTAACAAAATTTGCGCCGCACAGGAGGAAACGACGAAAATGGAAAGCAAAATCGAAGTGCTCGCTACCGTCAAAGTTCAGCACTCCGACGACTTGTACAAAATTGTCGACTGCTTGAACCGAACGCTGAAGCGCGACAATTTGATGTTTGGCCTTGCCTTGGATGAAAACGACAAGCGCCAGGCCATCTTTACGATTTATCGGACGTGATCACGATGAAAAAGTGGGGTTGGTTCACTCTGCTTTTTTTTGGATTCCTCATTTGGCAGGCATGGTCGATTTATGACGAGGCGATGGCGCCCAAGCGGCTGATGGTGGAACATGCGTTGGCGCGGGCGAAGGAAGCCGCCGGGCTTGCTGATGTGAAGAAAGTCTATACATATTATGGCGACGAAGCGTGCACCGTATTCATCGGAAGAACAAAACAAGGGAAAGCGGTCGTCGTTTGGGTGCCTGAAAAAAAGGGGAGTGTCGTCGTCAAGGGCGTGGACAGCGGCATCAGCGAGGCGGAAGCGCGCGCCATTTTGCAACGCGACCGCCGACCGCGGCGCATCATCGACGCGACGCTTGGCATGGAAAAAGGCGTGCCTCTTTGGGAGTTGACATATATTGATGCGGAAGGAAGGTATTCGTTTTATTACCTTCACTTTGCGGATGGGGCCTTCCTGAAGAGGTACAGTTTTCAACAGTGAGGACGTGAGGGGGAAGAAGCGATGAAACTGGCAAAACGGGTGGCGTCGCTGACGCCATCGGCGACATTGGCCATTACGGCGAAAGCAAAGGAACTGAAAGCGGCCGGATATGACGTGATCGGCCTTGGGGCCGGCGAACCGGATTTCAACACGCCTGAGCACATTATCGCGGCGGCCATCAAGGCGATGAATGAAGGGCATACAAAATATACGCCATCAGGCGGGTTGCCGGCACTGAAAGAGGAAATCATCAAAAAATTTGCCCGCGATCAAGGGCTTTCATACGAGCCGGCGGAAATCATCGTCTGTGTCGGGGCGAAGCATGCGCTTTATACGCTCTTTCAAGTGCTGCTTGATGAAGGCGATGAGGTCATCATTCCGACGCCGTATTGGGTGAGCTACCCGGAACAAGTGAAGCTGGCTGGCGGCGTTCCGGTTTACGTTGAAGGGCTGGAAGAAAACGACTTTAAAATGACGCCGGATCAGCTGAAACAGGCGATTACCCCGAAGACGAAGGCGGTGATTATCAACTCCCCGAGCAATCCGACCGGCATGATTTATACGGCCGAGGAGCTGAAAGCGCTCGGGGAAGTATGCTTGGCGCATGGCGTGTTGATCGTTTCGGACGAAATTTATGAAAAATTGATTTACGGCGGGGCGAAACATGTGTCGATCGCCGAACTGTCGCCGGAGCTGAAGGAGCAGACGATCATCATCAACGGCGTATCGAAATCGCACTCGATGACAGGGTGGCGCATCGGCTACGCGGCTGGACCGAAAGACATCATTCAAGCGATGACCGATTTAGCAAGCCATAGCACATCGAATCCGACATCGATCGCTCAATATGCGGCCATTGCCGCCTACAGCGGGCCGCAGGAGCCGGTCGAACAAATGCGCCAAGCGTTTGAAAAGCGGCTTGACATCATTTATGACAAGCTTGTGCAAATTCCAGGCTTCACCTGCATCAAACCGCAAGGAGCGTTTTATTTGTTCCCGAACGCCCGAAAGGCGGCGGATATGGCCGGATGCCGCACGGTCGACGAGTTCGTCGCCGTCTTGTTGGAGGAAGCGAAAGTCGCGCTTGTGCCTGGTTCTGGGTTTGGGGCGCCAGATTACGTCCGCTTGTCGTACGCGACCTCGCTTGAGGCGCTCGAGACAGCGATCGAACGCATCCGCCGGTTTATGGAGGCGCGGGCCTAAGGCGCTTTGCGCCAAGGTGTCAGAGTGGAAAGAAAAGGGCGGCTTTGTTTGGCGCAAAGCCGCTTTTTCCGCGTCGGTCTGTCGGCTGGCTCCGGGCGGCTGCGCCGAAGGGCGATTGGTGGGGGCAGCATCGTTTTGCGCTGCTTTGGCTGGTCGTTGCCGTGACGCCGACGGAACGGTATAATAGCGAATGATGGACGTGTCGATTATTGGAGGGAATCAGTGCGTGAAAACGACGACGATTGCGGAAGTGAATCAATACGTAGGACAACAAGTGACGATCGGCGCTTGGCTCGCGAACAAGCGCTCAAGCGGGAAAATCGTCTTTTTGCAGCTGCGCGACGGCACTGGCTTTATTCAAGGCGTCGTCGAAAAGGCGAACGTCTCGGAAGAGGTGTTTCAACGCGCAAAAACATTGACGCAAGAAACGTCGCTCTATGTGACGGGCACGGTGCGCATCGACGAGCGCTCCCCATTTGGCTACGAGCTGTCGGTTGCCGATTTGCAAGTCATTCAAGAAGCAGTTGACTATCCGATTACGCCGAAAGAGCATGGCGTCGAATTTTTGATGGACCATCGCCACCTTTGGCTTCGGTCGCGGCGCCAGCACGCGATCATGAAAATTCGCAACGAAATTATCCGGGCGACGTATGAGTTTTTCAACGACCGCGGGTTTGTGAAAGTCGACGCCCCGATTTTGACTGGCAGCGCACCGGAAGGAACGACCGAACTGTTTCATACGAAATATTTTGATGAGGATGCCTATTTGTCGCAAAGCGGCCAGCTCTACATGGAAGCGGCGGCGATGGCGCTCGGCAAAGTGTTCTCATTCGGCCCGACGTTCCGCGCCGAAAAATCGAAAACACGCCGCCATTTGATCGAGTTTTGGATGGTGGAGCCGGAAATGGCGTTTTATGAGTTTGAAGACAATTTGCGGTTGCAAGAAGAGTACGTCTCCTACCTTGTGCAGTCGGTGCTCGAGCGCTGCCGGCTTGAACTCGGGCGGCTCGGGCGCGACGTGTCGAAGCTTGAGCTGGTCAAACCGCCGTTTCCGCGCCTAACGTATGATGAGGCGATCAAGCTGCTTCATGAAAAAGGATTGACCGACATCGAGTGGGGCGATGACTTCGGTGCGCCGCATGAGACGGCCATCGCCGAAAGTTTTGACAAACCGGTGTTCATCACCCACTATCCGACCTCTTTGAAGCCGTTTTATATGCAGCCGGACCCGAACCGCCCCGACGTTGTGCTATGCGCCGATTTGATTGCGCCGGAAGGATACGGGGAAATCATTGGCGGCTCGGAACGGATTCACGATTATGAGCTGCTCAAGCGCCGCCTTGAAGAGCACCATTTGCCGCTTGAAGCGTATGAATGGTATTTGGATTTGCGCAAATACGGTTCTGTGCCGCATTCAGGGTTCGGGCTCGGCTTGGAGCGCACTGTCGCTTGGATTTGCGGCGTCGAACATGTGCGCGAGACGATTCCGTTCCCGCGGCTGCTCAACCGGCTTTATCCGTAAAAAACCCCCTGCAAAAAGGGGGTTTTTTCGCCGCCGTCATGTTATACTATAGTTGAGGTGCATCGGCATGGAAAAGAAAAAGGTGGCCGAATGGCTGGCGCAAGGAAGCATCGCCGTCCCGAAGCTGTTGCTTGGCCACTACAAGCAGCTTGGGTTGGGCGAGGGGGAGCTCGTCTTGCTTTTGCATATGCAGTCGTTTTTCGAAGAAGGCGTCTTGTTTCCGACGCCGGCCGAGCTGGCCGAAAGAATGACGGTCTCGGCAGCGGAATGCATGGAGATGGTGCGTCGGCTCTTGCAAAAAGGGATGATCGCGATTGAAGAGCATACGGATGAACAAGGCATTCGCAACGAAAAATATACGCTTGAACCGCTTTGGGAGAAGCTCGTGCATCATTTGTACACCCAGGCGGCTCAACAGGGGGAACTCGGCCGGCAGGAGGAAGAGGAGAGCTTATACACCGTTTTTGAGCAGGAGTTTGGCCGCCCGCTCTCCCCGTTCGAGTGTGAAACGCTTGCGATGTGGATCGATCAAGACGGCCATGAGCCGGCCATCATTAAAGCGGCGCTGCGCGAAGCGGTGCTGTCGGGGAAGTTGAATTTCCGCTACATCGATCGCATCTTGTTTGAATGGAAAAAGAACGGCATTCGCACGATTGAACAGGCGCACGATTACGGCAAAAAGTTTCGCAAGCCGTCCTCCCGTTCCGCGAGACAGACGGCGGGAGAATTTAAACAGACGATCCCGTTTTTCAATTGGCTCGACTCGTAACGAGAGGCGCTGTCTCTCGTTTTTGTTTGTCCAAAAATGGCCAATCGAACCGGTAAAAGGCGTCGTTTTGTTCGGGCCAATATGGCAATAAGGAGGAGACGAGGTGCTGACAAAGCAACAAATCCGCTACTGTTTGGATGAGATGGCCAAAATGTTTCCAGATGCGCATTGCGAGCTGGTGCACCGCAATCCGTTTGAGCTGCTGATTGCGGTTGTTTTGTCGGCGCAATGCACCGATGCGCTCGTCAACAAGGTGACGAAACGGCTGTTTGAAAAATATCGGACGCCGCACGATTATATTGCGGTGCCGCTTGAGGAGCTCGAGCAAGATATCCGCTCAATCGGCTTATATCGGAACAAAGCGCGAAACATTCAAAAGCTGTGCGCGATGTTGATTGACAAGTACAACGGCGAAGTGCCGCGCGACCGCGATGAGTTGATGAAGCTGCCGGGCGTCGGGCGGAAGACGGCGAACGTCGTTGTGTCCGTTGCGTTCGGCGTGCCGGCCATCGCGGTTGATACACACGTCGAGCGCGTCAGCAAACGGCTCGGCTTTTGCCGCTGGGACGACTCGGTTTTGGAAGTCGAAAAGACGCTGATGAAAATCATTCCAAAAGAAGAATGGTCGATCACCCACCACCGAATGATTTTTTTCGGCCGCTACCATTGCAAGGCACAGTCTCCGCAATGTCCGTCATGTCCTCTTCTTCATTTATGCCGTGAAGGAAAAAAACGGATGCGAAAACGGGAGGAAAAAGCGGCAAATCAGAAGTGAACGGAGCCGTGAAAGGGCTTGGTGAAGAAGGGCCAGCAGCATGCCGGTCGGTCATGAAAAAACGGATGGCGCAAAAGCCATCCGTTTTTTGGGAATGCAACGGTTATGGACGGGTGCCAAGACCCGCTCCGGATCCGTTTTTTAACGGCGGGGAGACAGGCGGCGTTCCGCTGTTTGCACCCGTTCCACCGTTCGTTCCGTTCGTTTGGCCGCTGTTGTTCGTTCCTTGGTTGTTTGTTCCATCCGTTTGGCCATTGTTTTGGTTGGCCCCGCCGCTGTTGCCATTTTCTTGTCCGCCGCTTGCGCCGCCGTTTTGTTCATTGTTGTTTCCCTGACCGTTTTCGTTTCCGTTATTCCCGCTGTTGCCTTGATCGGTGCCGCCGTTTTGCCCGCCGCTGCCTTGGCTGTCATCCCCCGGTTGTTGTGGCACGGGAGTTTGATCTTCTCCGCCGGGGACATGAACGCTGGCTATGGCCGGTTTGCTCATTCGTTCGCCGTCTTTTGCGTACACGGCGATTGTGTACGTCCATCCTGGCGTCGGATTGGAAATCGTGATCGAACGGTCTTTTGTGGTGATCGTATTCGTTTGACCTTGGCCATCTTTGACGCGCACCTCGAAGATCGTCTCATCGGTTTGCTCATCGTATGACCACGAAACCGAGATGGCGTTCGCCGCTTGGTCGTACACAGCGGTCAACCCTTTCACCGCCGGCAGTTCTTCCGGCACGTCGTTCGCCGTCTCCGTCGGCTCAGTGCCGCGCACGAACAATTCATACGTAATTTCGCTTTCCGGCGTGTATTTGCCGGCAAGTTTCGGCGGGTTCGTGCCTTTTTTGATCGGCAGTCTGACGACGCTCTCCGGCTGCTTGAAGCTTCCGCTGCCGTCATCGATGTGGGACATTAAGTTTTTCAACAAGTATTTCGGGATTTTTTGTTCCTCTATACTAAGCTTTGCCGTGCTGCTTCGCTTGCTGAAGCCGACCCAAATGGCCGCCGTATAGTTTGGCGTATAGCCGACAATCCAGCTGTCCGGCACATCGTCCCGGTCAAGGCCGAATTTTGCTCCATCTTTCCCATAGTTCGTCGTCCCTGTTTTGCCTGCGAGCTCAAGTCCTGGAACATTGGCCAATTGACCTGTTCCGGAGCGGATGACAGACTTCAGCACGTCCGTGATCATGTAGGCGGTATAGTCGTGCATCACTCGTTTTGGTTTGGGTTGCAAATCCATTTCCGTGCCGTCCGGGAAGACGATTTTTGTCACGGCATATGGCTTCGTATAGACGCCGTTATTACCAAAAGCAGTGTACGCTCCAGCCATTTGCAGCACCGATACGTAGCGGGATACTCCGCCGATAGCGTAAGGCTCATATACTTCATCAAAGCCCATGCCGAGTCGGTTAGCGAACTCCATCGCCCGCTCTTTGCCGACGGCTTGGAACGTTTTTAATGCCGGGATGTTGCGTGATTTTGCCAGTGCCGTCCGCAAGGTGATCGGCCCCATATATCCCCCGCCGGCGTTGCGGATCGGCGTGCCGTCCGAATACGTATACGGCTCGTCAACAAGAATGTGCGCGGTTGACCATTTTAAATATTCAATCGCCGGGCCATAGTCCAAAATCGGCTTGATCGTTGAACCGGGCTGGCCGACCGGTTGGATTGCGTAGTTGAAGCCGAATTCGATATTGTCGCGATGGCGACCGCCGCCTAACGCGCGAATGGCGCCTGTTTTGGTGTCGACGACGGCGATGCCGGATTGCAAATCCTTCTTATTGGTAAAGTATTTGTCAGAGTTTAATAGCTTTTCTACGTATGTTTGAACGTTTTGATCGAGCGTTGTATAAATTTTCAGCCCATCTTCAAAGACGTTGACGTTCGCCTTATCTGTCACTTCTTTGATCACTTCATCAATGAAGGCGTCATATGGTACGTCATTTTGCGTTTTTTTCCGTTTCGCCAACATCGATTGAATGGGCACTTGTTTCGCTTTTTCCGCTTCTTCTTCGCTGATGAAGCCGTGTTTCGCCATAAGCGACAATACGGTGTCACGCCGTTTTTTCGCTGCTTCCGGATGGTCGTACGGATTATACCGGTTTGGGGCCTGGGGCATGCCAGCGAGCAAAGCTGCTTCCGGAAGAGTGAGTTTTTTCAAGTCTGTCTTGCCAAAATAATATTCGGCGGCGCGTGCGACGCCATAAATGCCGTCTGAATAATAAATTTTGTTCAAATACATTTCCAAAATTTCATGTTTCGAATATTTTTGTTCCAGCTGTAGCGCGAGCCACGCTTCTTGCGCTTTCCGTTCCAACGTTTTCTTTGATGAAAGGAATGTCATTTTCACGACTTGCTGGGTGATCGTGCTGCCGCCTTCCGCCCCAAATCCTTCCTTGATGTTGGCGAGGACGGCGCCGGCCAAGCGGACGATGTCGATCCCGTGATGTTCATAAAAGCGGGCGTCCTCTGTTGCCAAGACGGCATCTTCAAGCACTTTCGGCACGTCTTTATACGAAATGTACGTTCGCTTGTAGCCGCCAAGCTCCGCTACTTGTTTTCCATTCATATCGTACAAGACGGAAGAAAGCGGATCTTTAATTTTGGCCTCATCCAGCGGAGGAGCGTCCTTAACGAAATAGGCGAAAGTGGCAATACCCCCGATGGCGCCAAGGACCATCATCAGCAATATCGCAATGGCGACGGTTTTCAACCATGACCTTCCTCGTTTCGTTTTCGCTTTCTTCTGTTTGGTCTGTTTCGCTGCCTGCTTTCGTTCTACGCGAGAACGATATTCACCAGACATAAGCAAATCCTGCCTTTCTTACAAGTTTTCACTTCAACGGGTGAAGTACACGTTGTCTACTACACTAATATAATCAATTCTCGGCTGGTAGCCAAGCGGAATGGAATGTCCATGCCGTTCGATCTCTTGTTTCGGAATCGACTTTCGTCCGCCGGCTTCCTGTTTGTTCCACCAAGCGATCAAATGAGAGGCGTCAAGCAAATACGTTTCATTGAGCAAAGAAAAACGCAAAATCGCAAAACAAATGCCGCCGTGGGCGACGACTTGCTCCATATGGCGGATTTGATGAGCGTGGAAATTTTTCAGCGGAAACGCCGTTTTGTTTTTTGTCTCTTTCGCCTCAAAGTCAATGTACTTGCCGCGGTACACACCGTTGTAGTCGGTCGTCGACGCTTGCCGGAAGTAGGCTTCGGTAATGACGGCGGCGCTCCGTTTCGGATAGTCGACGCGCACGATTTGCACCGGGGTCGGCTTTTTATGGATGACCGCGATGCCGCGTTCCCGGTAATATTCATTCGTCGCGTTTAAGTCGTCTTCGAGCGTCATGCCGCGATTGGCATAATCGGCCGCCGGCCGGCGCGCGGCGTTCGGCTTGTTTCCGCGATACTCTTTTCCGCTCGGGTATTTGAGTGCCATCGCGTTCATCTCCTTTGAATGGTTTTTATTATACCATACGCTCCGGTCATATGCGCTCTTTTTCTTTTCCTCCTTTCGACTGAAGGCAAGCGAAGGAGGTCAATGTCGAATGGCGGCTGCTTGCCACTTTCTTTGCCGAATTCGTTCTACTTTTGTCGCCGCAGCAGGAGTCGTCCTTCCCGCCGCGAATGGAATATCATCATGCGAGAAATGGGGGAGAGGGAATGGAAAAACGGCTCGTGAAAAAAGAGGAGATCGAAAAGCAGCTGCAGGAAATAGTTGCACTCATCGAGCAGGTCGATGCGAAAATGGAAAAAGTGATCGCCGATGTCATCGAAGAGCGTTATGCGCAAAATCAAGCGCAGCTCGGGCGCCTTGAAGGGCAGATCGCCGGCGTGGAACAGCGGCTTGAGAAGGAGAAGCAGAGCGCTGCACTTCCGCTTTCGTCGAAATTGTATTTCGTGTAAGCCGGCCGATATGGTATCATCAAACAGAAGCGCATCGCGGCAAAACGCATCCGTTCTCCGGGCCATAGGGCACAGGGCAAACCGGATTTGCCGGCATGGATAAAGGAGGAGGCGCCATGGAAAAAGAGCTTAAGGCGTTGACGAAGCGCCTGCAACAATACAACGAACAGTTGCTTTTGATCGCCCGGCGCGCCCACGAGCAGAACGAGGAGCCGGATTTTTTTGGCGACGTGAAACCGATGGCCGAAGAGGTGCAGGCCGTTGCCGAACGGTGGAAGGACGCCGCTTCCCGCTGGGTCCGCCATGCGCGGCCGAAATATGTCCATGAGCGGCAAATTGAGGCCGCCGCCGACCATATGGCGAAGCTGTGCGTTGAGGCCTTTTATCCATCCGTCCCTGAGCGCCGCATCAAGCAATACAGCCAGGCCGTCGCTTATACGCTGGCGCTTGTCAAGGAACGGCTTGACGACACGAGCGAAGCAGGCAAGGAGAGGTTTTGACGGGGCAGGAGAAAGCGGCCGCACGGAAAAAGGGGCTGACCCAAAACGCGAGTGCGTTTTGGATTAGCCCCCTTTTTTGTTTTATGTGTCTTTGCCTGTTGTGATCGAGACAGGGCCGCCTTCTGCAGTAGCGACGGTGTTGATCTCGTATTCGACCCGCTCCGTATGCTTGGGCGGCGCTGGTTTTCCATGTTTCGGCTTTTCATGGTCATGGCCTTTCAATTTATGGTTAAAGTGGACGCCTCGACCCATCGCCAATCCCCCCTTGTACGACAATTCCTCTCGCCTCTTTAGGGTGGGAAGAAACATCGTTTTTTATGCGTCTTGAGGAACAGGGGCAAAAAAAAGAAGGGAAAAGCTCCCTCATCGTCCTACAGCCCAGCGTATTCCCCTGCTTCATCCGGCTGAGAGGCGCCGGCTTTTTCGAGCTCACGCACGAGATCGCGGTACTCGGCGAGCGAAATTTCCCCGCGCAAATACAGACGGCGGGCAAAATCAAGCAGTTCGTTCGCCTCAGCCGGTTCGCAATGTTTGACCGCCATAAACTTATGCTTTAACTCCGTCACGTTCATTGATGCTTTTCCCCCTTCCCCTTTTTTACATCGTACCATGAAAATAGGGAGAAAGAATGATTTCGGAAAATTAAAACTTCCGACAAGAGGTGACATGTCCGCACACGTCGTCAGGCGTTTGCACATATACTAGTGGCAGCTCGCCTCCTTAGCCTAGGGGGAATCGATTATCAAACATGGGGGAGAGGAGACATGCACCGTTATCCGCGCCCAGTTTCGCCGCCGGTTTATGGACCATACGGCTCAGGCGGCCATTATAGTCCTTATTTTCACTATGGGGTTTCATCCTTCCCATCGGCGCC
The DNA here is from genome assembly GCF_004123125.1 of Geobacillus sp. PK12. Lineage (NCBI taxonomy): Bacteria > Bacillati > Bacillota > Bacilli > Caryophanales > Anoxybacillaceae > Geobacillus > Geobacillus sp. PK12. The sequence continues at coordinate 90,995 of NZ_SDKL01000033.1, forward strand.
GGTTCACTGGCCTCATCTTCCGTCCGGCCATGCCGCGCCTCCCTCGTATCCGATGCCGTATCCAAAGCCAGGACCGCTTTTGCCGCCGCCGCGCCCGTCGTTTCTCGCCCAGTTTAAAAACAGCGACGGAACGTACGATATCAACAAAATGATGAGTACCGTGGGGCAAATGATCAATACGGTCAATCAAGTGAATGGCGTGTTGAAAGGATTGCTCGGTACGTTTAAAAAATGAAACCGCGTCATGGCGCGACGGTCGAGCGCGCTTGAAAAAGGGAAACCGCTCCGCCGTTTGCACGGGGAGCGGTTGTCACGTTGTCAAATGAGCAACTCATACACTTCATTGAGCTGATACACGCGCTCATAATCGCGCTCATCCATCGCATAGCGGATTTCATGGGGCAAAATGCGGTCCAAAAAGGCGCTTTCTTCTTGCGTTAAGTCGCGGACAAATTCCCCTTCGCCTCGGTATGGTTTGCTGATCAGTTTTTTGTAAATGCGTTTTGGGGTGTCGCTGTGGTGATCCAAATAGTTGGACAGCACTTCGCGCAAGTAAGCGAGTGTTTGTTCCATCATCGTCCGCCCCCTTCAAAAAAAGAGACAAACTCTTTGCTTGTGTTTGTGCGGCCTTGGACGTACGGATTTTCTTCCGTCACGCGGTCCGGGTCGAGGTTTGTTTTGATGACAAGCATCGGCTCATCCGACGGCTCGTTGATCAGTCGGTCGTTCAATTGTTTGAAATCGGGCAGTTTCGCCATTCGTTTTGCACCTCCTATCAGTAGCGTAGCTTGTCAGCCGAGAAAGTATGTATGCATCGTTTTGACCGCGGCAAGGCAAGCAAATGGCAAACAATAAGGGGGCGGCGGTGACAGACTGCAACGACAACTGGAAGCGGAAAAACAAATACACGAACAACCGTGAGGAAATCGCCAATGAATGGGTGATCAAAAAAGGAACGCCGGAAGAGGGCGAACGTTCCGGAAATTCACTCCATAAACAATAGAAGATGGACAAGAAACAAGCCGCTCCCCATGCAGGGAACGGCTTGTTTCACGCCCAAGCGCGGCGCTGGCCGTTGCCAAAATGGTTTTTGAACGCACACACAGGCTGGATCGTCTTCAATCGATATCGATATATTTCCGTTTTTGCGGCAGCTGGATGGTGAGCGTCCCATTTTGAAACGAGGCTTTCACCTCATGCTCAGCGACCGGATACGGAAACGGAATCAGCCGCGCCACGCGCCGCCGTGCGTGGCGGCGTTCGTATACATGGCCGTGATGATCTGCCGATTCAATGGTTTCATTGTGATCGACGATCAGCTGCAGCCCATCTTCCTGCCATTGCAAGCTGATTTGTTCCCTTTTGATGTCAGGCAGCCGGACAATGATTTGGTAATCGTGCTTCGTCTCTTTCACCTCGATCGGAATGTACGCGGCAGCAAACGTTTGTGCGAAATAGTCATCGAGCGTTTCAAACAGTTTTTGCAGCGGCCGTTCATCAAACCATTGATTCATCATTTTCCGCAAATGATGGAACGGGTGATGGCCTCCCCCATTGGCTGGTGGTTGAAACGATTCATTCATTGCGCTTCCCTCCCTTTTTTCAAAACAGCGAAATGACTCTGTCGGGACGCTGCCGATTGGCAAGGCGATTCACTGTCAATGTATGTACGGAGCGAAAAAAAAGCTACTCCGTACTTTTTTAGGGAGTTTTCATCTTGTTTTAACCCAGATGGAATATAATGACACCACCATCCATGTGATGCACATCAATAACGCTGTCGGTTGCCCGGCGGCGGGAGGAGGGATGGCGCGATGCATTGGGTTCATTGGTTGGTGACATTGTTTTTTTCTGGAACAGCCGTGTCGCTTCTTTCCTATCAAGCGTTGGAAATCGTTCAAGCCATTGTCGATTGGATCGTTGACCGCCACTCGTAAACAGCTGCCTGCGCCGCTTTTGGCCGATTCATTTTTGAGGGCGTCTCGAACAGGCGCCCCATTCCTTTTTTGACTGCTGGCTGTCCGTTGGCGGTGGACGATTTGTTGTGTATAGTGAAAGATGTATAAAATGAAAGCAAACAGCCGCAATGGAGGAGGAGCAGCTGATGAACGGACGTATTTTATTGATTGAAGATGAAGCCGGGCTCGCCCGGTTTTTGGAGCTTGACTTAAAGCACGAAGGCTTTGACGTGCATGTATGCGCCGATGGACGCGAAGGGCTCGAGCTCGCTCTTTCGGAGCAGTGGGATCTCATTTTGCTTGATGTGATGCTGCCGAGTCTCAATGGCATGGAAGTATGCCGCCGCATCCGGGCGGCGAAATCGACGCCGATCATGATGATCACAGCGCGCGATAGCGTGTTTGACCGCGTCATGGGACTCGATAACGGGGCCGATGACTACATCGTCAAACCGTTTGCCATTGAAGAGCTGCTCGCCCGCATCCGCGCCTTGTTCCGCCGCGTTCATCCGGAAGCGAACGCCCAAGTGTTGACGTTTAAAGATTTAGTCGTTGACGTGCAGGCGCGCACCGTGAAAAAAGGAGACGAATTTATTGAGCTGACGAAGCGGGAATACGACTTGCTCGTCGCCTTTATGCAAAACATCAATGTCGTCTTGACGCGTGATGCGCTCCTTGACAAAGTGTGGGGATTTGACGCCGAAGTCGAGACGAACGTCGTTGACGTCTATGTCCGCTACTTGCGGCAAAAGCTTGACGAACACGATAAAGAGCGGTATATCCAAACGGTGCGCGGCACGGGATATGTGATGCGGCCATGAAGAGGGAGGCGATTCGCCGGCTTTCGCTGAAAGGGAAGCTGACCGTTTTGTCGGCCGGGGCGATTTTCATTACGTATTTTGTGTTTACGTTTTTGCAATATCATATGGTCAAACAATGGCTGCTGAAGGAAGAAGAAAAAACGATGGAACAAACGGTGGCGGAAATTGAAACCTATTACGAGGAAAAACGTAATCTATCATGGGAAGGGATTCGCCGCAGCCGCGCGTTTTTGGAAAGGTTGAATGAACGATACCAACTCATTCGCGTCACGGATGAGAAAGGAAACGTCATCGTCTCCGTTTCAAATGGGGCAGCGGTGTCGCTATCGCCGAGCGAGATGCCCGACAAGCGGAAAATGGATGAGCATTTCATCAACAATGAACGGTTTTTGCTGCTCCGTCAGCCGATTCATATCAGCAACTTGCATGGAACGATCGAAATCGCCCGCCGGCTGGCGAGGTTCCAGCAAGTGACCAACACGCTCTTTCTCATCATGACGGCGATCGGCTTTTTGGCCATGGCCGCAAGCGCTGTCGCCGGCCGGTTCGTGGCGCAAAGCTTCGTCCGGCCGTTGCAAACGCTGGCCAAAACGATGGCCGACATCAAAAACAACGGGCTGAAACGGCGCATTGATGTGCCTCCGGCGCGCGATGAAATTGCGGAACTGATGGTGATGTTCAACGGCATGATGGATGAAATTGAGCGGTCGTTCGCCATGCAGCGGCAATTTGTCGAGGATGCGTCCCATGAACTGCGCACGCCGCTCGCCATTTTGCAAGGCCATCTTTCGTTGCTGCAACGGTGGGGGAAGCACAACCCGGAGATTTTGGAAGAATCGCTTGAGGCGGCGATGAAAGAGGCGGAGCGGCTGAAGCGGCTCGTTCTCGAGCTTCTGGACTTGTCGCGCGCCGAGGCGATCACGGTGCCGGATGAGGTCGCGCCGATGGATGCCGCGGCGGCTGTCGGACAAGTCGTCAAAAATTTCCGCGTCTTGCACCCGGACTTCCAATTTCTGATTGACCAGCCGGATAAGCCGATTGCGCGCGCGGCGATGGCGAAGCATCATTTTGAACAATTGCTGTTCATTTTGCTTGACAATGCGGTAAAATATTCTCAGCGAGTGAAACAAATCGCGATTTCCTTGCGCGAGGAAGGGCCGTTTGTGACGGTCGCCGTCCGCGACCATGGCATTGGCATTCCGAAAGACGAGCTGAAAAACGTTTTTTTGCGCTTTTATCGCGTCGACAAGGCGCGCAGCCGCGAACAAGGCGGCGCCGGGCTCGGGCTTTCGATCGCCAAGGAAATCATCGATAAATACGGCGGGCAAATTACAGTGGAAAGCGAGATCGATCAAGGAACGACGGTCGAACTGGCCATTCCGAAAGCGGAATAGGAGGAGAGTGAGAGACATGGGACATTCCCATGGCGAAGAGACGGCAGGCAAAAAAGCGATTCATCACGTCGTCGAGAAGTTCCGCAAGCGCGGGGTGAAAATCGCGACATGCAAACCGCGGACGATGATGTCACTGTCATGCTTAGATGAGATCGACAAAATGAGAGGATGAATCGAAGAAAAGAAAATGGAAGCGAAACAGCGCATCATTCCGGCCATTAAAACGATGAAGCAATTTGACGCCTTTTTGTCAAGCGGTTACACGGTCGGCGTGTTGCTTGAGGTGCATATTGCCCAGTTAAAAAGCATCTTTGCCTATGCGCGCCGGCATGGCAAGGAGTTGATCATTCACGTCGACTTGGTGCAAGGGCTGAGCCATGATGAACATGCGGCGGAATACCTTTGCCAAGAGTTCCGCCCGCATGGCCTCATTTCCACGAAAGCGGGCGTCATTATGAAGGCGCGGCAAAAACGAGTCTTGGCCGTGCAACGCATCTTTTTGCTCGATTCTCATGCGTTGGAGAAAAGCTATCAGCTGATCGCCAAAACGAATCCGGACTGCATCGAAGTCATCCCGGGCGCCATGCCGCACATCATCCGCGAAGTGAAAGAACGGACGGGAAAACCGATTTACGCCGGCGGCCTCATCCGCACGGTCGACGATGTCGAGCGGGCGCTGGAAGCCGGCGCGGCATCGGTGACGACGTCAAATGAAACGCTTTGGCGCCACTACAATGGATAATGCGTTGAGCTGGTCAAATCGGCCGCCGTCTGCTACAATAAAGGTAACAAGTTAATCATCAGTCAGGAGACAAGGAGAGACCACGCATGCATGGTAGGCGTCATGCTTATCGTGTTTGCACTGGTCTCTTTTTGTCTTTTTCAAAAGGAGGAATCATGCATGACGTTCTCAAGCAAACAGCGGAGCGATGTTCTTCAAGCGATGAGCGAAAAACAATATGATCTTCTCGTCATCGGCGGGGGGATCACCGGCTCTGGCATCGCCCTTGATGCCATCTCGCGCGGCATGACGGTCGCGCTTGTCGAGATGCAAGATTTCGCCGCCGGCACGTCAAGCCGGTCGACGAAGCTTGTTCACGGCGGCTTGCGCTACTTAAAGCAGTTCGAGGTGAAGCTTGTCGCGGAAGTCGGGCGCGAACGGGCGATTGTGTATGAAAACGGCCCGCACGTCACCACACCGGAGTGGATGCTGCTGCCCATTTACCGCGGCGGAACGTTCGGCAAGTGGAGCACGTCGATCGGCCTTTGGTTGTATGACCGGCTGGCCGGCGTCAAGCAAAGCGAGCAGCGCACGATACTTAATGCCCGGCAGACGTTGGAAAAAGAGCCGCTCTTAAAGCGCGACGGCCTGATTGGCGGCGGCTATTACGTCGAGTATCGGACCGACGATGCCCGCTTGACGATCGAGGTGGTCAAAAAAGCGGTCGAGCTTGGCGTCGACGCCGTCAACTACGTCAAAGCCGAACAGTTTTTATACGACGAGCGCGGCCGCATCACCGGCGCCCGCTGCCGCGACATGATCGGCAGACGAGTGTATGACATCCGCGCCAAAAAAGTCGTCAATGCTGCTGGACCATGGGTTGATGCGCTGCGCGACAAAGACGGTTCGAAAACCGGCAAGCGGCTTCGGCTGACAAAAGGCGTCCATATCGTCATCGATCAAAAGCGTTTTCCGCTCAAGCAGGCCGTCTATTTTGACACCCCGGACGGCCGGATGGTGTTTGCCATTCCGCGGGATGGGAAAACGTATGTCGGCACGACCGATACATTTTATGACGATGATCCTGCTCATCCGGCCATGACCGAAGAAGACCGTGATTACTTATTGCAAGCGATTCACTACATGTTCCCGTCTGTCGGCGTCACTGCCGACGATGTCGAGTCGAGTTGGGCCGGCGTCCGCCCGCTCATTTACGAAGAAGGGAAAAACCCGTCGGAAATTTCCCGCAAAGACGAGATTTGGACATCGCCATCCGGCCTCATCACAATCGCCGGCGGCAAACTGACCGGCTACCGGAAAATGGCGGAAACCGTCGTCGACCTCGTCGCTAAGCAGCTCGAAAAAGAAGAGCAGAAAACGTTCCGTCCATGCCAGACGAAACAATTGCCGATCTCCGGCGGCGATGTCGGCGGCTCGCACCGGCTGCCGGTCTTCATCGCCGAAAAGGCGAAGGAAGCGGCGCGCTATGGGCTGACAGAAGAACAAGGGGCGCGGCTGGCAAAACAGTACGGCACAAATGTCGACCGCCTCTTTGCCTTAAGCAACGAGTACGACCGCTCGTCCGGCTTAACGCGCGAAACGTTCGTCCGCCTCGTCTACGCCATCGAGGAAGAAATGGCGGTCAAACCAGTCGACTACTTCATCCGCCGCACCGGAGCGCTGTTGTTTGATATTGATTCGGTCCGGCGTGAGAAAGAGGCGGTTGTCGCGTTTATGGCGCGGTATTTTGGGTGGACCGAGGAAGAGCGGGACATGTATGGGAAGGAACTCGATCAGGAACTGCGGCGTGCTGTGTTGGCGGAGGAAGGAGAGGAGTGAATGATCCTTTGAAGGAAATGATGAGCGCCTGAATCCAGGGCGCTTTTTTGATGGATTTTTTCGTAAAAATTAAGTAAAATTTAAACAAAAACAAAGCGGGGGAAGAGAATGTCAGTTGCATACAATCCACAAACGAAGCAGTTTCATTTGCGGGCGGGCAAGGCGAGCTACGTGATGCAGCTTTTCCGCTCCGGCTATTTGGCGCATGTCTATTGGGGAAAAGCGGTACGCGATGTTCGCGGCGCGCGGGCATTTCCGCGGCTGGACCGCGCGTTTTCCCCTAACCCCGACCCATCCGACCGCACGTTTTCGCTCGATACGCTGCCGCAAGAATATCCAGCCTATGGGAATACCGATTTTCGTTCTCCGGCGTATCAAGTGCAGCTTGAGAATGGCTCGACCGTGACCGATTTGCGCTACAAAACGCATCGCATTTTCAAGGGGAAGCCAAAGCTTGATGGGCTTCCGGCGACGTATGTTGAGCACGAACAAGAAGCGGAGACGCTTGAAATGGTTCTTGAAGATGCGCTGATTGGCCTAGAGGTCACGCTGCAGTATACGGCGTATGAAAAATGGAACGTCATCACGCGCGCGGCCCGTTTTGAAAACAAAGGCGGCGAGCGGTTGAAACTGCTGCGTGCGCTCAGTATGAGCGTTGATTTCCCAACTGCTGACTATGATTGGATCCATCTCCCCGGAGCGTGGGGGCGCGAGCGCTGGATCGAGCGGCTCCCGCTTCTGACCGGCGTGCAAGCGGCGGAAAGCCGCCGCGGCGCGAGCAGCCACCAACAAAACCCGTTTATTGCGCTCGCTGCCAAAAACGCCGATGAACACCAAGGCGAAGTGTACGGGTTCAGCTTGGTGTACAGCGGCAATTTCCTCGCCCAAATCGAGGTGGACCAGTTCCGCACTGCCCGCGTCTCGATGGGCATCAATCCGTTTGATTTTACGTGGCTATTGGAACCGGGCGAGTCGTTCCAAACGCCGGAAGTCGTTATGGTCTACTCCGATCAAGGGTTAAACGGAATGTCGCAAACGTACCACGAACTGTACCGCACCCGCCTAGCGCGCGGCGCGTTCCGCGACCGCGAACGTCCGATCTTGATCAATAACTGGGAAGCAACGTATTTTGACTTCAAAGAGGAAAAGATGATGAATATCGCCCGAACGGCGGCGGAGCTTGGCATCGAACTGGTTGTGCTGGACGACGGCTGGTTTGGCGAGCGCGATGACGACCGCCGTTCGCTCGGCGATTGGATCGTCAACCGGCGCAAGCTTCCAAACGGCTTGGACGGGCTGGCAAAACAAATAAACGAACTTGGACTCCAGTTCGGCTTATGGGTCGAACCGGAAATGGTGTCGCCAAACAGCGAACTGTACCGGAAACATCCCGACTGGTGCCTCCATGTGCCCAACCGCCCGCGCTCTGAAGGACGGAACCAGCTTGTGCTCGATTATTCCCGCCAAGACGTGTGCGACTATATGATTGAAACGATCTCGAACGTGCTTGCGAGCGCCCCCATCACTTATGTGAAATGGGACATGAACCGCCATATGACGGAAATCGGTTCGGCCGCCCTGCCGCCCGAGCGCCAGCGCGAAACGGCGCACCGCTATATGCTTGGGCTCTATCGGGTGATGGACGAGATCACCTCGCGCTTTCCGCACATTTTGTTTGAAAGCTGTTCGGGAGGCGGAGGGCGGTTTGACCCGGGGATTCTCTATTATATGCCGCAAACATGGACGAGCGACAACACTGACGCTGTCTCGCGCCTGAAAATCCAGTACGGTACAAGCCTCGTTTACCCAGTGAGCGCCATGGGCGCCCACGTCTCGGCCGTGCCGAACCACCAAGTCGGGCGGGTGACGTCGCTCAAGACGCGCGGTCATGTCGCGATGTCAGGCAACTTCGGCTATGAGCTCGATATCACGAAATTGACGGAAACAGAAAAACAAATCATCAAGGAACAAGTCGCGTTTTACAAAGATGTGCGCCGCCTCGTCCAGTTCGGCACGTTTTATCGGCTGCTCAGCCCGTTTGAAGGCAACGAGGCGGCGTGGATGTTCGTCTCGGAAGATCAGTCGGAAGCGCTCGTCGCCTACTTCCGTGTTCTGGCGGAAGCGAACGCGCCGCTGTCATACTTGCGGCTCAAAGGGCTTGACCCGAATCAAGACTATGAAATCGAAGGCCTTGGCGTCTACGGCGGCGACGAGCTGATGTATGCCGGAGTGGCCTTGCCGCACCGCTTGGGCGATTTTATCAGCATGATGTGGCGATTGAAAGCCGTTCGATGATAGGGGGAATGATGCGGCCTGAGCGGATGCATCAGCGCGAAACAAACGAATCGAACCCGGCATGTTAGATGCCGGGTTCAAACTGTTTGAGCTTCTCGATGATGCGCCGCTTCCGATAAAGCATCTTCCCGGTTTCGGCGATGTCTTCCATAAACGATTTGTTAAACAGCGAACCGAAAATGACGCCGATGATCGGCACGGCTTGAAACAGCTTTTTCCATCCGTACTGGTCGCGGAACGTCATCATCACTTCCCGCCATCCTTGCAGTTCGGAAAAGACGCGCCCGCGTTCATGGGAGAACGACGAAAGTTCGTCCAAAATCGCTTTTTTCCCGACGATGTCCGCCGCGGCAAACTGCAGGCATTTGACGACAAACACGCGCTCCTCTTTTTCCTTCGGGTCATATCCGTACACGATGGCGATCTCTTGCAGCGTTTTCAGCGCTAAGCCGAGAAGCGCTGGGATGTCCACCGCCAGCGTCAGCGCCCCGCCCATTCCAGTCGCCGCCCCTTGCAGCTGGGCGAACGTGACGCGCGCATCGATCAACTCGTCGCAAACGCGGTCCATCGTCTCGAGCGGCAAGTGCGGCACTTCGGCCAACGACGATACGCCAAGCTTGTCCAATACCTTTCCTTCATTCACCAAATATTGCCCGCCGCTTTGAATATAGCTGCCCAATTCATCAAGCAGCTGCCCGAGTTTTCGATGGATGATTTTGGGGGTCAGTTTATCGAGCACTTGAAATGGCAAGCGGCCGAGCTTTTCCCAAAACCATAGGTCTTTTTGGGAGTGTTCCCAGTGGGTGATGGTTTGGAGTTCTTGTTTCAACATCTGTCGCGTTTCCATCTCCGCTCCGCCTCCTTCCTATATTAAGGTGAATAAATGTTCAAACGATTATACGTATTAAAAAAGATTTCGTTTCGCCGTTGATCTTTAGTAAAATATTAAGTAAAATATTTACTATAAAGACTTGAAGGAGGCCCTTCCATGATCCCTACCTTAAAACAGCAATTTATCGAACTTTTCGGCGGCTTGGGCGAAGGCATCCGCACCTTTTTCGCCCCCGGCCGCGTCAATTTGATCGGTGAGCATACGGATTACAACGGCGGGCATGTGCTGCCGTGCGCGCTCGAGATCGGCACGTATGCGCTTGTCCGGCAAACGGATGAGCCGTTTGTCCGCCTTTACTCCCAAAACTTCCCGGAAACGGGAGTGATCACGGTCTCTTACGATGACTTGTCATACCGGAGCGAGCACGGCTGGGCGAATTACCCGAAAGGGATCTTGGCTGCGTTTCAAGCGTTACGTCCGCTTGAGACCGGATTGGACATTTTGTATTATGGAACGATCCCGAACGGCGCAGGACTGTCGTCATCCGCGTCGATTGAGCTCGTGACCGCGGTCATGCTCAACGAACTGTTCAGGCGCGGGCTTGACCAACTAGAACTTGTGAAAATGAGCCAAACCGTAGAAAATAAATACGTTGGCGTCAATTGCGGCATTATGGATCAGTTCGCCGTCGGCATGGGGAAACAAGATTGCGCCATCCTGTTAAACTGCCAGACGCTCGAGTACCGCTATTTGCCGCTCGTGCTCAACGATTGTTCGATTGTCATCGCGAACACAAACAAAAAGCGCGGCCTGGCGAACTCGGCGTACAACGAGCGGCGGGCGACGTGCGAGGCGGCTCTTGCGAAGCTGCAAAGCGTGCGGAACATCGCCTCGCTCGGCGAGCTGACAAGCGCGGAACTGGCCCGTTATGCACATCTTCTTTCCCCGCTTGAACAAAAACGGGCCCGCCATGCGGTGACGGAAAACGAGCGGACGCTTGAAGCCGCCCGGGCGCTTGAGCGCGGGGATCTCGTCCGCTTTGGCGAGTTGATGAAACAGTCACATTTGTCGCTGCGCAATGATTACGAAGTGACAGGCGTTGAACTCGACACGCTCGTTGAAGCGGCATGGTCGCACGAAGGAACGGTCGGGGCGCGCATGACTGGGGCAGGATTCGGCGGCTGCACGGTGAACATTGTGAAAAAGGCATGCGTTCAAGATTTCATTGAACGGGTCGGAAACGCGTATGCCGAAAAAATCGGTTATGAAGCAAGCTTTTATGTCGTTGAAGTTGGTGACGGGGCGAGAGAACTCACGGGACTGGAGGAGATGAGCCGATGATTTTGGTTTGCGGAGGGGCAGGGTATATCGGCAGCCATGCGGTGTACCGTCTGCTTGAAAAAGGGGAGCGCGTGGTCGTGGTGGATAACTTGCAGACGGGGCACCGGGAGGCGGTTCACCCTGATGCGGTGTTTTGCCAAGGCGATATTCGCGACCGCGATTTTTTGCGCGAGGTGTTTCGCCAGCACGACATTGAGGCGGTCATTCATTTTGCGGCGAACTCATTGGTCGGCGAAAGCATGGAAGAGCCGCTGAAATATTACGACAACAATGTGTACGGCACACAAGTGTTGCTTGAAGTGATGAAGGAATTTGGCGTCAAGCAAATCGTCTTTTCTTCAACTGCCGCGGTGTATGGGGAGCCGAAACAAATCCCGATCGTCGAAACCGACCCGACGGAACCGACGAACGCGTATGGAGAAACGAAGCTGGCGATGGAAAAAATGATGAAATGGGCGGACCGCGCCTATGGCATCCGCTCGATTTCGCTCCGCTACTTTAATGTCGCCGGGGCGTACGGCACGACAATCGGTGAGGACCACAACCCGGAGACGCATCTGATTCCATTGATTTTAAAAGTGCCGCTTGGCCAGCGCGAGGAAATCTACATTTTCGGCGATGACTACGACACGCCCGACGGCACGTGCATCCGCGACTACATTCATGTGCTTGATCTCGTCGATGCCCATTGGCTGGCGCTCGAGAAATTACGGAGCGGGGCAGACAGCGATGTATACAATTTAGGCAACGGCAACGGCTTCAGCGTCAAAGAAGTGATCGAAGCGGCGCGGCAAGTGACCGGACACCCGATCCCTGCCCGCGTCGTGGCGCGGCGGCCGGGCGACCCGGCGCGGCTTGTCGCTTCATCGGAAAAAGCAAAGCGCGAGCTCGGCTGGGAGCCGAAATACTTGTCCATTACGGATATCGTCGCCTCGGCGTGGGAGTGGCACAAAGCGCGGCCAAACGGCTATCGGGGTGTGTGAGCGATGGAACGAATTTGGACGGCGATTGAACAACTGATCCGTTATGCCGAGCAACGCGGCCTTTTAGCGCCGGAAGATGTGGTGTACGCGCGCAACCGCCTGCTGGCAACGCTCCGACTCACGGAATGGCAGCCGGCCGAGGTCAAGGACGTTCCCTTGGCCTCGCCGGCCCCGGTATTGGACGCTATGATTGATTGGGCGTATGAACAAGGATTGTTGGAAACGAATACCACGACCGAGCGCGATATATGGGATGCGAGACTGATGGACTGCGTCATGCCGCGGCCGTCGGAAGTGATCCGCGCCTTTTACGAGCGGTACCGCCGCAGCCCGCAGGAGGCGACGGACTGGTTTTATTCGTTGAGCCAAGCGTCCAATTACATTCAAACGGCGCGCATCGCCAACAATCAGCACTGGAAAGTGTCAACCATCTATGGAGAATTGGATATCACCATTAACTTGGCGAAGCCGGAAAAAGACCCGAAGGAAATCGCCAAATTAAAAGAGATGCCGTCATCCTCGTATCCAAAATGTGTATTATGCAAAGAAAACGAAGGGTATGAAGGAACGTGGCGTCATCCCGCCCGTTCCAATCACCGTGTCATCCCGATCACGTTATTGGATGAACAGTGGTATTTCCAATATTCTCCCTACGTGTACTATCATGAACATTGCATCGTCTTTTCCGCCGAACATGTGCCGATGAAAATGGAGCGGAAGACGCTTGAGCGCTTGCTCGATTTCGTCGAAAAGTTCCCGCACTATTTCATTGGCTCGAACGCCGACTTGCCGATTGTCGGCGGCTCGATTTTAGTGCATGACCATTTCCAAGGAGGGCGTTATCCGTTTGCGATGGAAAAGGCGGAGATCGAAGAGTGTATCCCGCTGCCATCGTTTCCGTCGGTCACAGCCGGCATTGTGCGCTGGCCGATGTCCGTCATCCGTTTGACTGGACCAAAAGAGGACGTGTTGGATGCGGCTGCCTTTTTGTATGAAACATGGCGGACGTACAGCGACCCAAGCGTCGAGATTATGGCCTACAGCGGCGATGTTCCGCACAACACGATCACCCCGATCGCCCGGCGGTGCGGCGATTTGTTTGAGTTGGACATCGTGTTGCGCAACAACCGGACGTCAGCGGAACATCCGTACGGCATTTTCCATCCGCATGAAGAATTGCATCATATTAAAAAAGAAAATATCGGCTTGATCGAAGTGATGGGGCTGGCGGTGCTGCCGGCACGGCTTGCCGTGGAACTGGAGACGCTGGCCGATTATCTCGTGCATCGGACAAAAAAAGAAGACTGGGACGAGTCGATGCATAAACATTGGGATTGGTGCGAAGCCATTCACTCGGCCTATCCGGACATCACGAAGGACAACGTCCATGACATTTTGCGGCACGAAGTCGGACAACGGTTTGTGACCGTGTTGGAACATGCCGGGGTGTTTAAGCGGGACAAGCGAGGGAAGGATGCGTTTCGCCGCTTTCTGCAGCACGCTGTGGAGCGCATGTCGTCTCTTGTTTAAATGCGGCGAAAAAACGCGTTTCATATGAAACATAAGGAAGGGATCGCAAACAGACGATGGCTACGTTAAAAGAAATCGCGGAAAAAGTCGGCGTTTCGGTCGCGACGGTGTCGCGCGTGCTTAATTACGATGCAACGCTGTCCGTTTCCGATGAAACGAGAAGGCGCATTTTTGAAGTCGCCCAAGAGCTGAACTACAAAACATTGCGGGAGCGAAGCCAGCAAGCGCGCGAATCGTTTCGCTTCGGGCTCATTCACTGGTATTCGGAGCGCCAGGAAATCGATGACCCGTATTATATGGCGATTCGCCTCGGAGTGGAAAAAGAGTGTTTTGACCGCGGCATCGAACTCGTCAAATTGTTTAAACAAAACGGTGCCTATCCGATTGAACGGATGGAGGCGCTCGATGGCATCATCGCTGTCGGAAAATTCGGGCCGAAGGAAGTCGAGGTTTTTGCCGCCGGGGCCAAACAAATTGTGTTTGTCGACTGTTCGCCTGATGAGCATCGGTTTGATTCAGTCGTCATCGACTTGCGTCAAGCGACGGTGACAGTGCTTGATTATTTGCTTCGGTTGGGGCATACGAAAATTGGTTATATCGGCGGCCGTGAATATGTCGACGAGGAAACGCCGATCCGCGATGAGCGCGAAGCGGCGTTTTACGAATATTTGTATGTCAAAGGGCTGTATGATTCCCGCTATGTATGGATCGGTGCCTTCACGGCTGAAGATGGCTATCGGCTGATGAAAGAGGCTGTTTCAGGCGGCGACTTGCCGACGGCGTTTTTCATTGCCAGCGACTCGATGGCGATCGGCGCCCTGCGTGCGCTGCATGAAGCCGGGATCGCTGTTCCGGAAGAGGCGGCGATTGTCGGATTCAATGATATTCCGACGGCAGCATTTCTTCACCCGCCGCTTTCGACGGTGAAAGTATACACAGAATTTATGGGTGAAACAGCGGTTGAGCTGCTCATCGAACGGTTGACGACGAAACGAGCGATTTGCAAAAAGGTCGTCGTGCCGACAGAGCTCGTCATCCGCTCAAGCAGCGAGGGCAACGAAAAGGGGAGCGGTCGATAAGCCGCTCCCTTCCGCATTAATGGAACTCGATATCAACGCGTTTTTTCGTTCCTGTCGTTGTTTTCGGGATATGAATGTCAAGCACACCGTTTTTGTACGTCGCGCGAATGTTTTCCGTCGCCGCATCCGCCGGCAGGGTGATCGAACGCTGGAAGCGACCAAAGAAGCGTTCGCGCCGGTGCATATGTTCTTCTCTTACATCGTGGTGGCGTTGAATCGTGCCGCTGATGGTCAACATGTTGTTCTGCACGTCAATGTGCACATCCTCTTTCCGCTCCAGCCCCGGTAAATCGCACGAAACGACGTATTCGTTGGCCGTTTCATGCATGTCGATGCGCGGCATCCAGTGCTGCTCATCCATATGAGTGAACAGCGATGGAAAATCACTAGCAAAAAAGCGGTTCATATCCCGGCGAATCGATTCCAAGTGCCGGAACGGGTCATACGGAATTAACGCCATAACTGCCATCCTCCTTAACAAGAAATGTTTGTTCGCTCAGTAGTGTGAACCGAATTCGTCTGTTTTATGTATGATTGGCTTGCAATTGTTCCATCACCGTCAAATACGCTTGAATGAGTGCTACTTTCATGCCATCCGGCAAGTCAGAAGCGGCCACCCGCTTAACGGCGTAATAAAACTTCACTTCGGACGATTGCCGCACGCGCGGATGCGTCCATTCATCGCGCAGCTCTTGCCTTATCGTTTCATACAAAAGAGTTTGGCTTTCTTGTTCATCAAGCGGTCCGGTCGTCAGCGATCGGTTCGGCCAAAGGCGGCGGTAGCCGTCAAGCAGTGCAGAAAATGGATAGGTCACGGCTGCTTCCCTCCTTAAAAAATATACATAGCGATCCTCGAGGTCTGCTCCTTGCAACATATTCTTTTTAAGAAATTATATCATACAGCAGTCGAAGCGATTCGGGAGGCCAAGTCGAATGTAGATAGTGGGGGCTGGTTTCGTTTGCTGTCGTTGTAAGGCAGTCGAACCGTGGGACGCACGAGGATGGATTGGTTGACAGCCTGCCGTGGGGCGGGTGTTCCCAAAAATCTCCCACCTCTAAGCGTTAGCGTAGGTGGGAGAGCGTTCAACCTAAAAAAGTAGTTGACATAAGGTGAGATAGTGTATAAAATAAAAATCGCGCTTCGACGGAATGTCGGAGTGCAACGATCGAACAATCATGAAATAAAAAAACTATTGACAAATAGTTAACACTGCGTATAATGAATAATTGCCGCGACGAAATGAACGCGGTAATAATTAGAAGAGAATCAGTAGTTGACATTTTTGAAAGATTGTTTATAATAGTAACTGTCGTTCCTTGAAAACTGAACGAAACGAAGCGCGACGAAAAGCGGAGGTCCGCATGGGCCGAAGCAAAAGCCAATCAACTTTCTTTTGGAGAGTTTGATCCTGGCTCAGGACGAACGCTGGCGGCGTGCCTAATACATGCAAGTCGAGCGGACCGGATTGGGGCTTGCCTTGATTCGGTCAGCGGCGGACGGGTGAGTAACACGTGGGCAACCTGCCCGC
>NZ_SDKL01000034.1:0-28032 GCF_004123125.1 Geobacillus sp. PK12
TTTCTATACCCTTTGGATTTTATTGGATAATCAACACGCCTGGTACAGGGACATTTTTTGTACTTATTTGATTTGAATATCATTTCCTGTCAGCCACCCATGCATCGCTTCGCTGTACCACAGATGTTTTTTGTAAAGCAAAAATACAGAGTTTTGCAAAGAAAAATGCAGAGAATTGTAATTTAACGTAGAGCCTCTGTGAGTGTGACTAAAAAGCCAGTAATATCAAGGGCTAGCTTCGCCTAACAAGGCTATCACGCTCGCTACTCCATGTAAAGTTGGTACAAACCAAATCCTCTGCACTTTTATGTTGCAATAAACAATTAAGACTTAATGGGCTTCCTATAATCTTGATTATGTTGCACTCCAAACTTCTCAATGAAAAAAATCCCAAAGGGTTCCACTTCATTTCTTTTGATACCGAAACCAAGAAAATAGAGGCTCTATCTGAGCCTCTTTACATCGGTATCGTTTCTTTTCCGTATTTCTTGTTCAACTTTTCTATTATCTTGCTGGAGCGTTCATAAATATTAGCCTTCAACAATGCTTGATAAATAGCATCGTGCAGTTCGCTCATCTCTTGATAAATTTCCCTCATCTCCGGGTTTGGCATTTTCATTCGTCCGAAATCCAGGCTTCCCATTGTTTTACTCGCTTCCGTAACATCTCCAAACACCTTCAGAGCTACAAAAGCAATCATGGCGGCGCCAAGCGCGCTTGCTTGCTCAGTGGTTCCTGGAATCACGTTAAGCCCATAGATGTCAGCCTGAATTTGATTAAAAAGATCTAACCGCACCAGACCTCCACTGACATGAACCTGCGTCAACCCTGCGTGGTTTTGATCGGAATTCTCCTTTAACATTGAATCAATAATCTTCAGATTTTTGTTGATTTCAAAACAGATCCCTTCCAGAAACGCACGAATCACATCCGATTTTTTGATCCCCAGAGATAAATTAAACAGAACTCCTGATGCCTTGGCATTCCAATAAGGTGCCGCACTGCCCGCATAATGAGGAACATGCAGCACACCATTCGCCCCTGGCTTCGACAGTTCAACCTGGTGATTCAAAGCATCGTATGAACCCAGTGTACTGTTTTTGTCATCCGAAGAGAGCAAATCGCGCAGCCACCGATACGTGGATCCCGTGGTGAAGATTCCCGCTTCCATCACCCAATGCCCCGGAATCGCGGAGGCACTGCAAACCACCTTATGCTTCGAACTTGTGGCGGGATGATCAATAGGTGCGACAACAAACGAACCTGTGCCGGTTGTTACTTTTACAATTCCCGGTTGAACGGCCCCGAGACCAACGGCCGCACACTGTTGGTCTCCCCCTGCCATTACAACCGGAAGCCCTTCCGGCAATCCGAACTCACTTGCTGCCCGTTTCGTTATTCTGCCCGCGATTGTCCCGGTTGGAAACGCTCGAGGCAGTTTGTTTTCATCCAGTGCCAGTTCCCTGATAATCTCATCGTCCCACTGAAAACGGTGAATGTTGAAAAGCATGGTACGGGAGGCCTGAGTCCAGTCTGTTTTAAATTCGCCTGTCAAGGAATGCACAATGTAGTCGTGAGCCGTTAAGAAGTAGGCAGCGTTGTGATAAATCTCAGGCTTTTCATTTCGGAACCACAAAATTTTTGGCAGAGAAAAGTACGGATCGATTTTAAGACCCGTTCGTTGATAAATTGTGTCGTGACCCAATCGTTCTTCAATTTCTTTGCATTCTTTGATTGAACGCTTATCCTGCCACAGAATGGCCGGTGCGAGTGGAGTACCGTTTTTGTCAACAGGGAGGATCGTAGCCCGCTGCGACGTAACCGCGAGACCAAGAACGTTCGCTAAGCACTCCGGTTTCGTCTGTTTGAGTTCGTTGATCACTTCTTTTATAGCTTGAAGCCATGTTTCAGGGTCGTGGTCGATCACGGTTGGAGAATGGAACACACTCCGATATTCCCGATAGGCGGAACCATGTACTTGTCCATTGGCATCAAATACAATCGCACGGCCCCCTGTCGTCCCCATATCCAACACCAGCACCATAGGATTAGCCGATGACCTTGACATGCAGATTCCCCCCTTTTTAATTCATTTACATGTATTTCAAACAAAAGCCGGTTCATTGATCAGAATTAGATAAACATATCCAGTATCAGAACGCAGAGGAAGGAGACGAACGATAAGATCGTTTCCATGACTGTCCATGTTTTTAATGTGTCGGTCACCGACATATTAAAGTATTCTTTCACCAGCCAGAAGCCTGAATCATTCACATGTGAGAGCATGATGGAACCGGCTCCTGTTGCAAGGACTAACAATTCAGGGCTGACACCCGGCATAACAGCTGCAATAGGCGCAACAATTCCGGCTGCCGTCGTCATCGCGACAGTGGCTGAACCGACAGCCGCACGAATGAGTCCTGCGATCAAGAATGCCAAGAGAATTGGAGAGATATGGGCAGTCGCGGCATAATTGGCGATCGCATCTCCTACTCCGCTCGCCGTCAGTACTTTGTTAAAACCGCCTCCCGCACCGATAATCAAAATGATGGAAGCTGTAGGGCCGAGACAGTCATTGGTAAATTTCAAAATCTGATCGCTGTTAAATCCACGGGCAAATCCAAAGGAATAGAAAGCAAACAAAAGAGCAATCAGAAGCGATACAACCGGATTCCCGATAAAATCAACCCAAGTGCGTAGGGTGCTTTCAGCCGGATACAGCAGATCTACAACAGTAGCAACAAGCATAAGAATGACTGGGAATAAAATGGTAAAGATTGTGATTCCGAATCCAGGCAGATCCTTACGGCCGCTCTCCGTAAATTGTTCCGCCAATACACCGGATGGTTCTACTCGAACCTTTTTCGAAATGTAACTCCCGAAAAGCGGTCCGGCCACGGCTGCGGCAGGAAGACCGACAAGAATAGAGTAAAAAATCGTTTTTCCCATATCCGCCTTAAATGTACCGACCGCCAGCATTGCAGCAGGATGAGGCGGCACCAAGCTGTGAACAACCGCAAGTCCGGCAACAAGCGATAGACCAATTTTGATGAGAGAGGTGTTTGTATGTTTCGCTAGAGTGAACACGAGCGGGATCAACAGAACAACTCCAACTTGAAAGAACACCGGTATCCCACAAATGAAGGCAACCAGCATCATCGCCCAGTGGACATTTTTTTCACCGAATATTCCGACAAGTGTCTTGGCAACACGCTCTGCTGCCCCTGATTCAGCCATCATTTTTCCTAGCATCGTTCCGAGCCCAAGGACAATGGCAATGAAACCCAAGACACCGCTGACCCCTTCTTGAAAAGCCTTCACGATATCTGGCAATTTCATCCCAGAAATCAAGCCCATAAACAATCCAGCGATGACGAGCGCAATAAATGGATTTATTTTATATCTGACAATTAAGAAAATTAAGCCTACAATGGATACAATCGCATAGAGAAGCAAACTCGCATTGTGACTTAACCCAAAGATAGAATACATTCCACAATCCCCCTATTTATTAATGGTCTTCTATCTGTAATCGCTTTCAGGTTTAGTATAAGAAGAGAGACGAAATCACAGATATAAATCCGTCTCTCTTTCGAAAAAAATTACGAATTTTTCACATAACTACCGAGCCATTCTTTTACTTTTGGATGATCCAGAACCTCGGGATTTTTAATCCAATTCGCTTTGCCGCCATCCAAAATCTTCTTTACTTCTCCCACGAGCAAATAAGGTGACTGGGTTAGTGCATCGGTTGTAGTTCCGGCAATGTGCGTCGTGAGTGTCACGTTATCAAGCGAAAGCAGCGGATGATCTTGTGGAATGGGCTCGATATCAAATACATCAAGACCGGCCCCCGCAATCCTCTTCTCAGAGAGGGCTTCTACCAGTGCATCCGTATCAATAAGCCCGGAACGAGCTGTATTGATCAGGTACGCTGTTGGTTTCATTTTTGCTAGCTCTTCACGGCCGATGAAATGATAATTCTCCTTGGTTAATCGCGCATGAATGGTAATAAAATCGGATTCAGAAAACAGTGTGTCTTTATCTACCAATCTAACATTAGGCATTTCAATCGATTCTTGCGTCACGAACGGATCGTACACAATCACATTCACATCAAATCCGCTCAGCTTCTTGGCTACAAGACGGCCGATATAACCAAAACCGATAATTCCAACCGTTTTTCCTTTCAGTTCCGGAATATGGTTCGAATTGCTGAACACCTTCTGCCACTGCCCGTTTTTAATTGATGTATGAGCTCGCGCAATGTTTCGCGCTTCACTCAGCATCAGACCGATCGCAAAATCGGAAACAGCCTCAGCGTTTCTTCCCATTACATGAACCACTATAATGCCGCGTTCCGTTGCCGCTTTTACATCTACATTTTCCGTACCTGCCCGGGCGACGCCGATCAGTTTCAAGTTGTCAAATGTATCCATCGCTTTCGCCGAAAAAGGTGCAAACAGCCCCAGTACAATGTCGGCATCTTTATTGTCTTTGAACATAGGAGGCACTTCTTCTACATCGGGACCCTGCTGTTCGATCACCAATCTCCTGTTTTGCAAGCGTTCCCAATTTACTTCCCAATCTGTAGTTACGATTTCGTGGTCTCCAAGTAATTTGGCGGCTTCACTGAACTGCTCCCCCCGAATCATCGCATCGCCAATCGTTAAAATTTTCATAGTATCCTCCTTTCTAATTGATTATGTTTTTAGTTTTGCTACTGCTAACCGGGATCGGTTCACAGCGTCGATTGCAACTTTTCCTTTTCGTAAAACAGTGATCACAGAAAGAGAATCAATAATGGCTAGTTGAACAATTCGGCTTACCATCGCATCTGAGCGGAACTCCGTTTCTTTTGCACTCGTTACGAGCAGAGCATCCGCCATTTGTGCTATTGACGACTTGCTAAAGCCCGTTATGACGATCAGACGGGCTCCGTTCGCTTTTGCTTGTTTAAGGACCTCCAGCAGATCACGACTTTCTCCTGAATGGGAAATGGCGAAAATCACGTCGTCTTCATTCATATGGGACGCCGCTATCGATTGCATGTGTGCATCGTTCATTGAAATGGCAGTTTCACCTAGCCTAAGGAACTTATGCGCAGCATCCTCGGCGATAATCCCTGACGACCCATGCCCAAAAAAGAACAAGCGTTTTGCTTTACCAATCAATTCCGCCGCATGATTTAAAGCTTCATAATTAATCATGTGTTTAGTGGTATTGAGAGCGATGATCGACTGCTCCACAACCTTTTCGAAGACCTGTTGTGGGGAATCTCCAAGCTCGATTTCCTCAAAAATGTTAGCAGGCTCAGCTTCATTTAAATTTTCTTGTGCTAGGGCAACTTTCAATTCTTGATAGCTGCTGTAACCCAATCTTCTATAAAATCGAACGACACTGGGCTCACTTACTCCGCTGAGCTTCGATAGTTCATTCATCGTAAGCAAAAAAGGTTTTTCCGAATTTAATAAGACTTTAACAATCTTTTTTTCTGAATTTGTCATCTCCTTCCCGATGGCTTCAATACGATTCAGAAAAGTAGCCATTTTCAAAACCTTCCCTTCGCTTGTAATTTTACTACATTGATAAATATAGTTCAACATGTTTTTTACTACATTAATGTAGTTTTTCTACAATTTAAAAATAAAAATACATTAAATCAGAAGTATCATTTAGGTTATAACAATAAGTTGCATCTTAAAAAATGTTAAATTAATCAATTTTATAGCGGATTAAGGTCTCCACACACAATAGTTTTTTTGTAAATATACTACATTGATATTGTGTTATAAATGTAGTAGAATCTCTTTGTATTAAATTTTCTGAAAGTAATAATACTACATTAAGAGTTGGAGATGAGAACATGCTATCCGACACAAAAATTATGCTTTACGAAGCACAAAAGAATCAATATGCGGTTGCCGCTTTCAACGTGTACAGCTTGGAAACCGTTCAGGCAGCAATTTCTGTCGGCGAGAAGCTGAAACAGCCGATCATTATTGCGCTGGGTGAACGCTATTTTGATTCCGTCGATGTAGAAGGGTTCGCGGCGATGGTAAAAGCTTTGGCGACCAAGTCGAGTATCCCCGTCGCTCTTCATTTGGACCACGCTTACAAGATGGAATCGATTATTCGCGCCATACGAAACGGTTTCACATCCGTCATGTACGACGGTTCGAGATATCCTTTGGATGAAAATATAAGACGTACGAAAGAAATTGTGGAAATAGCACATATGGCGGGCGTATCTGTGGAAGCGGAGATTGGTTCGCTGGTGCGGGGAGAGTTTTCTGACGAAGAGGAAGGAGATGGGACCCTCACAGATCCACAGTTAGCCAAAGAGTTTGTCGAAGCAACAGGCGTGGATTTTTTGGCCGCTGCGATCGGTACTGTGCATGGACTCTATAAAGGTGAGCCGAAAATTGACCTTGATCTTCTCCAGAGAATCCGGCAGGTAGTTGACATTCCTCTCGTTCTCCACGGAGGATCGGGCACACCTGATGAAATCATCCTCGAAACAATCAAAAACGGGATCTGTAAGATTAATGTAAATACCGAAGTATCAATGACTGCCGTGACGTATCTTAAAGATCTCTTGAAAAATGAGAAAATGCCTCATTTATCCACGATCATGGCGAATATGCAAAGAACCATAGAATCAACAATGGAAAAATTCGTCCGATTGTTTGCGAATCAAATTGGTGATGAGTATATCATCAAATCACCATTTTGAATTGCGTATAATTCAGTTAAAAGCGACAGTAAGATATTAGAAATGTTGAAATGATGATCACGCCGGCGACCCGTAGTCTTTTGGTTCGGGAAGGGCGATGTGATAGGCTGGAACGGGCCGGAAAGGCGCGTGCTTCGGCGAGACGGCCATCAGTCAGCATAGCGTTTCCGGCCACCAGCCGACCATCACATCGCCCCGGGGACCCGGACCAAAAGGAAACGGAAGCGCCGGCGAACGTGGACTTGATTCGATCGATCTCGTTTTTGTCACGATTTGTCGAAATATGTATTTTATATTTTTGTCAGACATTAAATGTTTTAATATTTCTCATAATATGGGCTGGTAAAAATAAAAAAATAGGCACTTTGCTAAAAAATGACCGCTCAAATTCGCCTGTATCGCGTTTTAATCGATAAGGTAATGGTTTTCTATTCAAGAAAGAAAAAATGTTTGTACGGACCGTTTTTCGAGTTTAACGCGGTTTTCATGTTTTTATGAAAAACAACTGCTTCAATCCTTTCTGTCGTCGACTTCCAATCGTGCAAAAACTCCGGGGGATCGACGACAGTTTCTTTTTTTCTTTCCTTCCTACAGCCATCAGCGATTCACTCTATTGACGGAATTTTCGAAATGGAGTATACTGGACTTGCCCTGTTTTGAAAAGTGTTGATGTATCAACGCTTTTTGGGGTTTTTATCTTACCTATGAGGAATTGAAACTTTCTCTTGTAACGCTTTGACGTATTCAAGCAGTTCCTCGTTTTTATCTTACCTATGAGGAATTGAAACTTTCTCTTGTAACGCTTTGACGTATTCAAGCAGTTCCTCGTTTTTATCTTACCTATGAGGAATTGAAACTATATTGTGATTAAAACACAATGATAACCGGTTTGTTCGTGTTTTTATCTTACCTATGAGGAATTGAAACCTGGATGCTGAGACCTGCTTTTAATTGGGCTTTGAGTTTTTATCTTACCTATGAGAAGCGAAAAATAAGACTAACGCGAAAACCCGCTGATTTTTTCAGCGGGTTTTGTCATCGGCTCAACACCTTGCGATCAGGCGTTTTTCCTTTTGATTGGGTTTTTTTTCTTTCCTTCCCGCAGCGATGCGATGAGTTGCTGCCTGAAGTTGCTTCGCATGGTTGCGGGATGAGTCCGCTTGCACGATGCTTCTTTGAATGGACCGAGCGCCGGGCTTCCCCAGGCTCCGGCCGGATGGCCAAAGGCCAGAAGGCGGCCAGCCGGGAAGACCGGCGCGGGCTGGACTTAGTCTTTGTATTTCTTTAACCGCTCCTCAAGCTCACGCCGCATCTGTTCGATATCTTCATCAACCTCTTTGCTTTTGGCGCTTTCGGCAACAAGCTGCTCTTCGTAGCCCCGGAGCCAGTCCGGCACGATCTCGCGGCGGACGAATCTAGCGCCTCCATGGCTGTGAATGGTCACCTCATTTGGGTCGATTCCAGCCTGAATCCGCTGCACTTTTTCATTCAAGAAATAGGTCAGAAAAGCAATCGGTTCGCGGATGTCATTTCGTTGCATAATGCGCCTTGCCGTTTGAATGAGCTCATCCATCCAGTTTCCGCCGAAAGCTTTTTGAGCCAAGACCGCTATCTTCGTGAATTGCTGTTCTGTTATGTACCGGTCATAAGCCTGCACTACAGCCAAAAACTGCAAATACCGATCATCTGCTTGAGCTTCCTTTTTCTCTTCCAAGGCAACGACAACCGGCTCAACGACTTTCTCTCTGATTTGAAAGCGGATTGCCGCAACTTTTCGTTTTTCCCTTATCTCCTCATATGTGAACATGATGTCTGTCTTCTCCGAAATTTCCTTCCTGGCAGGATTGAGCACCCGTTTTTTGAAATTGTGGTATTCTGAATACTTGTCTCCTGCTCCAACCATCATCCGCAAATCATCCAGGCGAATCACGATCTCACCCATATACTGCCAACGTTTTAAAAGCTCGTACATGCGGATGGAGTAAGAGCTTTTCAGTTCCATCACATTCTTCAGGCGATAGGTCGTGAATTCCCTTTTCAGTTGCAGGAGGTAGGGCTTCAAGCGGGGATCAAAGGCCAAGCTGACATAGCCGGAATGCTCGTCGTATTCCACGTATGAAACCCAGCTCAGCTGTTTGAGCTTCTGACCTTCTCTGATCTCAAGCACCTTGCGCATCAAATTTTTCGTGATCTCCCGAAGCTCCGTGTATTTAGGGCTTCCTCGATATCCGAGCAATTCAGAGAACTCCTGTATCGGCAGCTTATACATTTTAAAATCGGCGTCATCTTTGCGAATCTGGCTGATGATATACAAGATGATCTTCTGTTCGATAGTGGACAGCTTATAGTTTGCCTCAATCAGCGCATTGGACTTCGTCACGGCGCTGTTGTACTGCGGCTGGACAGCCGGAGTCTGCATCCTCTCATCCTCCACCTACTAAATTAGGAAAATAACTCCTTGATCCTATTCTACAAGAAAACACTCGCGTTAAAAAGTACATTTTTTCATACATGTACGCTTTATTTATTAAAGCGTACACAAAAAACAATATGTACGAGATAAACACCAAAAATGTACGCTGGACACCAAAAATGTACGCCGAAACAACCAAAAATGTACGAGATAAACACCAAAAATGTACGCTGGACACCAAAAATGTACGCCGAAACAACCAAAAATGTACGAGATAAACACCAAAAATGTACTGTCCAAATCGCTGAAACCCTTGATAAATCAAGGATCTTGGCCCCTCCTAAAATATATAAAGATTTAAAAGATATAAATACTAAAAGTATATAAAAGCAGCAAAAAGGTGGTTGCTGCCGCTCAATATACACAAGGGTTTAATATATCTTGCTTTGCTGAAGAAGAAAAACAAACAAGGTCTCCTAGGCCTTGTACGGCCCGTCTGAGACGCTTTTTTCGATGGGTTAATAGTTTTATACCCCCCAAGCTCCAAAACGCCAAAATAAGCCGTTTAACGACGTTTTACGGCAATATTTGATTTTCTTCCGCGGCGGTGCTTTGTTCGGCCTCTTGATCTTGCTTCGCACGGTCGAGCGCCGGGCTTCCCCAGGCTTCAGCCGGATGGCCAAGGGCCAGAAGGCGGCCAGCCGGGAAGACCGGCGCGGAAATGGAATCTTCGTGCGAACCACGAAACTTTTGTTTGTTGGAAGAAAAGATGAAATAAACGTTTATTTATTGTTTTAATTATTTTAATGTATACTCTATTATTTTTATCATCACTTATTCGTTTAATGATTTGTTGCTTCAAGCAACGGTGCAATGCATTGGCTTCTTCGGCCACGCTCCGCACGGCTGCGGATGAATGGGCCCGCAGGCAGCTTCTTCGAATGAACCGGGCGCCGGGCTTCTCCAGGCTCCGGCCGGATGGCCAAGGGCCAGAAGGCGGCCAGCCGGGAAGACCGGTGCGGGCTTCGTTCACAGATCAAGCCCTGCAGTGACTTCATCGATTTGCTCCTGCGTAATGCCGATGTAGCGAAGCGTTTCGGCCTGGCTGGAGTGATTGAGGATTTTTTGGATCATGGCCAAGTCCGTTCCTTGTTTGTATGCGAAATAGCCGAACGTTTTGCGCAGGGAGTGGGTGCCGATGCGATCCACAATCCCAACTGCTTTGGCGGCCCGGTTCAGGATGTAGTGGGCATGCTGGCGGCTGATCGCCCGGCCTCCTTTTTGGCTGCGAAAGAGCGGCTCGTCGCCGCGGGCGTGCGGCCGCTCCTGCGCTAAATACAGCTCGATCAGGCGGCGAGTTTTTCGGTTCAGTGCGATAACCCGAGTCTTTTTTGTCTTCTTTTCCACGATCTCAATGCGTTCGACAACGCCTTTTTGGTTCCTCACATCCCCAACCCTCAGAGCCAAAATATCGCTGATCCGCAGCCCCGTATTGATCCCGATCGTAAAAAGAAGCTCGTCTCTCAATGACGAAGCACGCAAAATCTTTTTCATCGCTTCGATTTTTTCCCTATCTTTGATTGGCTGGACGGTATGCAAAATATGACACCCCCTTGTCCATAAGGGAGATGAGTAAGATTTTTGGACAAAAAGTGGGAGAGCGGCAAAGCGGCTTCGTGTTGCTTCCTTCAACGTATTTAACGTCAGACAAAAATCTGACATAACGTGCTTTTGTCAGATTTAAAAAAATCCCCTCCACTTTCGGAAGGGGCGAGACAGTCTATTTTTTAGCCATGACAGCGGCCGGCGGCCTTTTTCCTGCCCGCAGCTGTGCAAGCGAAAGGCCAAATGTATATTGAAAATGGGGATAATCTTTAAAGCTCTTCCAATCCCCGCCCCATTCAAGGCCAAGCGACTTTCCGATCTGACCGACGCGAAACCACCGGCGGTCGAGGCTCCAGCTGGGGATCAATGTTCCCTTGAAAACATTGCAGACACAAACGTCAAACGCCAATCCAAAATTATGATAACTGTATCCCCCACGGGCGTTTGTAACGATCCGCCCAGGTTTCGTGCGACCCAACGCATACAGGCGGTTCTGCTCCTCGATGGTTCGAAACCCTTGCGTAATGATGATATAAATCCCTTCCTCATAAGCCTTCCGGATCAACGCTCTAGCTTTATCCGCCACCAACGGATGCAGCCCGGACAGCTTTTTCTCCGCCCGGAACAGAAGTTCCACCAATTCCATTTCGACTTCCCTCCCATCATCAATTCTGCGGACCTCGGCTTAATGCGATAGTTAGATCCTGAATGGATTTGGTCAACTGATCCAGCTTCGTCTCCATCCGATACAGAAGATAGATAGAAACAAGGATCGGGAAGGAGACTTCACTGATCATCGAAAACAAATCCATTGCTTTTCCCCCTTTCAATGCTCAAAAACGGAAGGCGAGAAACCTTCCGTTCATGACAGATGCGCTATGGCAACTGGATGTCTTGCGTTTCGCGGTCAATGATGCGTGCGCTCTTCGGGCTCACCAGCTCCCCGTTGCCGGTCATAAAAACATTTGCCGCTACGAGCTGGTTCATCACCGTTTTCACTTGCACCGGATCAACCGGCTCCTTGGGATAGCGGATCAAAATCCGCGCCGGCCCCGCTTGAGCGTTAAACGTCAGTTCCAACGTCTTCATTGTTCATTCCCCCCTCTCATGCATTGATAATATGGCTGGTCAACGTCGTGCGCACGTACCGCAAGCTGCCGCTCGACAAGCTGGCGATGGCGGCGGCGGCATCGTAAAGCGATTGGACGCTCGCGTCGCTCTTCACTCTGAAGGTTTGCGAGCGAATGATGTCCTTTCCGTCGCTGTCCTTTCCGGCGTAGAAGTCCAAAACAAGAGTGCGGCCCGACACCATTTCTGAAGCGGCCAATTTTCCTACCTCCTTTCGATTTGCCAACATCATATCAACCGATAACACCCATAGACAAAGACGATTTCAAAGCGAAAAAAGAAAAAAAGCGGCCTCCAATGCCGCCGATCCTTCCGGTTTATTGATATAAATCATTCATTTCACTACATAACCACCGTTTCACAAACTGCGCTGCCGTTTATCCATTGCCTGCGATGCGGTTCATGAATCTCCCCGTAGCACATCTCAATCCATTTTGCATTTTTGAGTTGGTCGATGCAGAACTTGCGGGAATGAAACACAGGAATCTGATGTCCGGAAAGAAGATGGACCGTGGTGCACTGGGGCGATCTTTGCCGGAACTGCTCAATCTCTCTTGACACAAACCACCCTACACGGCTTTGCCGGCCGACCGGCTCGCGAACGTTAAACGGAATGATAGTAAAGCCATACGACAACACGATGGGGACGAGCTGCTTTTTTCCCACCAACTCCCCATACCGATGGCGGTTGATCGAAATGCTTGTGCCAAAGAAGGTCAGAAGCCGCTTCAAAAACAGACTCGATTGTACGTCAAGCAACTTGGTTTCCCCGCTCCTGAAAAAAAGTTTGACCGAATCCCCTCTGTTTTCCACGTTGACAGGGATAAACGCCTGTCCGGCATAGGCGAACCGCTTTACCTCTTTCCAGTCCAACTTTTTCATCCCCTTCTTCCCCTGAACATTTAGGGCGAAATTTGTCGAAAATATCACATTTTTAAGTACAATATACCCCTATTTGGCAAAAAAATCAAAATGGCAAAACCTTATCTTTCAGCTCGAAAACAGCGATTTTTGTTCTGAAAAACGCCGATTCGATTAATTTGTGCTTTGAAAGGCAAAATTGGCACTGGTATTTTAATTTTGTGTCTGACGAAAAATGTTGAATTAGTGAAAGTCTGGAGGTATAATAAATATAAATAGTGTCAGACAAAAAATAGGAGGTGATGGCGATGATGGAAGGAAGATGCTATGAGCGGCACGATTTCCAGGTCCTTGTCCTCCAGGAATTCGGCAAGCGGCGCCCTCGATCTCCAGAGGAGGCAAAGAGGCTGCAGGAAGAGTACCTCCGGCTTCTTGAAGAAATTCCCCGAATGTGGGAAGAATTCGTAGAGAAACATAAAAACATTTATGAGCGGTTCGGATACCTCGATGTTGTCGTCCATGATGATCTGCGCGTCGAACGCAAAAAGCTCCAACGTGGACGCCCGAAAGAAGAAAAGTCCAAGTCACATCGCATTACCGTGCGCTTGGACGACGAGCTTTACGAACTTCTCCAGAGATACTGTCGGACAAAAAATGTGTCAGAGTCGGAGGCGGTGAGGCAACTCATATTGGAGTTGAGATGGAAGCGTTTCTAGCACGCTTATTTTTTTCGCAATCATTGAAGGAATCTATAAAATAATGTAGAATAAATCATATAAACAAAAGAAGAAATAAACCTTGGAAGAAAGGAAGGTGATATAAGTGGCCATCACCATCACCATGGGCATCCAGAAAGGCGGATGCGGAAAGTCCACGACAACCGGAGTCCTCGCCTATCTGCTGAGCAGGGACGGATACAGGGTTTTGGCCGTCGACATGGACTCGCAGGGGAATTTGACAGAGCTTCTTTCGCGGAAGCCATCCAACGAGTTCACGGAGAAATCCGTTCTCGAAGCGATGCAGGAGAGAAATCCGGAGCCGTACATAGTCAAGATCCACAACAAGTTGGACCTGCTTCCGGCCAACAACTTCCTGGCCACGTTCCCCCGCTGGATTTACACAGGGGAGACGTACCTTGGAAAATATATCAGGTACAAGGGAAAGCCGACCTTGATACTGGACGATACGTTGGACAAGATCCGGAATCGTTACGATTTCATTGTCATCGACACGCCGCCTTCGTTGAGCGAACAGACGACAAACGCCTTGTGCGCAAGCCAGTATGTCATCATGATGTTCGAGTGCTCCAATTGGTGCTACTCGGCGGTCCCGAATTTTATGGAATCCGTTGAGGGAGCGAGGGTGCATGGACGACACAATACGAGGCTGCTGGGCATTCTGAGAACCATGAACGACGTCCGTCGCAGCGACGCGAAGGCGTTCAATGAAATGATCGAGGAAGATTATCCGAACGAGGTGTTCAAAACGATCATCACCCGCAAGGCGCCGATTGGCCGTCTGTCGCTCTACGGCTTCGAGGAAAACAATGAGTTGAATCAGGCGCTGGAGCAGTATGAAAACTTCTACAAGGAGATGATGGAACGTGTCCAAAGTAGATGACATCAAAAACATGAAGCGTCAGCAAAAAGTCATCACGCCTACGCAAGTGCTGACCGATCCTGTCGGCGAGGAAAACAATACATCTTTAAACGAATACAACAATCAACCAAGAAAGGAAGATAAGAAAGTGGAAAGAAAGCGTGTTTCCTTTGATATTCGGACGGACCTGCACAAAGAGTTGAAGATGCAGTCGATTTTGCAGGAGAAGAATATTTATTTGTTGATTGAAGAGGCGGTAGAAAAGTATTTAAGTGAATTAAAACAAAAATAATATGTTCGATGAGGCGTGTTAGGGTTTGGATTTTTTACTAAATGGACTGTAGATGAGCATTTTTTATTACAATAATTTCCATAGTTAGAGAGACAAACAGGGTCTCCCTTACGCGATACGGAGCTGTTTTTTGATCACATCAATGGGAATTCCTTGCTTCGCAGCGTCATAAATGAACTCGACGACGCTGTGGCCTTTCCGCGACCGAAGAAGCTCCAGCCCGGCGGAGAGGTTTTGTCGGGATTCGGCGATGCTGTACACGCAGGCCAAGAGCACCACCGCCCAATACCGTTTCACCGCCCGAACGTGGCGAACGCGGTATCCATCCAGCTTCAGTTGATCTTTCGCCTGCCGGAAAAAGCATTCGATCGTCCAGCGCTGGGCATAGTAACGCAAGATGTCTTCGTCCCCGAGCTCCCGNNCTTGGCTTGGACGGCGATGCCTTTCGGATAAAGAATCCGGTTCGTCTTGAGCATCGCGATGATAGGAAATCCCTTGCTCAAGCAGGCTTCGATGAGCGTTTTGGACGGATACCAAGAGTCCATCAACACATACACCGGCTGAGTCAGCTTCACCTTGATCAAGGAAAGCATCTCGATCGCTAGGTCGATTTTGCTTCTTCCGGCCTTCTTGTCATACAGACGAAACGCGAACGGAAACGCTTGCGTGAAGGTGTGCACCATCAGCCAAACGAGCGAATGCCCCCAAACCGATTGATGATCTTTATGCGAGTAGTGCCAGTCGCACCCTTCGATGGCGTGCGTTGCCCGTGACGAAGGCTTCGTTTTTTGGCAAATCGTATCATCAATNNAAGCAGCCTTTCCTCATCCCAAGGGCTTTTCGTGAAAAAGTGACGGAGCGTCGTTCGATGATTCGGATGAAAGCTCCAGTGATGAATATCGGTCCATGTTCCCGAGAATCCCTTGGTGGTCAAGGCATCGACAATATGAATGAGATGCTTGATGACTGGTTTGGAAAGCTGCAGCGTCAACCCCAGCGTGAAGAAAAACTTGTGGATTCCTTGGTGATGTGCTAATCTATTCATGAGACATGAACCTCCTTGTGTGAATGGGTTTTGAGCACATCTATTTTACCCAAGGAGTCCGGTTCATGTCTCCTTTTTTGTTTGGTTGTCAATTTATGTTAGTGAATTTGCTCATCTACAGTAAATGGAATTATAATCGTACGAGGTTGTACTAAGGTTTTATGCTGTGTAATCATAGTTAGCACATAAAATTAGTTTATTGTAACCAAAGGGGGTTTAACGTTGGAAACAATTAAATTCATTGATTTATTCGCTGGTATAGGAGGATTAAGAAAGGGTTTTGAGAATGCCTTTAATAAGTTAGGTCTACCAACAGAATGTGTAATGACGTCGGAGATCAAACCTTACGCGATTAAAGTGTTAGAGGACAATTTTAGTCACAAGAAATTTGTAGGAGATATAACGCAGGTTAGCAATGATGAAATTCCAGATTTTGATTTTTTATTAGCTGGTTTTCCTTGTCAATCATTTAGTTCAGCAGGAAAGAGGCTAGGGTTTCTTGATACTAGAGGTACTTTGTTCTTTGAAGTAGAAAGAATCTTAAAAGGTAAAAGACCATATGGTTTTTTATTAGAGAACGTAGAGGGATTAATAAGGCATGATCCTGATCCGGAAGATAAAAATCCAAAAATAGGGAGAACACTTCGTACCATTATAATGTCACTCGAGAGTTTAGGATATAAAGTAACCTGGGAGCTATTAGACTCTAAGTATTTTGGTGTTCCCCAATCTCGAAAAAGGGTATTTATAGTTGGTACACTATATACATGCAACATAAAGAGTTAACTTCTCATCCTGCACACCCTAAGCGTTGCAGCACTTCCTCCGGACGTTCGTGGATGTAGTGGACAAACCGAGTAATGGCTTGAATGATATCGTTGCGATCCTTGTGAAAGACATTGGCAATCACCATATCTTTCAACCATTTCCATAAGCGTTCAATCGGGTTCAGCTGTGGCGAATAGGGAGGAAGGTAAATAAAGTGAAAACACTGCCCTTCTTCCCGCAAAAACTCCTTGACCATCTTGGCATGGTGAATGCGGGCGTTATCCAACACCAAGACCATGAGACGGTCTGGATAGCGCTCTTTGAGCATTCTCAAGAAATCCAAGAACGTCGCAGCATTGGCGGCAGTCGTTTGATGAAGCACCGTTTCACCATCATGGACGTTGACCGCGCCAAACAGCGATACGTGGGCATGATGGCCAAACGTCGGCACTTGTTTTTGGCGGCCGACTTCCGACCATGTGGACCGCAAGACATGGTAAGAGCGGATATGGGTTTCATCGATGTACAGAAGAACAGCATCTTCTGTCTCCTTGGTGATCAAGTTTTTTTTATCAGATCCATTTGTTTTTCAAATTGCTTTTGCTCATCCGGATTTCCTTTCGCCAGTGTGTACGTCGGTCGTGTCCACGACAGCCCTTTGCGGTGCAGGAGTTTTCGCAACGCTTCGCGGGAAATGGAAACACCGAATTGCTTTGCGACATAGGATTGCAGGAGTTTGGTGTTCCACGCCGAAGCGACGTCCCAGCCCAGTTCCGCGGGAGTGGTGGTCAATACAAGCTGTTTGATCTTTTCTTGCTGTTCTTCCGTGAGAAACGGCTCTCGCCCGGGGGCGAAATCCCGATGAAGCAGGAGTTCAAGGCCGCCTTCGTTGAACAGCGACACATAATGGGAAACGGTTTGTCGGCACACGTTGACCATGGAAGCCGCCTCTTTGCCCAAATAGCCTTCCATGACCAGGCGGACGGCCATCACACGTTGGCGGAGATGAGCGTTTTTGATCTTCCGTTCCTGCTTGCGGAGTTTCCGGGGCGTCCATCCATGGTTGTCGGTGATTTTGAGGCGTTTCATGCAGAATTCCGCTCCTTTTCCATGTTTTTCATTAGGAGCAGTATAACCAGAGTGGGCACCGCTTATGCGAAGGTTAACTTTTCAATGAGCATGTATATAAATAGTCGTTTTCTCGATCAGTTTCAATTCCTCATAGGTAAATAAAAACATATCCCAAACGAACGAATTCTATCTCAACTATAAACGTTTCAATTCCTCATAGGTAAGATAAAAACCAATTCAGTCCAAAAAATGCAATACACAGTACTTGACGTTTCAATTCCTCATAGGTAAGATAAAAACCCCAAAAAGCGTTGATACATCAACACTTTTCAAAACAGGGCAAGTCCAGTATACTCTATTCCAAAAATTCTGTCAATAGAGTGAATCGCCGATGGCTGTAGAAAGGAAAGGGAAAAAGAAACTGTCGTCGATCCCTCGGGGTTTTTGCAGGGTTGGAGGTCGACGACAGAAAGAACCAAAACATTTTCTTATTTATTCCTTGCCAACTGAAAGCAGGAATAATTTGTTCATCACACTGGCAAGACTGTATGAATTTATAGCAGCATGACCATGCCACTTTTAAGCAACGGTTTAGCAAATTGATTCAGAATAAAGAAAGATATAATGGAGCTTCTTTACAAAATTGCGGTAAATAAGATAGCATCTATATTTTTTGCTGGATTATTTGGATTAGGTATTTGGACAATTTCGCATTTCAATATTCCGCTATCGATATGTTCTTGCAAATTTGGTTTCTGTTCGATATTGTCATACGTTTCTTTTTTCATTAAGACATAAATGTTTGTATGATTTGGATCGTGATTTATATACGGCTTGAAAACAGCAGAAGGATGTTCAATCCCCCACATTCCCCGGATCCGCAAATACGTGATCCCTAAAGGATCTACTTTGTTGACTCGGCCTAATTCTTTTGTATGTGCAAATTCTACTCCCGGAATCGATAAAACGCCTTCTTTTATTTTATTTGCCACTTTCTCATATACAGATTTATCAGCGCAAAAACAATCTCCGTAAATGAACCAAAGCGAATGGATTCGGTTGCCTGAAACATTCCCTATGGCATATATCATATCTTTGCGGATCCAGCCACCGAATTCATCTTCACATTCCCTACATGCGCTATTGATTCGTATATCGCTATTATAGAGGTAATCTTTTGGAAACGAGCTGTTAAGAGCAATAGGGCTAAATGCCTTTCCTTCAATTTTTTTGACTTCAACAGCTACCCCATGCCTTACAATAAAATCAGGCGGATTATTAGAGTTTCCTAAATAACTAAATGTTTGTTGGTATTTCTTTAATTTATCATCCGTATTTTCCAGACCGATGCTTGCCTCGCAAAAAGCATCTTTAACGTAATATTCAAGCAAATCTCCGACACTGTTAATTCGATTATTGTTTTTATGATCAATTACAGAGGGCAGTGTTTTTTGTTTATACTCTAATATGTTTTTAAGAGCTATCAGTACATTAGTAGTGGGAACATTTTTCAAGAACCTTCTCCCCCTCTAACTGTATAGATGCAATTTGAAGCTTTAACATTTGTAGCTTTTACCGAGNNCTTTTCCATCAAGGATATGTTAAACTTTTTCGTTGCATCTATATGGTTTTGATAAAACCACTCGGCAATTGGTCTCGCAATAGCTCGAGCCAACTGGACAGGGACAGCATTCCCAATTTGCTTGTATATTTTATCTAGACGCCCATTCTTGGATGCTCTTGGATTGCCGCCATCACTGAACTTATACCAATCAGGAAAAGTCTGAATTCGGGCAATTTCCTTAACAGACAGCCTGCGATGATTTTCTTCCCCGTCAGGGAAAATCCATTTATCTTTCCCGACCTTCTGCATAGGAGCTCCAGAAGGATGGAGTGGGGCTTGTCTCCCGCTAGCTTGTATTGTAAAGCTTTGTTCATCCCATCCTTTTTTTCTGTTACGGCTCATATAAATGGTGGAATAGGAACCCTCATAGTATGGTCCAGGATCCTTTTCTAAGTCACCGATTGCTTCCCTTAAAGTAACATATGGTTTTAGGAACAGACCTTCTCCGTGAGTCGGAAAAGGAAATATATATTTATAATCGATATCTTCCCGTACGCCTACTAGAAAAACGCGTTCCCGAATTTGTGGAACTCCATAGTCCCTTGCATCAACAAGTTGATGATATACCTTATAACCTGCTGCTTCAAAGTCTTGCTTAATTTGGCGGAACACTTCCCCTTTTCCTAATGTCAACATGCCTTTAACGTTCTCGGCAATAAAAAACTCTGGTTGTGACTGCATTAGGCAACGAATGAAGTGTATATATAAAAAGTTCCTTGGATCATCGACAAGGCGAGGCCCGGCTTCGGAAAAACCCGGGCATGGAAACCCGCCAAGCACTAAATTAGCCTTAGGAAATTTTTTGACTTTACGAATATCTTGATGATGTATAAAAACATGTTCAGGAAAGTTGTCACGGTATGTTTCTAAAGCTTCTTTAAAGAAATCTATTGCATAAATGTGGTGAAAGATACTCTGGTTGCGTACATTATCATACAAAGATTTATCAGAAAATGCTTCATTCGCCTTTTCTTCGCCGATAACTACATCTAAGCCTGCCAATTCAACTCCTAAGTCAAGCCCGCCTGCGCCGCAAAAAAGAGAAACTATATTGCATTTATTTTCTTTATAATAAAGGGTTTCTTCGTCATACCCCTGATCTTCATCTAGTTCGTTGATAGATGTTAACTCCTCTTCTATTTTTTGAAGAAGAATTTTCCTCACATCTTCAATATTGTAATCAGGAGCAGGTTTGAATTTGCCGCGACCACGTTGATTAATTTTCATTTAAACCCCTCCTTAATCAATAGATAAGATACATTATACAATAAAAAAGAAAAATAATTAATGACACATAATGGTTAAATTTTCGATTTAAAGTACATCGCGAAGTAAATACCACAAAAGAAATGTTTTATTCAAAACCATGTAATTTCCTATGTATACTTAAAAATATTGGAGACGGCCTATCACGTATTGGTTCTGTAAAAGCCAGGTCTTTTGAAACCATTTGGCTCTCAAAATCAAAATCAGGGGAAAACAGAACTTCTAAATCGTCTGTCAAAGAGATAAATCCATTTTCAAATAGTCCATCATGAAGTTTACAGAGCAAAATGCTGTTGCAAGGGTCCATTCTTTCTTGGATTGAGGATTTTGACCATGGCTTAATATGGCTTGTGACCAATAATTTTGGATGTGAAATGTTGCATAAAGCACATTTCGACTGATAATTTTGCAGCAAGAGTTTGCGGAGTTTATGCTGGCCTTGGCGGGTTTTAATTACTCTAAATACATCTTTGCCATCATTTTCGTTCATTGCAATGTCTAATGGCAGTTCTGTTGGTCCTAAATAATCAAGATGGAACTCTTCCAATTCATTTTCATCGAATTTCGATAAGTCTTCTTTGAGCTTTTTTAAAACCAGATTGGGATACCGTCCTTTGCTGCTGCCATCAAATCCATAAAAGTGAATAACAGACCATGCCTGCCATCCATCTTCTTCTGCCAATAAGTTAATTTGTTTCTCAATATTACGAGTGCTTGTGCCTTTTTTCAAAAACTCGTAAAGTACCTTTGCCCGAACTTCCAAAGGCAAATTCCGAACAAATTTAATCCTTCTAGCATCCAGTCGAGCCATTGTTTTCGCCCCTTAGATTATTGTTTTGCTAATTGCTTAACTTTTCGGGATATTTTGGAGCCATAGATGCACTGAAAATCGTTTTAGTTTTTCTTTGCTTGATCTATAAAATGTTTTACTTTTTCAACTGCCTGATAAAAATCCTGCCTAAATTCATGTTCCCATACCCTCAGACAGTTCCAGCCGAGCTTTTTGTAATATTCGTTAACTTCCTGATCTCTTTTTTTATTTCTTACAAGCTTTCTTTCCCAATATTCGGTATTGCTCTTAGGCATATGTCCATGCAGCGGGCAACCATGCCAAAAACACGAATCAATGAAAATAACTATTTTATATTTTTTGATTGAAATGTCGGGTTTTCCAAACAAAGATTTATCATTTTTCCGAAATCTATATCCATCGTTCCAGAGTGACTTAGTAACTTTATTTTCTAGCTGTGACTGCGATTTTATCGCTCTCATGATCTTCGACCGCTGTTCTTTTTTAAGTTTATCGCTCAAACAGACCACCTCAATGTGGAATTTATATTATAGATGAGGAAATTATACATTAATTATAGCAGATCGCTTTTTTATATATTGACCTTGCCTGGACATTACTTCATTGTTTAGAACTTTGATGCCCGCGCCGGTCTTCCCGGCCGGCAGCCTCCCTGCCTGTGGCAGTCCGGCTGGAGCCTCCGAAGCCCGGCGCTCGGTTCGTTCAAGGAAGCTGTTGTGCAAGCGGACTCATTCCGCAGCCATGCGAAGCAGCTCGAGGCAGCCACTCATCGCATCGCTGCGGGTGGAGAGAAAAAAGCTTAATTAAAAAGAAAAAACACCTGATCGTCAGGCGTTGAGTCGATGATAAAACCCGCTGAAAAAAAATCAGTGGGTTTTCGCGTTAGTCTTATCTTTAGCTCCTCATAGGTAAGATAAAAACGGTATTCGTGGTCGCTCAAAAATGAACAAAGCTGAACTGTTTCAATTCCTCATAGGTAAGATAAAAACATCCAAATTTATGTAAACAATGGACTTAATTTCGCGTTTCAATTCCTCATAGGTAAGATAAAAACGGGCTTGTGTTGTACTAGTGCTGGATGTCGAATCAATGTTTCAATTCCTCATAGGTAAGATAAAAACTCGGGAAGTGACATCAAAAACAAAAGTATTCTTTACAGGTTTCAATTCCTCATAGGTAAGATAAAAACCACACAAAACGCATCGGCGAGGACGTGTATTATCTGTTTCAATTCCTCATAGGTAAGATAAAAACTCATTGCGCAACTATCAAAAAGCACCGAGAAAATGAGGTTTCAATTCCTCATAGGTAAGATAAAAACCTTTGTATTATTTGACAGAAGAATGTTGGTTTGATGTATTGTTTCAATTCCTCATAGGTAAGATAAAAACCCAGCGCTCGGCACCCATGTCGGCGATCAGTCCGCTTTGTTTCAATTCCTCATAGGTAAGATAAAAACACACGCGGCAATACCCGCGCCCTCATGTACGAATACAGTTTCAATTCCTCATAGGTAAGATAAAAACCAAAGCAGAGCAAGCGGAGCAAGCCAAAGCAGAGCAAGTTTCAATTCCTCATAGGTAAGATAAAAACCCGAGCGAAACAGTCGTTATACTTCTCCAGATTTTTGTTTCAATTCCTCATAGGTAAGATAAAAACGCCCGTACACGAGCGCCAAGAAAGCGCCCGCCAAGCGCTGTTTCAATTCCTCATAGGTAAGATAAAAACCCCCAAAAATCGTTGATAAATCAACACTTTTCAAAACAGGGCAAGTCCAGTATACTCCATTTCGAAAATTCCGTCAATAGAGTGAATCGCTGATGGCTGTAGGAAGGAAAGAAAAAAAGAAACTGTCGTCGATCCCCTGGGATTTTTGCACGATTGGAGGTCGACGACAAAACGATCGCAGCATGGGAAGTTCTTGTCGACGGACGTTCCTCGTGTCGCCGTACAAAGAAAAACATCACTACCGCGTTAAACGCGAAAAAACGGTCCGTAAAGGCGTTTTTGTTTTTCTCTTTTCGAATAGAAAACCCATTGCCTTATCGATTAAAACGCGTTACAGGCGAATTTTAGCGGTCATTTTTTAGCAAAGTGCCTATTTTTTATTTTTACCGATCCGTATATGAGGAATGTTAAAGTATTTATTGTCTGATAAAAATACAAAATACATATTTCGACAAATCATGACAAAAAAACAGAGATCGATGGAACAAAGTCTGCGTTCGCTGGCGCTTCCGTTTCCTTTTGGTCCGGGTCCCCGGGGCGATGTGATGGTCGGCTGGTGGCCGGAAACGCTATGCTGACTGATGGCCATCCCGCCGGAGCACGCGCCTTTCCGGCCCGTTCCAGCCTATCACATCGCCCTTCCCGAACCAAAAGACTACGGGTCGCCGGTGTTCCAAGAAATGCAGCCAAAAGAGCATTTTTGTTAATCGATTTGACGATTTTTGAAATAAATGGAGGATTTTGAAATAAAGTGTCGAAATTCAAGACCGCCAGAGTCCTCTCCTATTCAATAGGCCTCGATTGATCCTCATGGCATTCTTATTTTCCCTTTTTCTATTTGAATGGTGTGTAAATTTTGAAGGGACGGCCGCTGTCTTTCTGCATAATGATCGCATCTCGCATTTGCATGGCTATGCGGTTGTTTCCCACGCAGGGAGGGCGTTCGGTGGAGAATTTTAAGCTCGAGAATATGGAACTTTCCCCTTTGGATCGTGCAAAGCGCCATGTGACGTTTCAGCATCGAGGCGCCTCAGGATGGATCACGCTGGCGAAGAAGGAACCGGACGGGGGATGGAAGCAGTATCACTACCAGCCCAACGAATTGGCTGTAGAACTGCCTAAATGGCTTGGAGAGGACGTCTATTTTAGCCAAAACACCTTTTATAAGCCTCAACGAAGAATCGAGAATATAAGGCAGCTGAGGGCTCTGTACGTGGATGTGGATTGCCATACGATTGGCTATGAGCCGGAGTGGGTGGTCGGGAAGTTGGACATCGAGGTATTCTATGACAATATCTTGCCTGAACCTAATCTCATCATTTTCTCGGGTCGCGGAATCGTATGCGTTTGGTTGATCGATCCGGTCCCGTACAAGGCCTTGCCGCTGTGGAAGGCGGTGGAGAACTATTTTTATGAGCAACTCAGCTATGTGGGGGCGGACAAGAAGTCGCTGGATCCGACCAGGGTGTTCCGGATCGACGGGTCGGTCAACTCCAAGAGCAAAAGGGAGGTCGTCGTCGAGTACCGGCACGGCGACAGGTATGTCCTCCGTGACTTGCAATATGAGTACTTGCCGGAATTGACAAGGGCGGAGACAGGGAAGAAAGGAAGAAAAGGGAAACTTGTCCGGCTACATAATATCCAGACGCTGCACTATGCCAGGCTGTTGGATTTGATCCGTCTTGCGGAGCTAAGGGACTATGATCTCAAGGGGTATAGGGAACTGTTTTGTTTTTTATACCGATACTGGAGTTGCTGTCTTACTGATGATCCTGAGGAGGCGTTGAAACAGATGATAGAGCTGAACGCTGGATTTAAGGAGCCGTTGTCTGAAAAAGAGGTGATCCGGGCGACAAAAAGCGCCGAGAAAGCGTGGATGGCTAGGAATGATGCAAAGGCGAATGAGGAGGCGAGGAAGAAAGGCTATCCCGGCGCCGGCTATAATCTGAAGAACTCTACGATCATTCGATGGCTGGACATCACGCCGGAGGAACAGCGACACTTGCAGACCATTATTGACGCCAATGAGAAGCGCCGGCGGAAACGGGAACGCGACAGGGCGAGGACAGGGGAGTTGCGCCGGGGACAAGGGGCGAAGACAAGGGAGGAGTACCTCGAGGAACAACGGGAGCGAACGGAGGACAAGGCATGGCAACTGCAGAAGGCAATGGAGCGACACCCTGACGCGACAAATAAGCAGCTGGCCATGATGCTTCAGATATCGGTGCGGCGTGTCCAGCAGCTTAAGAGGTTGGTCAAGAACTGACGTTCCCGTGAAATGGTTCGTCGCCCTTATATTATGGGCGTCAGCCTGCTTGCTCCCCCCGACCATAAAGAAAGAATAAACCAAATTGGTTTTGTTCCAATACCTCATTAGATTGGTGGGGGGAGTCCCGAGGGTTTTAAACTTCAGATTTTCACTTCGATGAAGGGTGAAATGCAAGCGGATCGTCGCAAAAAGGATGGTAAAAGGGATTTTAAAGATTGATTTTGGACGCATAGCTGCAAGGTGAAAATGCCAGTTAGTAGTTATTATAAAGGGGATAGGTTTATTGATTAGATTTTGGTTGGTGATGATATGATTATTTAGAACATAATTCTCAATGCAAATTTACCAATAAGATAAAAATTCTCCTTAGAATCAGGGGAGCGAATGAAGGTGAGGACACTGGAATGACGCAAAGGGCGGTATGAAATAAAAGATGAGGGCAAGGGTCGTGTCCCTGTTCCTCGATCAATCAAAAATCTATGCAACTAAGATATACAGTTGCGACAAGGTGTCGCGAAAGCATTCCGTCGGAGGACAACGGCCACTCCTGTTGTTTTCTCACTTGTCCTTGGTGAAGACAAAAAGGAGTAGGGTGAATCATGGACAACAAGACAACCAGGTGACATAAATTTGTTTCCTGTCTTAAGTCAAGACAGCAATTGTCTGGCATAGGACAAGATGCGGAATGTGTCGCGACAGATGTCCCAGTGGATTAGCGGCCGTCCGAGACGATGGACAGTGAGTCGCGACAGACTGAAATAATAAACGTGTCTCCCGTGACAATATGGACAGTGGCTGTCCCCGGTCAGGGGATTCTGAGGACATAGCATATCATCGCGTCTTGAAAAAAACGAACTTAATTTATTTTTTTTGTCAGACACAAAATCAAACACTTTCATTATCATGATCATCAAGTAAAAACGGATACTTCAGCAACATATGTTGAAATGTTCCTTTGTCTTTGAATGGGAGGAATTTACGGGACAAATTTTGATGGTAGCATCTCTGGTGGATGATTGTATTGATTATATCCAAGAACACTTTATCGCTAGGGCGGACAATTTTTGAGCATACCGGACACCTTAGTCTTCCGATAATATCGAACATTTTTTCGCCTCCTGTTTGTTTTCTATACTCCCTCTTAGCTCAAGTGATGGTATAATCTTCTTGAAAAGTAAAAGGGGGAGTTTTCAATGAGGAAAATCAAGATGCTGATGGTAGCTGTAATTGTATTTATGATAGCAATACTACCGGGAATTGTGACAGACGCAGCCCCAAAAAACATGTATGTACACTTCATCAATGTTGGGCAAGGTGACAGTATTTACATTAAAGCGCCAAATGGAGAGGACATTCTCATTGATGGAGGAAATAAAGATGGCAGTGATGTCGTCGCCTATCTTAAAAAGCAGAAGGTAAAGGACATCGAGATCATGATCGCGACTCATCCAGACGCCGACCATATTGGCGGTCTTGATGAGGTTCTCAAGGCTTTCCCTGTAAAAAGCGTATATGCCCCAAGGGTCGGTAGTACAACGCAAGCATACAAGGATTTTTTGACTGCTGTTAAAAATGAAAAGCTTACTATAAAGGTTGCTAAAGCTGACGTTGTCTTGCCAATCAAAGGTGTGACTGCTAAGTTTGTTGGCCCTGTAAAATCGTACAGCACTAGCGATACAAATGACTGGAGCGCTGTTCTAAAAGTGACCTATGGCAAAAAGTCATTCCTGTTTACAGGTGACGCCGAGACTCGAGCAGAAGCGGATATGGTTAAAGCGAAAAAGGATTTACGCGCTGATGTGTTGAAAGTAGGTCATCATGGTGCAAAAACATCGACCAGCGCGACGCTTTTAAAAGCTGCAAAACCAACGTATGCGGTAATCTCAGTTGGCAAGAACGCCTATGGTCATCCGACACCGGAAGTTTTGAATCGTTTGAAAGCTTATAAAGTAAAGGTATTCCGTACAGACAAACAAGGAACGATTATCGCGACAACCAATGGGACAACGCTTACCTTCAACGTAAAACCAATTTATTAGAGGTGGTTAAATGAAATATATCATTGATCGTTTCGAGGGTAAATGGGCAGTTTGTGAGGCGGAGGATGGCAAAATGATCGATATTGAGAAAAGCAAACTGCCAAAAAACGCCCGCGCCGGTGATGTGATTGTACAAGAGAACGGAAAGTTCCGGTTGGATAAAAAAGAAACAGAGAAGCGGTGGAAAGAGATTGAAGAGTTGATGAATGAGGTGTTTGAAGAATAGTGCATCATTCTTTCCGAAAATACAGGAAAACGGAGGCGTAATCATTTATGCATTTATGTCAAACCAAAAATAAAATCGGGTAGCGTCAAAAATTCTATGAAAACTCCACACAGGCCATCCCATTGAGCATCGTGGGGCATGCGGAGAGCCGAATTCGCCCTTGACCAACACCCGTCAAAGGTGAGAAAGAGTCGTCAAGGGCGACGGAGACAAAAAAGAAGGCAATAAGAAAGCCGTCCTTGCCATGACCGAATTTTACCTTTGGCGGTGTTCGGTTGGTCAAGGGTTCGCTTCGCCGAATCCGGCAGGAGTTCTGTTCAACGGGCTCCGGAGGACAAAAAGTCAGGCCGCCTCTTGTTGGAGAAACGCTTGGGCCAGGGCGATCAGCTTTGTCCAACGGGCCGGCATATGCGGCAGCTCGGCGAGCTCCGAGATGACGACCGACACCCGGCCTTCGAGCGCGCTATGCGGGCGCAGAAAGTTGAAATACGCCACAAACAGCGTCACAAACTCACATTTCGCACCCTAACAAGGTCAAAACAAAGGATTTT
>NZ_SDKL01000035.1:0-28091 GCF_004123125.1 Geobacillus sp. PK12
GTGTTACTCACCCGTCCGCCGCTGACCAAACCAGAGCAAGCTCCCGTTCGGTCCGCTCGACTTACATGTATTAGGCACGCCGCCAGCGTTCGTCCTGAGCCAGGATCAAACTCTCCAAAGAAAGTTGATTGGCTTTTCGCATTGTCCAGCTTCGGCCGCTATCGGCTTGCGACGCTTCGTGTCCCGCTTTGGCGGGCTAAGCCCGCTCGCGGGCCTCTCAGCGCGTTTCGCCGATAGGCAAGCGGCCTCCGCTTTTCGAATTGTCCAGCTTCGGTCCGCCGCCGCTCGGGGTCAAATACCCCCCTCGGGGTGCAAGCACCCCTAAGGGTGAAGAGCATTTGCCCGTCGCGATCGCCAGGATGGCGATATTTCGCCGTTGCCCGCAGGACGCGGGCTGCTGTTAGGCGA
Organism: Geobacillus sp. PK12; assembly: GCF_004123125.1. Lineage (NCBI taxonomy): Bacteria > Bacillati > Bacillota > Bacilli > Caryophanales > Anoxybacillaceae > Geobacillus > Geobacillus sp. PK12. Next base: position 409 of record NZ_SDKL01000035.1, read on the forward strand.
AATATCGGACCTCCGCTTTTCGTTGCGCTTCGTTTCGTTCAGTTTTCAAGGAACGAGACCTCTTCTTGAACTTGCTTCGTTGCAGTCTTGCGTCGAGGAATCCAATTCCTCTGGACTCCCTCAAACGCAAATGTGTTTTCCGCTTCCTAAAGCAGCCCTTACATCATAGCATTTTTATTGTTCGTTGTCAACAGCCTTTTATTCATACCGCTCGGCAACATTTTCCCGCCGCGGCAGCGATTTAAAATATATCATCGTTCGACAAGGAAGTCAAGAGCTTTTTTCGGCCGGGTTGCCTCCTTCCTTCAATGATCTTGGCAACTGACATTTGTATAAACACAATGAAATTCCTAATAGCATCCATCCTCTCACCGGTCCCTTCCACTTTTTAGGATCAGCGGAAGGGGACCGTCAAAATTCTTTTTTTGCAATGTGTAATACCGTTCGAACATTGTATTTCCTTTTGTCGGCATTTCCACGACGGTTAGCACTTTCCTTTCGACAAGATACTCAAGCATGATGACAAGATCAACCGAGTAAGGCGCAAACTGCGGATGACCGGTCATTTCCTCAATGCTCCAAGTACCATTTTTTTCTTTCAGCGCTTCGCATAAATGAGAGGAACCTGATTCTACGTAAGAATGAATCAAAAATTCACTGGCCAGCAACAAAAGTTCCAGCCGTTTCGGAAGCGGTTCTTCACTTCCGACGAGTTCTTCATACAGTTTATAAATCCTTCCATCCATTCGCTTGACTTGATTCCATACGGTCACTTCCGGGTAAAGTCCGTGCTCGATCACGGTCAATCGCGCCAAATGATGGAGGGCTTGCACCATATGGTTGTATGAGTCGAGCCAATGCTTGGCGGCAAACAGCGCCTTGCCATCTGTATAGCGGCGGATCAGTTTGGCAAACTCGAGTCCCATTTTCAATCGCCGTTCTTTAGGCGGGAATTGCTCAAGGCGCTGGCGCAACTGCTGAACATAGCCGTTTCGGTCAAACACGACCTTTCCGTTGAACACCCAGTCGACCGCCTTTCGATGTGACCCGAGAACAAGCCATTCATTTAACTGCCGTTCACTGACTGCATAAAGCACCGCCTTTTTCTCGTTTAGTGAATACTGTCTGAGAAGCATAGGCTCGCTTTGCGGGTCGACAATGACGAGCAGCACGACATCAAACGTATCCGTTGTTGCTGCATGGCAAGCCGTTTTTTCAATCATTAAAATTCCGTGCGTGTTGCAGCGGTTTGCCCATTCGTGACAGATGGGATGCAGCAATTCTTTCATACCTCGCGTCTGTTGCAGAAAGCCGGCCGCGATATCCGGGCGGACAAATCCCTCAGATATCCCAACATATCGATTGACAGACAACCATACGTTCCTATTTTGAGCCGGATGTTTTTTCTGCAACGTTTTTTCCTCCCTTCCACCGTCATCAATCATCACATTGCGTTTGTGCAGATGTTCAAACAATGCTGTCAACGCCTGTTTCATTTCAGAAAGACCAGAATGCTTGCATCCATGAAGCTGTCGTTTGTTGCCGTCATTCGTTATTCGACAAAAAAAGAGGAATTCCTTTCTTTAAAACGTCGATTTTGTTGATTTCTTCTTCGCGATGGGACCCCGTTTTATGGTATAGTGGTCTATGTAGGAGGGACTGTGATGAGCATCAAATATTCGAGCAAAATCAACAAAATTCGCACTTTCGCCTTAAGCTTGATTTTTATCGGTGTCATTGTCATGTATCTTGGGCTGTTTTTTCGTACGTCCCCGGTCATCATGACGTTGTTTATGTTGTTTGGGATGTTGTTTCTTGTCGCCAGTGGCATTGTATATTTTTGGATCGGCACACTCTCGACGAGAGCCGTCCAAGTTGTTTGCCCGTCGTGCGGCAAAGTGACAAAAATGCTCGGACGCGTCGATTTATGCATGTTTTGCCGTGAACCGTTGACGTTAGACCGCGAACTGGAAGGAAAAGAGTTTGACGAAAAGTACAACAAAAAAAGAAAAAGCTGATAGCCGCCTTGTGCTATCAGCTTTTTAATGCGAATGCGCCGGCGCCCCGCTTTTTTGACAGTCAGGGCAGACTCCGTACACTTCCATGCGATGATGGTCGACCTTAAAGCCGGTGACGTGAGCGGCAAGCTGCTCGACTTCATCAAGCGCTGGATAGTGGAAATCGACAATTTTGCCGCACTCTTCACAGATGACGTGATAATGATTGGAAGTGACGAAGTCAAACCGGCTGGACGAATCGCCGTACGTCAGCTCTTTGACAAGCCCGATTTCCTTAAAGACGCGCAAGTTATTGTAGACGGTGGCTACGCTCATATTCGGGAATTTCCCTTCGAGCGCTTTGTATATTTCATCAGCCGTCGGATGGGACATCGAGCTGATCAAATACTCCAATATCGCATGACGCTGCGGCGTAATGCGTATGCCTGTCTTTTTCAACATGTCAAGCGCTTCCTTCAGTTGCTCGTTGTCAGACACCGTCATGCACCTCACTCTCTGTTCAAAGACGAAAAAAATTATCACTTTATAATATTTATAATTAGTCTACAAAGAATACATGCCATTTGTCAATATAGATGCCATTAATATATGGGCTCAGACGCCGTTTTAACAAAAAAAGGAGGCGGAAATTGTTTCCGCCTCTGATGTCATTCATTTGAGGAGGTTACTATGTATCATACGCAAAACGATGTACATTGTCTGGACGCTTACCTAGATGACGCTAGTCGGGCAACTTCCGCCAGCGCCTCATCGACATGCCCCTTCACTTTCACTCCGCGCCATTCTTTGGCCAATGTTCCGTCAGGAGCAATGATGAACGTCGAGCGCTCAATGCCCATATATTCTTTGCCGAAATTTTTCTTTTTCTTCCATACCCCGTACAGCTCAGCCACTTTATGCTGCTCATCGGAAAGAAGCAAAAACGGCAACTCGTATTTTTCGATAAACGCTTCATGCCGCTTCATTGGGTCGGTGCTCACTCCTAAAATGACGGCGTTCAACTCAGCGAACTGCGCATGGCGATCGCGAAAGTCGCACGCTTCGGCTGTGCACCCCGGGGTCATGTCTTTTGGATAAAAGTAAAGCACCACATACCGGCCGCGAAAATCAGACAGCGAAACCATTTTCCCATTGCTTGCCGGCAAGGTGAAATCTGGAGCTGGCTGGCCAATGGCAATCGTCATGTCGTTCCCTCCGTCTTCTTCGTTTTCTTTTAGCGTAGCGAAGACGAGGGGAAATTGCAATTCATATCAGCGATGATCCCAGTCAAACACGGTGCGCGTCACGATGACAGCAGGCATAATGTAGCCGAGCAGCGCTTCGGCAATGGCGATCCACCGCCCGACGCCAATTGGAGTAACGTCTCCGTATCCGACCGACAAAAGCGTCATGCCACTCAAATACAAGCTGTCTTCAAGCAGCGACAAACGATCTTTCGATGCGCTATTTGGGGATGGGGTAAACACGGCATGGCCGTTTACTTGCAAAATCATATAAATCATGGCAAAACCGAGCAACATCGTTAAATACCATTGGACGAGAACCCATAAGCTATCGAGTGACATGCGATGCGTCGCTTGCACGCGCACTGTCCAAAGCGAGGTGATGCTGCCGAGCAGTACGGCGGCAACAATGCCAAGGAAGGCGTAATCCATCACGTTCCCCCCATTTTGGTCCGTCGTTCATATATACGCGGACAACCGGGCGATTATACCGCATGACCCTCCGCACCCTGCTTGAATCGGCAGCACTCCTGTATTCCACCGGATCGCCCGACCCATTTGACAAGCCAGCGTCCCGTCAGATGAAGCCAATCGTTGCGCTTTACTGCGCAAAATAGCGCGCCAATACACCTTTTAACGTCGCAGCACTACGGTGGAACCATTTTTTCTCCTCCTCGTCAAGTTCAATTTCAATCACTTCGCGGATGCCATTTCGGTTGATCACAGCAGGCACACCGATGTAGACATCGCGTTCGCCGTATGGGCCGTCCAAGTAAGCGGAAACGGTCAAAATGGCATTTTCATGATGCAAAATGGCGCGCGTCACGCGGGCAAGCCCCATAGCAATCCCGTAGTACGTCGCTCCTTTTTTCTCAATAATTTGGTAGGCGGCATCGCGCACATTGACAAAAATGCGCTCGAGCTCTTTTTGCGCTTCTTCCCCTTTGGACTCGACCAGCTTGCGGATCGGCACGCCGCCGATATCAGCCTGGCTCCAGACCGGGAGTTCAGTGTCGCCATGTTCGCCGATAATATAGGCGTGCACGTTCGTCGGGGCGACGGCGAAATAGTCGCCCAACAAGAAGCGGAACCGCGCCGTGTCCAAAATCGTGCCCGATCCGATTACTCGCTCTTGCGGCAGGCCGCTGAATTTCCACGTCGCGTACGTTAAAATGTCGACCGGATTGGTGGCGACGAGAAACAGTCCTTGAAATCCGGATGCCATGACCGACTCAACGATCGAGCGGAAAATGGCAATGTTTTTGTCCACAAGATCAAGCCGCGTCTCGCCCGGTTTTTGGTTGGCGCCGGCGCAAATGACAACCAAATCGGCATCGCGGCAATCATCGTAATCGCCGTGCCAAATGTCAGCCGGCTTCGGCGCAAATACTTTCCCATGGTTGAAGTCCATCGCATCGCCCTCAGCCTTGTTTTCATTTGCATCGATGAGCACGATCTCATCGGCAATCCCTTGATTCATTAAGGCAAACGCATAACTGGCGCCGACAAACCCGGTGCCGACGACCGCTACCCGATTTCCTCTCCCGTTTTTCATCACTATTCACCTCTTCTTCCTTTTTGTGAATATATTCACATTTTATTTTACGCCACAACATGCTAACGATACAGACAAGGTTGTGTCGATTGCTTGACCATTGTTTGTCATTTTGATGGCAAATGAACAAAAACGGGCGGGGCGCCTAGCTCCCCGTCCCGCGATATCGTCTCACCCCGGCGTTCCAAAGCATGACCGAAACGGTGAAGCAAACCATGCCGACCACTGGGGTGAAAAAGGCATAACTGTACCATTCCTTTTTATCAAGAAAATAAGCAGCTGGATAAACGCCGACAAAGGCAAACGGCAGCACCCACGTTAAAATATAGCGGATGACGCGATGATAAATATCGATCGGGTAGCGGCCATAGCTGCTGATGTTGTACATCATCGGCATGATGGAGGTGCGGGCGTCGGCAAAAAAACTGATCGTCGCCAGTGAAATGAAAATGCCGGCATAAATCAATGCACCGCCAATGACAAACAAAATAAACACGAAGACATCATACCAATGAAATGAAAGAGACAAGCGGCTGCCGGCATACAGCATAATGATCAGCCCGGGCACAGCGCCAAGCAACGATTCGAGCTCCATCCGCTCCAAAACAATTTGAAACAGGCTGTTTAGCGGGCGCGTCAACACGCGATCCATTTCCCCCTGCACAATATATCGTTCATTAAAATCCCAAAGGTTAAAAAAGGCGCCAAATACGGCATATGGAACAAGAAAAAAACCGTAAATAAACAAAATCTCATCGCGCGACCAGCCGTGAAGCAGCGTCGTATGGCCGAACACGACAAGCAAGAACACTAAGTTCACCGCCTGCGCCATTAAGTCGGACAACCATTCAATGAGCAAATCAGTGCGGTATTGCAATTTTGTCTTCATGTACTGGGCCATATATTGAAAAAAAACAGATACGTAAAACAATGTCTACCCCCCTTGCACAACAAGCCGCTTTTTCGCCACCCGCCATAGCAGCGCGATCGGAAACAATAACAGCACGCACCACGCCGCCTGCGTGAACAATCCATCGCTTACAGCGGCGCCTTGGAAGCTTTCCGTAATGATCATGCTTGGAATATAGCTAATGGCTTGAAATGGCATATACGCCATGAGCTGCTGCGCCCAATCCGGGTAAAACGACAAAGGCAAAATAAGACCGGAAAATAGATCGATAATAAACCGCTTCGCCCTAAGCAACCCTTCATTTCGGAACGTAAAAAACGTCACAACCCCCGCAAGCAAGTTCAGCTCCGAAAAAATGATAAAGCTGAATAGAAGCGACAAGCCAAAAGCGAGCCACGTTTTGGCGTGTCCCGGAAACTGAAGCGGCAAAAAAAGCGATACGAAAAAAAGCCCAGGCAGCGATAAAAAGAAAAGGCGAAACAACCCTTCGCCAAGCCCTTGCACAGCTTTCATCCCTAAATAGCTGTACGGGCGGATCAGTTCAATCGCTACTTTTCCATCGCGGATTTCCATGGCGATTTCACGGTCAAGGTTGTTAAAATAAAACGCCCGCGCCAGCCAGGAAATGGCGACATACGTCGTCATTTGCCCAAGCGACATCCCTTGCATCGATGATTTGCCGCCATAAATAGCCGACCAAAGGAAGTAATACGCTGCGATGTTAATGGCGTAAATCAAAATGCCAGTGTAATAGTTTGTCCGGTAGGCGAGCATCATTAAAAAGCGGATGCGGACCATTTCGACATACTTACCCATGAACCGCACCTTCCTCATAAATATTGCGGATGATCTCCTCCGTCGGCACTTCATGAATGCGGATGTCTTGCAGTGCACAACGGGCAGCGACGCGACTGACAACTTCCGGAACGCCTCCTGATGGGACGTGCGAGACCCAAACGTTTGGCTGTTCACCTTTTTTCCAAACAACCTCCAATCCTTCAGTCAACTGCTGCAAAAAAGCGGCCGTCACCGCTTCGGCGAACGTAAAGGCGACCCGTTTTCCTTGCCCCCATCTTTCTTTCAGGCGCTCAAGCGACCCGTCGTAAATGATTTTCCCTTCATCGAGCATAATGACCCGCTCGCAAAGCGCTTCAATGTCTGACATGTCGTGCGTCGTCAGCAGGATCGTCGTGCCATACCGTTCATTCAATTGCTTTAAAAACTGGCGGATGTTGAGTTTGACAAGCACATCAAGGCCGATCGTCGGTTCATCCAAAAACAATAGCGGCGGGTTGTGAATGAGCGCGGCGGCAAGCTCACAGCGCATCCGCTGGCCAAGCGACAGCTTGCGCACCGGCTTATCAAGCAGCGGGCCGATCTCAAGCATGTCAATCACCTCGGCCATATGGCGGCGATATTGCTCGTCCGAGACGCAGTACACTTTTTTCAACAGCCGGAACGACTCTTGAACAGCGATGTCCCACCATAATTGCGAACGCTGGCCGAACACGACGCCGATCGTGCGCACGAATTTTTCCCGTTCTTTATGCGGATTCATCCCGTTGACGACAACGCGCCCAGACGTTGGCGTTAAAATGCCGGTCAACATTTTGATCGTCGTCGATTTGCCGGCGCCGTTTTCGCCGATATAGCCGACGATTTCCCCTTGCTTAACAGCAAACGAAATGTCATCAACCGCTCGAACGAGCGTATAACGGCGCGTCCATAAATCGCGAAACGCTCCGACAAGGCCGGAGCGGCTTTTGTGCACTTTAAATTCTTTGCGCAAATGTTCTACTTCAATCGCGTTCATCGTTCTCCTCCTGACCTCTCCTTGGCGTCAAATGAAAAAGGCAGCTTGCGCCCTTCTCCCTATGTTGCATTATACATGAATCGCCGCCATTTTCATCTTTTTTGTTTTCCAGTCTGTTGACGCCATTGCGTTAGGCGCCGCCGCCGATTTGGAAAGAACGGCAAAATGCTTTTGTCCTAAATCAATGCCCACTCACCGATCGACCGTCGGCAACAGTTGGATGTCAGTTCCGCCCATACGGAAACAAACGATTTCCTGTCGGATTTTTTCGAATCGGCACGTCAATGATGGGAGAAACCGATCCGTCTCCCGCTTTACACCTATAGCATTGAAGTTTGAGTCTTCTCGGTTTACTATATAAAGAGGCAGTCAGCGGAAACAGGAGGATCAAACAATGCAGTGGACCAAATCAGAACAATTATATGAAGAAGCGCTCCAGCACATTGTTGGTGGAGTGAACAGCCCGTCCCGCTCATACAAAGCGGTCGGCGGCGGTGCGCCAGTCGTGATGGAGCGGGCGCAAGGAGCCTACTTTTGGGATGTGGATGGAAACAAGTACATCGACTACTTGGCCGCCTACGGACCGATCATCGCCGGGCACGCCCATCCACACATCGCGGAAGCCATCCGCCGCGCCGCCGAGACCGGTGTGTTGTACGGCACGCCAACGCCGCATGAGATCACGTTTGCCAAAATGTTAAAAGAGGCGATCCCGTCGCTCGAGAAAGTGCGGTTTGTCAACTCGGGAACAGAGGCGGTGATGACCACGATCCGCGTCGCCCGCGCCTACACCGGACGAAGCAAAATCGTCAAATTCGAAGGCTGCTACCATGGCCATTCGGACCTTGTGCTCGTCGCCGCCGGCTCGGGGCCATCGACGTTGGGGACGCCGGACTCAGCCGGCGTGCCGCCGAGCATCGCCCAAGAAGTCATTACCGTGCCATACAACGATGTCGAATCGTTCCGCGAAGCGATGAACGTTTGGGGCGAGCAAGTCGCAGCGGTCCTCGTCGAGCCGATCGTCGGCAACTTCGGCATCGTCCTGCCAAAACCGGGCTTTTTAGAAGCGATCAATGAGATTGCCCACAAGGAAGGGGCGCTCGTCATTTACGACGAAGTGATCACCGCCTTCCGCTTTATGTACGGCGGAGCGCAAAACTTGCTCGGTGTGGAGCCCGACTTGACGGCGATGGGGAAAATCATCGGCGGAGGCTTGCCGATCGGGGCGTACGGTGGACGCCAAGACATTATGGAACAAGTCGCTCCGCTCGGACCAGCGTACCAGGCCGGGACGATGGCCGGCAACCCGGCGTCGATGCTCGCTGGCATCGCCTGCCTTGAAGTGTTGAAACAAGAGGGCGTCTATGAGCATCTCGACCGATTGGGAGCAATGCTGGAAGAAGGCATCCTTGCCCATGCTCGCCAATGCGGCCTGCCGGTGACCGTCAACCGCTTAAAAGGCGCGCTCACCGTCTTCTTCACTGACGAAAAAGTGGAAAACTACAAGCAAGCCCAGCGCAGCGACGGCGAGTTGTTTGCGAAATTTTTCAAGCTCATGCTCAAACAAGGGATCAATCTCGCGCCGTCGAAATACGAAGCATGGTTTATCACCCTCGCCCATACGGAAGACGACATCGCCTACACGATCGACGCGGTCGGCAAGGCGTTCCGGCAGCTATAAGCGCTTGCGCCTCTATCACCCTCGCTGAACAGCGCCCGCGTCAGGCAGGCGCTGTTTTGTTTTCACTGCATTTGTTGACAATTTTGTGAACAACGCAGGAGAACGGGAAAGGGTCATTGATTTCCATCTGCCTGCATGGTATGATAAGCACCAAATTCTGAAAATTAAGACTCGCATTTTTCATCCAGCAAGCAGTGGAGGAGGTGACCGGCGCCGAGGGGAGAACGCCCTCCCGACCGCGCCTAAGTATACATGGAGCAACGTACATATCGTTTGGCAAACGAAGCGAACCAGCGCGGCGCCCTGTTGTTGGCGGCCGTGGAAAAGCGGAACATCCCGACCAACGAACATGTCCAAGCTGTCCTTCAGGCGCTTGCCCAATGGAGCGCAAAAGGAAACGCTGCGATTCAGCTGGACATCCCGCGCAAACTATGGATGGAAAAACTCGCGAATACTGGGCAAAATCCGGAAATTGCAACAAACAGCTATTTCACCGTCGGTCATATACACATTGCGCCTTCCGCTGACGCTGAGCGGGTTCGGGCGCACCTTCGTCAATTGTGCAAACAGTTTGGCTTCATTCTTCTGTTCGAAACCATCCGGCCATCCGCAGATGAAAGCGCCTTGTTTTGGCAAATCGCCATGCTGCCAGGCGATGTATTTTCGTTATCAGACCGCTTGTTTCGACTGACGGCCGCTATGGAACGCGAGCCGCACGTCCGCGTTGCTTCGCTCGGCCACACTCATGTGATCTATCAAGCATATACACTGGCTGATTTGTTGCGCGAACCGGATGTATCCCATCCGTTTTTCGCCTCAGCCGCTTCGTTCGCCTATGCCAATGGGGCGGAGTCTTTCTTTTGCCATCAGCGGCTCGGTTCAGCCGGCATGCTTGTCCATTGCGGGGAAATGTCTGTTGGCGCTGTGGAAACGCTCATTTACGACCACGGTTACAGCCTGCTCGAGGCAGCCGGAGCTGCCTTTTGGCCCGACGCGGCCAAACGACACAGCTTGCCGTCTATCGGACAGCTGCCGGCATGTTTGGCCGCCAGCTTCGAACAAGAAGCCGTATGGGTCGCCGGAACAGCCGGAGCGCTTTGGAAAACGGATGATTCCTCCCGTGTATTCATCGCCTCTCGTCCGCAGGGCGGCCATGCTGAACCGCTCGCTCCCGGCCAGCCGCTGGCGCTCATCCGTTCCACAACGGGGCGAACCCAATGGCTGAATGGCGACCATTTCCTCCAAGAGATGGCAATCCGCCTCTCCAATCGGCGCGATGCACATGCTCCGATCGCCTTTTGATCCTTCACGCCCTGCTGATTTCGGCAGGGCGTTATATTTTTTTCCTTGCACTCATATCTAAAAGTGTGTATAGTACTGAATGGTCTACGAAAATGGAAAAGGAGAGGTTTCCATAGATGAAGCTCGGTGCCCGCATTTTCAAAACGGGGATCGCGGTGGCGCTCGCCTTGTTTTTGGCGGCGCTCTTTCACTTTCCGTCACCGGTGTTCGCCGGCATTTCCGCTGTATTTGCCATGCAGCCAACCATTTATCGCTCATATTTGTCACTCATCGAACAAGTGCAGGCGAACGTGATCGGCGCCTTGTTCGCGATTGCGGCGGTTCTTATCCTCGGCCGCGACCCGCTGGTCGTCGGCTTGACGCTCATGGTTGTGATCGCTCTTTGCCTAAAAATGCGCCTTGAATCGTCGACAATTTCCGTGGCGCTTGTCACCGTCATTGCCATTATGGAATACACGGACCGCCAATTTATCGAATTTGCGGCCATCCGCTTTTTAACGATTATGTTCGGCATTTTCGCCGCCTTTCTTGTCAACTTGATTTTCTTGCCGCCAAAGTATGAAAAGAAATTGTACGAAAAAATTCGCGATGAGACGGAAGCGATTTTGAAATGGATTCGCCTTTGTCAACAGCAGGCGGCCGATCATCATCACTTAAAGGACGAGATCGAAACGTTGCACGAGGAAATGACGAAACTGGAGCACTTGTATTTAATGTATAAAGAAGAACGCACCTATTTTCGACGCCAACGCTTCCAAAAGTCGCGCAAGCTTGTGCTGTACCGGCAAATGATCGCCTCAGCCGACCGGGCGCTGTCCGTATTAAAATGGCTCCACCGCCTTGAGAATGAGTTGGGCCGCCTGTCCGACCCGTTTCGCCATGCCATCTGCCTGCACCTTGGCAGCCTGGTTGGGTATCACGAGCAAATGTTGCTGAAGTTTGTCCATCAAGCAAAGCCGCTTCCCCATCACATGTGGGCAGAAGGCATCGATCGCGAACGGGGGCGGCTCGCTTCCATGATTTACGCCGACGGGCAGCCACCTTCCGATTACCGCCTATTTTCGTTACTCGGCGCCATCATTGATTATGGAGACCGGCTTGAGCATTTAGACAAGTTAATTGATAGTTTTCACCATTACCATTACGATGACGAATTGGCCAAACAGCTCGAAAAGTCGGCAGGCGGCCGCTCCTAGCAGGTCGCCTCTCTCAATTTTTCATCCGCGGGTCAAGCGCGTCGCGCAGCCCGTCGCCCATTAAGTTAAAGCCAAGCACCGTCAGCATGATCGCCAATCCAAGGAAAATCATCGTCCACGGTGCTTGGGTCAAGAAGTCTTTGGCATCAGACAACATTTTCTTAATATTTTTGCTTACTACTGCAACTGCTGGATCGTCAACAAATGATAATAGCTTCCTCCCTTTTCCATCAGTTCCTCATGCGCGCCTCTTTCGACAAAAAAGCAGAAAAAACCTGCCAGCGATGCCGAACAGGCTTTTTTCATGCCGCTATTTACGTTTGGTACGCCTGAAACACTCCGTACCATTTGTCGATAAACTCGGGCGCAAACGGCCCTTTCCGCTCCTTAATCCAGCCGATCAGTTTTTGAACGTTGTTTTTTAAAATGCGGTCGATCACATCGGGATAGTGCATTTCGCGGCGATGCCGCTCATACTCATCTTCATCCAGCAGCATGTACGTCATATCGGGAAACACTTTAATATCCAAATCATAATCGATGTACTTCAGCGCTTCTTCATCCCAAACGAACGGCGAGCTTAAATTGCAATAGTAGTACACCCCGTCCTCACGAATCATGGCGATAATGTTAAACCAATGCTTAGCATGAAAAAAACAAATCGCCGGTTCGCGCGTCACCCACGTCCGGCCGTCCGCTTCCATGACGAGTGTTTTGTTATTGCCGCCGATCACATACGATGGCGTCCCTTTTAATACGACCGTTTCCTGCCAAATCCGGTGAATCGTCCCATTATGTTTGTAGCTATGGATTTGAATGATTTTCCCTTCCCGAGGGTAAGCTGGCATCATTCTTCCCTACTTTCCGATGGGAGCTTCTTCGTTATATTATACCCTGTTCCTTTTGCAAAAGGAAAGAAAAGCAGGCCGCCTTACTGAGGAAAAGGCAACTGGCGCGTTGGCTCAAGGACGCATCCTGTCCGTCAGACACCGGATGCCATCTGCCCTAAAAATGCGCGACGGATGGCTTCCACCTCCCGTTTCATTTGCCGCACTTCCTCGCGCAAGGCGGCGGTCGGCGCTTCACGTTCAAGTTCATCCAACTGGCGGGTGATCTCCTCGCAACGCTCCATCTCCTGTTGCAAAAACAGCGCCTCGTCGCCTACATTCGTCCATGCGTGCTCCATCGCCATTCCGTTCTCCCTTCCCCTTTGCCGTGTGATTTCCTTTCATCATTTCGCGTCCGCACCCACAAATCCCTTTCACTAATCTTGTAAAGAGATGACAGCTTTTGTCGACAAAAAAAAGCAGAGGCGCGCCGCCCCTGCTTTTGCCTTCCATCTTCGGCCTATCGCCTGCGCTCTTGCAGCAACATACGCCGTCGTCACAACCGCCAGGCGTCAGCCGTGGATGATCGTTGGTTATTGATTGACATTTTGCGCTTTGCGGGCTTCCGCTTGCGCATTTTGTTGTTTTACGTGTTGCACATTCGTCTCAGCCGCAAATTCCGTCGCAAATTGGCCAGCTTGAGCGGCTTGAGCCGATTGGGCATTTTGTTGTCTTACTTCTTGAATGTTTGTGCCAGCTGCTGTTTTGTTCGGTTGTTTGGCCATTGTTCTCACCTCCACGTGCTTTACTATACCCCGGGGGTGATCGTTCTATCCGCTGACATCACAAAAGTAAAGATCTTCCACCATCGACAATGATCGTCTGCCCGCGAATCATCTCGGCTGCATCCGAGAGCAAAAACAAAACCGCGTTGACGATATCATCGGGTTTGACCGGGCGGCCAGCCGGCGTGTTCGCAGCCGCGTCGGCGAGCAGCTCTTCACGGTTCGGGAAGTGCTTCAGCGCATCGGTATCGACCGCCCCGCCGGAGACGGCGTTGACGGCGATGTTTTTCGGCGCCAGCTCGACAGCCAAGTAGCGGGTCAGCGCTTCAAGCGCGGCCTTCGAGACGCCGACCGCCGTATAGTTTTCCAAATAGCGGATCGACCCGAGCGAGCTGATGCTCACAATTTTCCCGCCGCCGACCCGCTCCATTCTTTTGGCCGCTTCCTGGGCGCAAAACAAAAGCGCTTTGCTGTTGATATTCATCGTCCAGTTCCAATGCGTTTCTTCCAATTCCATCGCCGGGCGCAAGACGCCGGATGCGGCGTTGTTCACGAGCACGTCGACCCGCCCGAACACCTCATCGATTTGGGCAAACATGGCGTGAATTTTCTCAACGTCGCCGACGTTCGCCTTGACGACGAGCGCTTTTCTCCCGAGCCCTTCAATTTCGTGCGCCGTTTCTTCGGCGGCTGTTTTGTTGCGGGCGTAATTGACGACAATATCATATCCTTCCTTGGCCAGCCGCAAAGCGATCGCTTTGCCAATGCCGCGGCTGCTGCCGGTGACCACTGCTACTTTTCCGCTCATGTTTTTCACTCCTTATACATATAATATAGCCGAATTCCATAGATGAGGGAGGGGCTGCCTATGTACGTCGGCCGCGATATGACGGAGCTGTCGATGATTCCGAAAACGGAATGGACCGATGACGAACTCGCTTATTTTCATCATTCGTTCCAACAAATCGCTCCATATTTAAACGTTGAAGGGCAGACGATTCACCGCGAAATCATCGAGGAAATCGAAGCGCGCGGCGGCCTTGGGCGCCGTGAAGCAACGTATACACACGGCACGATGCCGGTGCCTGATTAATCGGGGCGGCGTACTCCGCCCGCCCATTCTTTATATTCGCGCCAAACACGTTGATGGGACACCGGAAAGGCGTACGCCTTCAACTCGTCTTCCGGCGCAAGCCGGTAAGGCTCCTCGACCGGTCCGCCATGAACCAAACGGCCGGGAAACACGGTCAACTGCCAGACTAAATGGGAAAACGCATGCTCAAACGAAACGATCGGTTCTGTAAGCTCCACTTGCAAACCGTATTGCTCCCCAACCATTTGCTCGAGCTTCTCTTTTCCATCTGCGCCGTCCGTTTCGCAGCTGGGGAACTCCCATAAGTTCGCAAGCAAACCGGTGCTGTCGCGCTTGCGAATGAGAACGCGGCCTTCATCATCGGCCAGCACCGCTACCGCAAGCGGCACTTGTTTGACCGCTGTTTTTTTCATTTTCACCGGCAGCTCTTCCGCCACCCCTTCGGCGAACGCTTGGCAGTAGGCTTGCACGGGACAAAGAAGGCACGACGGGCGGCGCGGTGTGCAAACAAGAGCGCCAAGCTCAATCAGCGCCTCGTTAAACGCTCCCGGGTTTTCGTACGCCATAATTTCGCGGACGATTTGTTCAAATCGTTTTCTCGTCGACGGTTTGGCAATATCGTCTGTCACGAGAAACAGACGCGACAAGACACGCATTACGTTGCCGTCAACAGCCGGCTCCGGGACGCCATAAGCGAGGCTCAACACCGCCCCGACCGTATACGGTCCGACTCCTTTCAGCCTAGAAAATTCATCTGGATCGTCCGGCACTTTGCCTCCATAGCGCGTTTTCACTTCTTTCACCGCCGCGTGCAAATGGCGCACGCGCGAGTAATAGCCGAGCCCTTCCCACGCCTTCAGCACCTCGTCCTCATCAGCGTCAGCAAGCGCCTCCAGCGTCGGAAACCGATCGATAAACTGTTCAAAATACGGAATGACCGTCTCGACGCGCGTTTGCTGCAGCATCACTTCCGACACCCATACTTTGTATGGGTCGCGGTCTTTCCGCCACGGCAAGTCGCGGCGCTCGCGGGCGAACCAGTCAAGCAAATCGCGCTGAAACTCGCGCGCTGGAAATCGCTCTGTTTCTCTTGTCATTCAACGTTTCCCCCATGATGCCTATTATCCATATCCATTTTATTATATCAAAAAACCCCCGGCGTGGCTTGCCGCACGCCGAGGGGAAACGGAAGGAAATCGTTCTCAACTTTCCTTAGCCGCAGAAACATAGGCGATCGATTCATGTCGAGCACGCAATCGGCGAATATCAATGCGCACGAGCAACGAGATGATGAAAGCGATGACAAACAATCCGCCAAAAAAGGCCAAACTTCCTTCATAAGAACCGGTCGTGTCTTTAATATACGCGGCAAACATCGGTCCGACAAGGCCCGCTGCAGCCCAAGCGGTCAAAATATAACCATGGATGGCGCCAAGCTGCTTCGTGCCGAACAAATCGCCGATATACGCCGGGATACAGGCGAATCCGCCGCCGTAGCACGTATACACAATCGTCAGCATAACCACAAACAGCCATTTGATGGACACGTTCGGCAACAGGAAGAAAATCAAGATTTGCAAAACGAAAAACGTCGTATACGTATTCGGCCGCCCAATATAATCAGAAGCCGATGCCCAACCGATGCGCCCTAACCCGTTAAACACCCCAATGGCGCCAACTAATGCCGCCGCGGCCGTTTGGCTGATGCCGATGCTTTCCACCGCCAGCGGTTTGGCCACCGCTAAAACGGCAATGCCGCACGTCACGTTAATAAACAACATGAACCATAAATACCAAAACCGTCTTGTTTTGACCGCCTCATTGGCCGTCAATTGCGCCAAATCAAGCGAAGGTTTGGCTTTTCCAGCCTTCACTTTTTCCTGAAATCCTTCCGGCAGCCATCCTTCTGGCGGCTTTTCTAAATAAAGAGAAGATAACGTCATAATGACAAAATACGTAATGCCTAAAATGAAAAACGTATTTTGGACGCCGACGGAGGCAATCAAACTGTTCATCACCGGACTCGCGATCGCTGCGGCAAACCCAAACCCCATAATCGCCAGCCCTGTAGCCAACCCGCGCCGGTCTGGAAACCATTTGACAAGCGTTGACACTGGCGCAATATACCCGACGCCGAGCCCAATTCCTCCCAACACCCCGTAAAACAAATACAGCAAGTATTTCGAACCAAGCGCCACGGCCAAACCGGACCCCGTCACCCCGAGGCCAAAGAAGATGGCGGCCAATAGCCCGGATTTCCGCGGTCCGTGCTTTTCCACAAAATGGCCAAGGAACGCAGCCGACAATCCTAAAAACAAGATCGCAATGCTGAACGTGAGCGCTACTTCCTGATCGGACCATCCAAACAATTGTTTTAATGGATTGGTAAAATTGCTCCACGCATAAACAGACCCAATCGAAATATGAATGCCAACGGCCGATAACGCAATGAGCCAACGGTTTTTCACAGCCTCTCCTCCCCTTTTACCCGATTATGATCCGACTCTCATGCGTATACACGTTAAACACCTGTCCGCGCAAAAAGCCAACGACGGTTATGCCGAGTTCATCCGCCAAATCTAAGGCTAGCGTCGTCGGGGCCGATTTTGAGAGCAGGACACTCACTCCCATTTTCGCCGCCTTTAACAGCACTTCCGACGAAACGCGGCCGCTGAATACAATAAGCTTGTCTTTCACCGCAACTTGATGACGCAGGCAATAGCCATACAGCTTATCAAGCGCGTTGTGACGCCCAATGTCAGAGCGGATGGCGACGATCCCGTCCGGTGTGGCGAGCGCGGCGTTGTGAAGACCGCCGGTTGCCGCAAAGTCCGTCGACTGCTCGTGCAGCGCTTTCATGAGGCGAATGCAGTCATCCGCCTTCACGGCGATGCCGCCGACGATCGTTTTCGCCGTCTTCACATCATTGTAAAAATAAAACTGCCGACTTTTTCCGCAACACGAGCCGATGAACCGCTTGGCATAAAACTGTTTGGCCGGCAGTCCGCCCGCGGCGAGCTCAACATAAGCAAAGCCCCGCTCCCCATCAATGCTCATTCCTTTGATGTCGCTGTACGTCCGAATGACTCCTTCCGAGGCCAAAAATCCGATTACCAATTCATCTAGATGCGCCGGCGTGCAAACGATCGTCGCAAACTCCTCGCCATTGACCGTTATGGTCAACGGAAACTCGAGCGCGATCTCGTCCTCTTCCTCAACAAAGCGCCCGTTCCGGTATTTCGCAATCGGTCGCCGTTTCGCCGCAAACCCGCTCACCTTGCCATTCCCCCTTTCCATGCAAAATAAAACCGCCGCCTTCCGGACAAGAGGACAAACTCGCCCCTGTCAGCGAAAAGCGGCGGTAGTTTGCGCCCAGCACTTCTGCAGCGAAACCAACGCACATCCGTTTCCGAAACCTGCCTGCCAAGCGGCAAAACCGTTTAGCCGGCAAGGCTTCTACTATTTTCATCGTGCTAACTATTCATAAGCATACCACGAACAGTAACGAAAAACAATTGTTTCTGTTCACAAAATCGTCACAATTCAATCGGTTTTTCAAATACAAAAACGGAAACAGCCATATCCTCTTCCACTTTAATATCACTGAACAAATAAAGAAGCTTCGAACCGACAAGCTCTTCCATGCCGTCCGGCACATGCTGGGCGTACACATCTTGGATCATTTTCGTTCTCGCTGCATGCACCATGTCCCGCCCTTCCGGCGTGCGGGCGATAAATTTTTCCGTCGGCGTCAAATTGCCGTGCAAAATGGTGATCGCCAAATTGTCAACAAAATACGTTTTGATCCGCTCTGGCCCTTTCCCAAACAGCTGTTTGCGCACTTTGCGCACAATATCGTTGAAAGCGGCTTCTTTTTTGGACATTCTCATCCCTCCTTGCGGTCAGCAGAAAAACTTCCGGCCCATCCGTTGTGTTCTTCCTTTCGCCGTACTATAATAAACTATAGCAAATGTATACATAGTGGAAAAATAATAAGGCAAGAAGCGGCCTTGTTATTTTTCTACTAAATATAAAAAGTTTGGATTGGTTGTTTAGTATCGTTATGCTAAAGAACTACTCCACCCACGATGAAGCATTCGTCTCGTCGCTGGTGGAGTTTTTTATTTTAAC
This sequence comes from Geobacillus sp. PK12, assembly GCF_004123125.1. NCBI lineage: Bacteria > Bacillati > Bacillota > Bacilli > Caryophanales > Anoxybacillaceae > Geobacillus > Geobacillus sp. PK12. Next base: position 18,943 of record NZ_SDKL01000035.1, read on the forward strand.
AAAGGGGGAGCGATGATGGGAGCGCAAATGGTGACGGTAACCATCAACGGGCGTACCTACCACGCCAAGCCAGGGATGACCATTTTAGAAGTCGTCAATGAACACGGTCTTCCGCATCCGCAAGTTTGTTATACGCCGGAGCTTGGCGCCATTCAGACATGCGACACGTGCATCGCTGAAGTCAATGGAACGCTGCTTCGTGCCTGTGCGACACCGGTTGAGGACGGCATGGTCGTCGAACTCGGCTCGCCGCGGGCAAAGGCAGCGCAAAAAGAAGCGATGGACCGCCTGTTGGAAAATCATCTCTTGTACTGTACGGTGTGCGACAACAACAACGGCAACTGCAAGCTGCACAACACGGCGGAAATGATGCAAATTGAACATCAAACATATCCGTACCGGCCGAAAGTCGACCCGTCCGAGGTGGACATGTCGCATCCGTTCTACCGCTACGACCCGAATCAATGCATCGCCTGCGGGCAATGCGTCGAGGCCTGCCAAAACTTGCAAGTGAACGAAACGCTTTCGATCGATTGGGAAGCGGAACGGCCGCGCGTCGTTTGGGACGGTGGGGTGCCGATCAACGAATCGTCGTGCGTCAGCTGCGGGCATTGCGTCACCGTCTGTCCGTGCAACGCGTTAATGGAAAAATCGATGCTCGGCGAAGCCGGATTTATGACGGGGCTGGACAAAGACGTGCTCAATCCGATGATCGATTTCGTCAAAGAAGTGGAGCCGAATTACACCGCCATTTTCGCCGTTTCCGAAATTGAAGCCGCCATGCGCGAACAACGGATCAAAAAGACGAAAACGGTTTGCACGTTCTGCGGTGTCGGCTGTTCGTTTGAAGTGTGGACGAAAGGGCGGAAAATTTTAAAAATCCAGCCGGTTTCTAAAGCGCCGGTCAACGCCATTTCGACATGCGTCAAAGGGAAATTCGGCTGGGATTTCGTCAACAGCGAAGAGCGCCTGACGAAACCGCTCATTCGCAAAGGCGACGTATTCATCGAGTCGACATGGGACGAAGCACTCGACCTCGTTGCCGAAAAATTGGGCGCGATCAAGCGGCAATACGGCGGCAACGCCATCGGGTTTATTTCATCGTCAAAAATTTCCAACGAAGAAAACTATTTAATGCAAAAACTGGCACGCCAAGTATTTGAAACGAACAACGTCGACAACTGTTCACGCTACTGCCAGTCGCCGGCGACGGACGGCCTGTTCCGCACGGTCGGCATGGGCGGCGATTCCGGCACGATTCATGACATCGCTTCAGCCGGCCTTGTCATCATCATCGGCGCCAACCCAGCGGAAGGGCATCCGGTCATCGCCACCCGCGTCAAACGGGCGCATAAACTGTTTGGCCAAAAACTCATTGTTGCGGACTTGCGCCGAAATGAAATGGCCGAGCGGGCTGACCTGTTCATCCGCCCGAAACAAGGCACCGACCAAGTATGGCTGATGGCCGTGACAAAATACATCATCGACCAAGGCTGGCACGATGAGGCATTCATTCGCGAGCGCGTCCATTTCTTTGAAGAGTTTAAACAATTGCTGGAAAAATATACGCTTGATTATGCCGAACAAGTCACCGGCGTCGCCAAAGCCGACCTCATCCGCATCGCCGAAATGATCCATGAGGCGGACGGCACGTGCGTCCTCTGGGGCATGGGGGTCACGCAAAACACGGGCGGCAGCGATACATCGGCGGCGATTTCCAACTTGCTTTTGGCAACCGGCAACTACGGCCGTCCGGGGGCGGGCGCGTTCCCATTGCGCGGCCATAACAACGTCCAAGGCGCCTGCGACATGGGTTCGCTTCCTGCCTGGCTGCCTGGCTACCAACATGTCACCGATGATGAGGCGCGAGCGAAGTTTGAAAAAGCGTACGGCGTCCGCATCGATGCGAAACCAGGCCTTGACAACATCCAAATGCTCGAAGCGGCCGAGCGCGGCGAGCTGAAAGCGATGTATATCATCGGCGAAGATATGGCGCTTGTCGACTGCAACGCCAACCATGTGCAAGAGACGTTGGCGAAGCTTGACTTTGTTGTCGTTCAAGACATTTTCTTGTCAAAAACAGCGCAATTTGCGGATGTCATCTTGCCAGCAGCGCCAAGTTTGGAAAAGGAAGGAACTTTCACGAATACCGAGCGCCGCATCCAACGGTTTTACCAAGCGCTGGAGCCTCTTGGCGACTCCAAGCCAGACTGGTGGATCATTCAAGAAATCGCGAAGCGGCTTGGCGCCGATTGGAATTACGCCGGTCCGAAAGAAATCATGGATGAAATCGCCAGCCTCGCTCCACTGTACTCACAAGCGCATTACGACCGGCTCGAGGGCTGGAACAGCCTTTGCTGGGGCAGCCACGACGGCGCTGATACGCCGCTGTTGTACAAAGAGCGGTTCAACTTCCCGGACGGCAAAGCCCGCTTTGCGTTAGCCGATTGGGTCGAACCGGTGCAATATCCAAAAGAGTACGATTTGCTTGTGAACAACGGCCGATTGCTCGAACATTTCCATGAAGGAAACTTGACGTACAAATCCAAAGGCATCGAGCATAAATTCCCAGAAGTGTTTGTCGAAGTATCCCCTGAACTCGCCAAAGAACGCGGCATTGAAGATGGGGCGCTCGTTCGGCTCATCTCGCCGTACGGCCGCGTCAAAGTGCGCGTGCTCGTCACCGATCGAGTCAGAGGCAATGAACTGTTCTTGCCGATGCACTCCACAGCCAATGAGAGCGCCATTAACATGCTGACCGGCCCGCAAACCGACCATCGCACGAACACGCCGGCTTACAAACAAGCCCGCGTGCGCATGGAAGTCATTGAACGGTCCGGCAAGACGCCGCTGCCGCGCACAAATCCGCGCTTTAAAAAGCGGCATCCGCAAAACGGCGTCGAGGTGGAGCGGAAGTGGCGGCGAAGCGACTACGTGCCGCTCACCGAGGAAAACAAGGGGGTGACGATCGGTGGCTAAGCCGATTACCACCATTCAAAAGCGCCAAATGACGGAGGAAGAAAAACGAACTGAAGCGCTGGCCAAGCTAAAAGCCGCTGTCGGCGACAGTGAAGAGGCGGTCCGCGAGCTCTTGGAGTTCATCGAGCAGCTCCATGAAAGCGGCCTGCTCGAAGCGGCCAACGCCTTGTTAAAAGCACGGGAAGACGTGGCGAAAATCGTCGTCGGCCAGCTCAACCAAAAACCGGTGACAACGATGATCAACCATGCGTTCGCCATAGCTGCCCTTGCTGCTTCACTTGATCCGGAGAAAACGGCGAAACTGCTTGAGCACATCGCCGCCGGCGCGCTGGAGGCGTACGAACAAAACTCCGCCGAAACAAAAAAAATCGGGTTGTTTGATTTGCTTAAAGCGCTCAATGACCCGGACATCAACCGCGCGATCCGCTTTTTCCTGTCCGCTCTCAAAGCGATCGGCAAACGGTTCAGAAATGACGGCTAATCGATCGGCTGGCAGAGAAAAGGACAGTTGACCAATGAGCCGCCAAAAGAACGGATGGTGAACCGATCTTCCATCAAAATGGAATGCTCCCCACTTACACCTATATAGACGTTGAAGTGGGGAGCTTCTCGGTTCGAGATGATCAACAAAACGTCCCGCCTCATGCGGGGCGCTTTTCGTTTTTGGTTGAAGCGCTTCCCTTTTCGTCTGACGAACGGCTTGCTTCCTGTTTCTTTTTCTCACTCCACTGTCTATCAATCGTTTCCTTTTTTGAATCTTTGTGAAATTGGTCGTTCCGCCTCTCGCCAACGATTGTCGCCCTATGATACACTAGCCATAACCTTGTTTGTCTCTCGCCTCCTTTCGGCCAATGCCTCAAACGGTTATTGGCTGAACACAAGGTGGGGCATACTAATAGTTGCATGAAAAAGAAAGATGTGCTCCGGCCGAGAGACAACAGACAGTTTCCATCCGAACATGCAACGATGCTGCAAGAAGGAGGCGCCTTCACGTTGGATACAGGCACACATGTTTTGATGGGGGTGGCGCTCGGCAGTCTTGCTTCACTTGACCCTGCGATCGCCCACGATCCGCTCTTATCCCACGCTGTGTTGATCGGCGCGCTCGCTGGCTCGCAAGCGCCGGATATCGACACGATTTTCAAATTGCGCAACAACGCCCAATATATTCGCAACCATCGCGGCATCACCCATTCGATTCCCGCCGTCGTTCTTTGGCCGCTGCTCATCGTCAGCGTGATGGCCGCCATCTATCCGAAAACGGATTGGCTTCGCGTTTGGCTTTGGACGTTTGTTGCCGTCGCCTTGCACGTATTTGTTGACATTTTTAACTCTTACGGAACCCAGGCATTGCGCCCGTTTACAAAAAAATGGATCGCCCTTGGCGTGATTCATACGTTTGATCCGGTCATTTTTGGGCTTCATTTGGTTGGCGTCGGTGGCTTGTTTCTCGGCGCCCATCCCGGTTATACGTTTCTTGTCGTCTACGTGCTTATCGCTGCGTATTATGGGCTTCGCTTCCGCCAGCAGGCCAACATCAAACGGCTCGTGCACGCCTCGATCGCCGGGGTGACCGAGATCATCACCGTACCGACATGGCGGCCGCGCGAATGGCATTTAGCCATTTCAACCTGCGACGAATTTTACGTCGCCCGCGTCAAACGCGGCGAGCTCATCATCCTTGACCGCTTCCAAAAGCGTGCGCTTCCCGACCATCCGGTGATGAACGCCGCCAAACGCGACGAAAATATCGCCGCTTTCTTATCTTTTTCCCCGGTTTACCGTTGGGAAATGAACGAATACGATGATTACTATGAAGTGCGCTTTACTGATTTACGCTATCGAAGCAAAGGGTATTACCCGTTTGTCGCTGTCGTCCAGCTCGACCGCGATCTCAATATTGTCAGCTCATACACCGGCTGGATTTTCAGCGAAGGCAAACTGCGCAAAAAGCTCGAACTTGCTCCAAACGGCTGATGGGCTCCGCCCCAATCATTGCCACACATAAGCGCTACAGGGTGTCCCATAATAAAAATACGTGTTGGCCATCCAACACGAGCACGCCGTTAAGGAGGGAATGTGCCGTGCGGAACAAAGCGCACAACTTCCCGAACCAAAACAACAACAAGCTCGAAGGCGAACCGCGCGCCAAGGCCGAGTACGCCTCGAAGCGGGCCGACGGCACGACCAACACCCACCCGCAAGAACGGATGCGCGCCTCCGGCGAACGAAGCGATTTCTTTTAACATGAAGGGGGAGCACGGCATCGTTCGCCGCACTCCCCCGGCACATTCCGCAGCGAGGTGAACAATCATGGGTCACCATCGGCACAAAAAATTTTATGACAACTTTTATTCGAACCCGTTTCAGCAGCCGTGGGCCAATCCAAAACACGCCCACTCGCAAGTGAACGGCGAAACGCAGCAAACGCTTGACCTCATCATTTTAGAGCGGCAGACGCGCAAGCAGTCGTAGCGGAACAACCTAGGGAGACACCCTCCCTAGGTTTTTAGGCTCTCTTTCCGTCCGATTGTGAACTTGTCCCGCCCGTCATGATTGAGGCAAATTCGGTTTACGAAGCAGTGAAATCGGCAACGCCTCCTCCTCTCCGTTTCCTTTCAACCGCCATCCCCAGGCAAACACTCCTTTTAAATAGCGCACTTTAAAATACTCTCCGGGCGCCCCTTCAATTTCATAAATCTCCCCAGGATGAAAATCAGCTGGATTAAGCATATACGCCTTCGCCATGGCGATTTTCCGCTCGTAGACGGCGTATTCGTTCACCATCCCCATCTGCTCCGCCTTGCGTGCCTTTTCCGTCAACATGGCGATTTCTTGTTGCAGTTCTTCTTTCGTCATTTCGCTGTACCGTTTTTGTTCTCCTTTGATCATAGACAAGCCTCCTTTTTGAGCATTCCGGATGGATCGTTTTCATCCACATGGAACTCGGCACAAGGCTCAGAACATCTCTTGATTTATGGAACTGGAACGATTTTGTGATCAACATTCAACGACAAAACTGATAATATCCCCTAATTTTTTTAAATCCTTTCATTCGAGATCACTCGTCATTACCGTGCATGCGCAGCCATTCATTGATCAAGTCAAGTGCGAATCCTTTTCGGTACAGGGCTTGGCGCATCTTTTGCTCATAAAGCGGCCGCGGGTGGTGCGCATAACGGCGGTGCGCTTTCTCCGCCTGAACACGGAGCGCCTCCCGTTCTTCTTGTTCAGTATGAGCGCCGCCATCCGCCAAAACGGCGGCAATCACCTCATGCGGAAACCCTTTGCGCATCAGCTGCTGCCGCACCCGTTCCAAAAACGCGCGAGCCGATTCAGCCCGGCGCTGTTTTTTCGCTTTTTCGTAAAGCGAGCGGGCGATGGCCACCTGTTCATCCAACGTATACTCCGCCAAACTCTGCTCGATCAAGCGGCCCAAAACACCGAGCCGTTCCAGTTCGGCACGGATGAGAAGCGGCCCTTTCGCCGCCGTCTTTTTTTGCGTGCGCACATAAGCCGCCGCAAACGCCTCGTCATCGACATACCGCTCGGCGCGAAGTTTTTTGAGCACTTCATCAATCACCGAATCCGGAGCGCCTTTTTTTCGCAAGTGTGCGGCGACCTCATGCTCCGAACGCATCCGGTGTGCCAAAAAGTAAAGCGCCTGTTGATACGCCTTTTTCACCTCATCGGCATACACAATATGTTGAAGCAGGTCGTCGCTGATCTCCATCCCTTTTTTCAAGCGGAATTGAAGCAATACATCTTGATCAACTGTCAATCTCAACGACGGTGCGCCGTCACGGTGCACGACAATCCAAAATCGTTCAGCATTTTGTTCGGTTGCGACAATGTCGGCAATCGTTCCCATTGTTTGTCCCCCTTATCTTTTATCGTATCATAAGCAGGAACTTCTGACACCAAAAGCGAAGTCATAATATAAACCAATGGAAGGGGAATCAAGATGCGCATCGCCATCAACGGCGGCACTGGGCTGATCGGCCAGGCGCTCGCCCGCCATTTTTCCAAGCAAGGACATGAGATCTACATTTTCACCCGCTCTCCCAAACCTTCCGAAGGCAGCATTCATTACCTTTCCTTCGACAACCACCGAAAGCCTGAAGTTGTCGATGTCGCCATTAATTTAGCCGGGGAGCCGCTCAATCGAAAACGTTGGACGGCGAAGCAAAAAGAGATCATCCTTGACAGCCGCCTTCGATCCACCGAAGCGATGGGCCGCTACATCGATTCACTGTCCCGCCCCCCGTCGTTGTTTATCAACGCCAGCGCCATCGGCATTTACGGCACTTCGGACTCCGCAACATTTACCGAGCAAACGACCGATTACGGCGGCGACTTTCTAGCCCAGACCGTCCAAGCATGGGAAGCATCGGCCCGTCCGATTGAGCAGCTTGGCATCCGCACCGTCTACGCTCGCTTTGGCGTCGTGTTTGCCCGACATGGCGGCGCCTTGCCGATGATGATCAAGCCGTACCGGCTGTTTGTCGGCGGTCCAATCGGCAGCGGACGGCAATGGCTATCGTGGATTCATCTTGAAGACGTCGTGCGCGCGGCCTCGTATATCATCGAACACGAGGAATTGTCCGGCCCGATCAATTTCACCGCACCCTATCCAGTGCAAATGGATGAGTTCGGCCGCATGCTCTCCCGCCTTCTTGGCCGTCCGCATTGGCTTCCGATTCCCGCTTGGGCGCTTCGTCTTCTCCTTGGCGAAATGAGCATGCTTGTCACCGAAGGGCAGCGCGTCATTCCAGAGAAGCTATTGCAAGCCGGCTTCCGCTTTTCGTTTCCAACGTTGGAAGGCTGTCTCACCGATTTGCTTTTGCCCCATGACCGACAAAAAATATCCAAAAAAAATTAACAAAAAAACAATTCCCTTTTCGCCTCCGATCGTGTATGATAAAGGAGACCTTAGGCTAGTTGTCGTCATAATCGCATACGGACAGGAACAAGGGGAAGGCAAATGGTGCGTCACCAGCGCTCGCGCTGGTCCTAGTGGGTTCGATTCCCACCCCGAAATTTTTTTAATGAAGTTTTAATAAAAAAATTTCGAGGGTGGGTTCCCGCTGGGAGGCTGCCCTCGGCATCCAAAGGAGGGATTGGCCATGTTGAAAAAACGCGAGCTGCAAGATTGCCATGCGCTGTACGAGCTGATGGTGCATCCGGACGTCTTCCCTTTCGTGCGCCAAAAAGCCAGCTCGTACGAAGAGTTTTTATTCATGACAAAACAGCTCATGGAGGCGGAAGAACGTGGCGAATTGATTTCGCGCACGATTTTAGACGAATGGGGAAACCCGATCGGCACAATCAGCCTCTTTGATATCCAAGATGGCGCCGGCTTTTTAGGCACGTGGCTCGGCAAGCCGTATCACGGGCTCGGTTACAATCGGCGCGCCAAAGAAGCGTTTTTCCATGAGCTGTTTTATGAGCTGTCGATCGAAACCGTGTTTTTGCGCATTCGCAAAGTCAACGTCCGCTCGATCAAAGCGGCGGAAAAACTGCCGTACGTCACGCCGGCCAATGAAACGCGGCGGGCGTTGCTCGAGCAAATCGGCGCGGATGTATACAATTTGTACGAAATTACAAAAGACAACTACACGCTCTATACAATGCGCCATCCTTCCTTTGCCCACAATGAAGAACAGCGCAAAGAGGCATAAGCCGCGGGAGAGCGCATCTGATGCAAAAAGAGGCTGTCCAAACGGACATCCTCTTTTTTACAGATTCGCGAACGAGAAAGCCCACGCTCTTTAGGCGTGGGATGAAAGTGAGCCGTTTTCTTCATATGGAAATGGCATCCTGTCATTGCTGCAAGGAGGTGAATCCATGCCCACGATCACCCTCAGGCTGGAACTGCACAAGCCGACGAAAGCCAAACAAGACATGTATGAACGGATGACAGAAGTGAATACCGCGTTTGCGAATTGGCTGTTGAATCATCCCGAGCTGAATCAAGCGACGAGCAAACTATTTAAAGAGTTTTCGTCGCAGCGGTTTCCTTCCGCCGTCGTCAATCAGACGATTCGAGAAGTGAAGTCCCAAAAGAAAAACCAGAAAACACATAATTTTCAAACATTCTGGTGTTGCTTTAACAATCAAAACGTAAAGGTGGAAAAGAAAGGAGCGTTCTACACGGTTTCCTTCCCCAC